>DATDRZ010000062.1:0-12529 GCA_035291465.1 Anaerolineales bacterium
GCCTTTGCCCAGCATGGCCGCCACTTTGGTGATCGCAGCCGTCAGCGTGGTCTTGCCATGGTCAATGTGCCCCATGGTGCCCACGTTCAGGTGCGGTTTGCTGCGATCAAATTTTTCCTTCGCCATGAATCCTTCTCCTTATGATTTCACTTAGTTGCTCTTGATCAGTTCTTCAGCAAGGGTTGAAGACACTTGCTGGTAATGATCGAACTCCATTGTAAACGCGCCGCGGCCTTTTGTGGCCGAGCGCAGTTCCGTGGCGTAGCCGAACATCTCCGATAGGGGCATCATGGCGCGGATCGCCTGGGCTCCGCCTGGGCGGGCCTCCATACCCTGGATCTCGCCGCGCCGCGCGCTGAGCTGCCCCACGATGTCGCCGAGGAATTCCTCAGGCACGATCACTTCCACTTTCATGATCGGCTCCATCAGCACCGCCTTGCCCTGGCGCATGCCTTCTTTGAAGGCCATAGAGGCAGCCATCTTGAAAGCCATTTCGCTGGAATCGACCTCGTGATAAGAACCGTCATACAGCGAAACGGCAATATCCACTACCGGATATCCACCCACAACCCCGCCTTCGGCAGCTTCCATCACGCCTTTTTGCACTGCGCTAATAAATTCTTTGGGGATCACCCCTCCGACGATATTGTTTTCAAAAGTGACGCCTGTCCCCGGGGCTGCTGGTTCCATCTCCAATACGACGTGGCCATACTGACCATGTCCGCCGGATTGTTTAACATAGCGAGTTTCCGCTTTCTCAACTGGTCGGGTGATTGTTTCGCGATAAGCAACCCGCGGGCGGCCAACGTTGGCCTGCACGCTGAACTCGCGCAGCATCCGGTCAACCAGAATCTCCAGGTGCAATTCGCCCATGCCAGAGATGACCGTTTGGCCCGTCTCCTGGTCGGAAGCCACGCGAAATGTGGGATCTTCCTCAGATAGCCGGTGCAGCGCTTCGGCCATTTTGTCCTGATCGGCGCTAGTCTTTGGTTCTATAGCAATCGAGATCACCGGCTCGGGGAAGGTAATGTTTTCCAAGACAATTTGCTTAGTCTCATCGCAAAGCGTATCGCCAGTGATGGACTGCTTTAATCCCAACACGGCGCCAATGTCCCCGGCTTCTACTTCGTCGATCTCCTCGCGACGGTCAGCGTACATACGGATCAAGCGACCGATCCGCTCCCGATTGCGCTTAACCGGGTTGTATACCGAACCACCTTTTGTAATCTTTCCAGAATACACGCGGAAATAAGCCAGCCGCCCGACATAGGGGTCGGCCACGATCTTAAAGACCAACGCACTTAGCGGTTCCTTGCTGTCCGCATGGCGTTCAACCGGTTCATCCGTACGCGGGTCGATTCCCTGTACCGCAGGGATATCCAGCGGAGACGGCAAATAATCCACGACGGCATCCAATACCGGTTGCACGCCGCGATTTTTTAATGAGGAGCCGCAGAATACGGGATACGCCTTGCCACTGATCACCGCACGCCGCAATGCAGACTTCAACTCATCGATACCGATCTCTTTTCCTTCCAAATATTTGTGGGTGAGATCATCATCGGTTTCCGCTATGGCCTCCACCATGCGCTCGCGCGCATCTTTGGCCTTTGTGTGCAAATCTGCGGGGATATCGCGAACCACGGGGGTGCTGCCCGTTTCGTCCTCCCAAATAATGGCTTTCTGTTCCAATAAGTCGACAGCACCCTGGAATTCCGCTTCAAAACCGATCGGAATCTGCATGGCAATGGCATTGGCGCCCAGGCGCTCACGTATGCTATCGATGCTGTTGTCAAAGGACGCGCCGACGCGGTCCATCTTGTTCACGAAGCAAATGCGCGGCACCGCATAGCGATCCGCCTGGCGCCATACGGTTTCGCTTTGCGGTTCGACGCCTTGCACCGCATCGAACACCACGATGCCTCCATCCAGCACGCGCAGCGAACGCTGCACTTCGGCGGTGAAGTCGATATGACCTGGCGTATCGATGATATTGATCAGGTAGTCTTTCCACTCAGCGGTGACCGCGGCGGACACAATGGTGATTCCCCGCTCGCGTTCCTGCTCCATCCAGTCGGTGACGGTGTTGCCTTCGTCTACCGAACCCAGACGATGGGTCTTGCCGGTGTAGAACAGTATGCGCTCGGTGGTGGTGGTTTTTCCTGCGTCGATATGGGCAATAATGCCGATATTTCTAAACTTCTCGAGGGAGAATTTGCTGCTCATGATAAGGTGCTAAGGACTCCAAGCGAATACTAAATGCGATAGTGGGAGAAAGCCCGGTTGGCCTCCGCCATCTTATGGGTTTCGTCCTTCTTGCGCACAGAGGAGCCCTGCCCTGCCGCAGCTTCCGTGAGCTCGCCAGCCAACTTTTCGGCGAACGATTTGCCGCCGCGGGCGCGCGCCGCGGAGATGAGCCAGCGCGAAGCCAGTGCGAACTGGCGCGCCGCGCCGACTTCCATGGGCACCTGGTAAGTGGCGCCACCCACGCGGCGAGGGCGCACTTCCATCTGCGGGCCGACGTTCTTGAGCGCGGCCTGGAAGACTTCCACTGGGTTGCCCTTCTTTTGCTTTTCGATCAAGTCCAGCGCGCCGTAAACAATACGTGTGGCCGTGCTCTTCTTTCCGTTCTTCATTACCCGATTGATGAATGCCTGAACCTCAACGCTCTTATAGCGAGCATCTGGCAAAGCGATTCGTTTATCAGGTCGTTTTCTGCGTGACATACATTACTCCAAAATAATTTCTGAATGCATCTAGGCTGCGGCTTTGGGGCGCTTGCTGCCATACTTAGAGCGGCCCTGCTTGCGATCGTTGACGCCGGTGGTGTCCAGCGTGCCGCGCACAATGTGATAACGAACGCCGGGCAGATCTTTTACGCGACCGCCGCGCACCAGAACCACAGAGTGCTCCTGCAGCGTATGACCTTCACCCGGGATGTAGGCGGTGACTTCCATGCCATTGCTCAGGCGCACGCGGGCGATCTTGCGCAGCGCCGAATTCGGCTTTTTGGGCGTCATGGTGCGCACCACGGTGCAGACGCCGCGCTTCTGCGGGGAGCCTTTGGGCAGGCGGATACGGCGCTGCTTGTAGGTGTTGAACACGTACTGCAGCGCAGGCGCCTTGGTCTTGCTTCGCTTGGTGGTGCGGCCTTTGCGCACCAGCTGATTAATTGTCGGCACTGCTCCTACTCCTTAATTTCTTCCTTTTCACATACATCGAGGCCATCGCGTGCATGATGGCCTCGATCTTTTTACGGCTGACTATTCAATTGGGGCTTTCGCCTTTACCTTCGTTTTTTCATCAATCGCGAACGCCAATTCTAACCGTAAGCGATTTTTACGTCAAGGAGTGGTCTTCAGGTCCTCGCCGAGACCCAGCAAGCCCGTGCCTAGCCGCGGTGGGCGGGCGCGCTGCTCTTCCTTGCCGAATTTCACCACGCCCTCGTCAGTATCCGCTTCCACGGAAAGTCCCAGGCTCTGCAACTCCTTCACCAGCACCCGGAAGGAAGCCGGGATGCCGGGTTCCTCGATAGGCTCCCCTTTGACTATGGATTCATAGGTCTTGACGCGGCCGACCACATCATCGGACTTCACGGTCAGCATCTCTTGCAGCGTATATGCAGCGCCATAGGCTTCCAACGCCCACACTTCCATTTCGCCGAAGCGCTGCCCTCCGAACTGAGCCTTGCCACCCAGCGGCTGCTGGGTCACCAGACTGTAAGGGCCGGTAGAGCGAGCATGCACCTTGTCTTCGACCAGGTGATGCAGCTTGAGCATGTTCATCACGCCCACGGTCACGGCCTGGTCATAGGGAACGCCACTCTTGCCGTCGCGCAACGTCTGCTTGCCCAGATAAGGAACGGGCTTGCCGACTTTCAACATCGCTTCCATGGCCGCGGCGCGCAGTTTCTCGTCATCCCCTCGCCCTGCGCTCTCGCCGATGCTTTCCAGCCACAAACGAGCGCAAGCGTTGATGGCCTTTTCACCGCGCTCTTTGCGCGCCTGGCTGGAGGCGTCTGCAGCGCTAAAGGCCAAAATTTCCTCGGGGTCGTAACCCTGTTCCTTGAGCCATTCGGTCACAACCGACTGGCGGGCATAGTTCGGGTCATGCACCAGACTGGACACATCGTATTTCTTGCGTCCCAGCCACTGCTCCAGATATAAGTTTCGGACTTCGTTTTCATCTTCGAGCGACTCGGCATCGTATTTGCCATTTTGCTCGGCCAACCAGGCCCAAGCTTTCCTGCCGGCTTCACGCCAAGCCTCGTCGACCAACCAGGCGCGCGCCAGTTCGGCTTCGATCTCCTCTTCGCTGGCGCCGTCGAACACAGGCACCAGGGCGCGGAAACCGAGTCGCTTGGCAGCCCAGCCCAGGTGCGTTTCCAGGATCTGGCCGATGTTCATACGACCAGGGACGCCCAACGGATTGAGGATGATGTCAACGGGTGTGCCATCTTCAAGGAATGGCATATCTTCGACGGGCACAACCTTGGACACTACACCTTTGTTGCCGTGGCGGCCGGACATCTTGTCGCCGGCCGTGATCTTGCGCCGTTGAGCGACCGAGACGCGCACCATCTTTTCCACACCGGCGGACAGCTCGATGTTGTCCTCGCGGGAGAAGACTTGCACGTCGACCACTTTGCCGCGCTCGCCGTGCGGCATGCGCAGCGAAGTGTCTTTCACATCGCGCGATTTCTCGCCGAAGATGGCACGCAACAGGCGCTCCTCGGGCGTCAGTTCTCTTTCACCTTTAGGCGTGATCTTGCCCACCAAAATGTCGTTGGGTCCAACCTCGGCGCCGATGCGCACGATGCCGAACTCGTCCAGGTCTTTCACCGCTTCTTCACCAACGTTGGGGATATCGCGGGTAATCTCTTCCGGGCCCAGCTTCGTGTCGCGGGCTTCCACTTCATATTTCTCGATATGGATCGAAGTGAAGCGGTCTTCCTGCACCAGCTTCTCAGAGATCAGGATGGCGTCTTCGAAATTGCCGCCTTCCCAAGAGATGAAAGCGACGGTAACGTTCTGGCCAAGAGCCAAATTGCCATCTACAGTCGAAGATGAATCGGCGATGACATCGCCTTTGCGCACGCGCTGGCCTTTGACCACCGCGGGGCGTTGATCGATGCAGGTGCTCTGGTTGGAACGCTGGTATTTGCGCAGGTTGTAAATGCGCTCTTTGCGGTTGCTCTTATTGCGCAGCACGATGGAGTCGCCACTAACGGAGACTACTTCGCCTTCTTCTTCGGCTTGAATTACCTGGCCGGAGTCCTTGGCGGCGTGCCCTTCCATGCCTGTGGAGACCAGCGGCACTTCGGGCACCAGCAGCGGGACGGCCTGCGACATCATGTTCGAGCCCATCAGGGCGCGGTTGGCGTCGTCGTGCTCGAGGAATGGAATGAGCGCGGCGCTGATGCCCACCACCTGGTGGGGCGCCACATCCATGTAATCGATCTCCTCCGGGCTGGAGAACAGGAAGCCGGAATGGTAGCGGGAAGAAGTGCGCTGGCGCACGAATTCACTGTGCTCGTTGAGCGGCGCATTGGCCTGCGCGATCTTGAAGCGATCTTCATCATCAGCCGACATGAATACTGTTTCGTCGGTGACATAAGGAACGATCTTCACTTCCTCAAGATCGTGTTTGGCGATCTCTTTCGCCAGGCGCTCATCGATGCGAGTGTCGGCCTTGGCGATCACCCTCTCGCTCTTGGGATCGATCAAATCTTCGCGCAGCTTGCGACCGATCAGTTTCTTTTCCTTCGCCGGCACGCTGTTGATCACCTTGCGATACGGCGTCTCGACGAAACCGTAATCGTTCACCCGCGCGAAGGACGCCAGGTTGCCTATCAGGCCGATGTTCGGACCTTCGGGAGTCTCAATGGGGCAGATGCGGCCATAGTGCGAGTGGTGCACGTCGCGCACGTCGAAGCCGGCGCGCTCGCGCCGCAGGCCGCCGGGGCCCAGCGCCGAGACGCGGCGCTTGTGGCGCAGTTCGGAGAGCGGGTTGGTCTGGTCCATGAACTGCGATAGCTGGCTGGACCCATAGAACTCGCGCAGCGCAGCCACAACGGGGCGGATGTTGATCAACGTGATGGGAGAGAGCTGTTCCTGATCGCGAATGGACATGCGCTCTTTAATCACGCGCTCCATGCGGCGCATGCCGACGCGCAGTTTGTTTTGAATTAATTCGCCGACGGTCTTCAGGCGGCGGTTGCCGAGATGGTCGATGTCATCCGCGCTCTCGACGCCATTGTTGATCAGGATCATGCGCCGCGCCAGATTGATAAGGTCGTACTTGGTGACCGTGCGATGCTCCAGCGGAACGCGGTCTTTCAGACCGAGTTTCTGATTCAATTTGTAGCGCCCCACTCTCTCGAGGTCATAGTGGCGCTGGTCGAAGAGCTGAGTCTCCAGGAACTCGGTGGCGTTATCCAACGTGGCCGGGTCGCCCGGGCGCATGCGTTTGAAGAACTCGATCAACGCAGCCTGGGCGACAGTCAGCTTTCCGTTGTTGGTATCCCATTCGGGTTCCTGATCCAGAGTGGTCTGGATGAACTTGCGGTCGGCGTTGGTGTCGATGTCGGTGAACAGCGCCAGGATCTCTTCATCGGTGCCGTGCTTTAGTGGGTTGTCCTTGAGGCCGTCGTCCACCGCGGAAAGCGCCCGCAGCAAAATAGTGATCGGCACGGTGCGCTTGCGGTTGAATTTCAGCGTCAGGTAATCCGTTTTACGAGTTTCGAATTCCATCCACGCGCCGCGATCGGGGATCAACTTCGCCGTCGCCAGCGGGCGGTTGGTGGCGCGATCCAGCGGAGCCTCGAAGTACACACCGGGCGAACGAATCAATTGCGAAACGACCACGCGCTCGGTGCCATTGATGATGAAGGTGCCCTTCTCCGTCATCTCGGGGAAGTCGCCCAGGAAGATATCTTGCTTGATCGGCTCAGGGACATCCGGCCCGGCCAGCAACACGGAGATGTACAGCGGGCTGGCGTAGGTCAGGTCGCGCTCGATGCATTCCTCGATGGAATACTTGGGCTTGTCGAACCAATACTTCAGCTTCCATTGTTTGGCTTCGGGAGTGCGGCTGGGGAAATACAACTTCATCCCCTTGTTGTAGGATTCGATGGGCGAGATCTCGTGGAAGAGATCCCCCAGCCCGTCGGCTTTTAATCGTTGGAATGAACTGAGTTGGACTTCAATAAGATCGGGTAACTGGAGTTGGGTGGATAAACGCGAATATGTTTTTGTTGGAAGAGCCTGCGCCATTCAGCGCCTCCTAGGGGGACCAAGCCACGAAAAGTGAAAAGCCGCTCTTGGATTACGGCAAGCGGCAAGATACCAATCCTTGATTATAGAGCAACTGGTCTATAAGTGTCAAGCTCGACTTTTTCCGTTTCCCCGCATTGGAAGCAGCTTATTTTAGCCTAATTCTCACAGAATTCCAAGATCCCCCGGCACCCTTGGAGCAGATACCAGATCGAATTGACGATGCCAGCTTGGCGATGTATCATCTTTTTCCAGGTTGGTCGGGCGCTCGCTGTATGCTTCGGTATATAGAGGAAAGTCCGCACTCCACAGAGCATGGCGCCGGGGAAAATCCCGGGGCGGGGAAACCTGCCGGTCGGGCCACAGAAACATACCGCTGCGAAAGCAGTAAGGTTGAAATGGTGGTGTAAGAGACCACCGGCGCGGGCAGCAATGCCCGCGGCCGGGCAACCGCCGCCAGGAGCAAGGCCAAGCAGGGACGAGCAGCGGCTCGCTGCGTTCGAGTCTCGGGTTGGCTGCACCGAGCCGTTGAGAGATCAGCGGCCCAGACAGATGATCGCCCAGGCGCGATCGGCCCAGGGATGAAGGGCACGGCACCCCGTCTTTCGACGGGGGTCCGTTGCCAGTAAACCTGAGCCCCGCGCTGGACAAAATGCGGCTTACAGACTGGCCTGGAACCACGACATGGAGACTGAGTGTGAAAGCACTCAGTCTCCTCCTTTTAGTGCCCCGGCTTTGCGAGAAGCGCTCATGCGAAGCAAATGAGCAGCGCACGAAGCAATCTCGAATCATTAGGGCCGGTGCCCATGGCCTTTGACGTATGATTACATTGTTATCGAAATATCCAAGGAGCCTCCATGCCAAACACTCTCCGTATCGGCTTCATCGGCCTCGGTCTCATGGGCAAGCCCATGGCCGGCCATCTGCTCAAAGCCGGCTTTCCGCTCACCGTCCACAATCGCAGCCGCGATGCAGTGGCCGAACTGGTCGCGGCCGGCGCCCAAGAGGCCCATTCCCCGAAGGAAGTGGCCACTCAATCCGACATCGTATTCACCTGCCTGCCCGACTCGCCTGATGTCGAGCAGGTAGTCCTCGGACCCAATGGCATCATGGATGCGGCACACCCCGGCCTCATCGTTGTCGATCACTCCACCATCAAGCCTGCCACGGCGCGCAAGATCGCTGAGGTGTTGACAGCCTCCGGCATCAGCTTCGTGGACGCGCCGGTCAGCGGCGGCCAGCTCGGCGCGCAAAATGGCACACTCACCATCATGATCGGCGGCGATGCCGCCGCCCTCGAACGCGCCCGCCCCGCTATGCAGGCTTATGGAAAAGCCATCACCCACATCGGCGCCTCCGGCGCCGGGCAGGTGGCGAAAGCCTGCAACCAGATCATGGTTGCGGCGCAAATGTCCGCCATGGCCGAACTGCTGATCTTCGCCCGCAAAGCGGATGTCGACCCGCGCAAGGTCGTCGAGGCCATACGCGGCGGCGCCGCTCAATGCTGGACGCTGGACAACAAGCCTCAGCGCCTGTTCGCCGGCAACCGCCAGCCAGGCTTCAAAGCCCACATGCAAGCCAAGGATCTTCACATCGTCATGGACAGCGCCGGCGAACTTGGTATGCCGCTACCGGCAACCGAAGTGAACGCGCGGCTCTATGACGAGATGCTGCAAATGGATTTGGGTGATTTAGATAATTCGGCGGTGATTGCCGTGATTGAAAAAATGTCGGGAGTTGCACTCTAAGCCCCACAATTACCTGACGCCTTTTTAATTCCCCAACCTGTTTTCAAAAAGAATTTCCGAAGGTGCCGAGTGCGACGTATCGCTGGTGAGATTGAACGGGCGGGTTTAGTCGTACGTGGGGTGCGGGAGGCGAGCGCAAGGAACCAAAGCTGGATGCTTCGTCGCCTCGCTGACGCTCAGCTCCTCGCAACTGCGGGAAGCACAGCTTCCCTTGACCCGCCCCTACAATCTAAAGAATGATGAAAAGAATGAACGCCCTTAATGCCCGACAGTTGAACTGTCGGGCTAATGTGCTAGGGCCACAGTACAACTGTGGCCCATCCAAAAAGGTTTATTTCTCGTTTTTCCGCGAATACCCCAGCCGATCAAGTTCTTTCTCGTCCTGGCGCCAATTGGCTTTAACCTTAACGCGCAGATCCAGAAACACTTTGCGGCCGCTCATGCTTTCGATCTCCTTGCGCGCCAACGAGCCGATCTCTTTGATCATCTTGCCGCCCTCGCCGATGACAATTCCTTTATGCGACTCGCGCTCCACGAATATTGTCGCCTCGACACGCGCCCCGGTTTCTCCGCGCTCCACAAAGCGGTCGATGCGCACGGCGATGCCGTGCGGCACTTCGTCTCGCAGCAGTCCCAACGCAGCCGCCCGGATCAGATCTGCGGCGATCTGCTTTTCGTAGAGGTCAGTTACCTGCTCCTCAGGGTAATACGCCTCTCCCGCGGGGATCAGCTCCAGCAGGATGCCGAGCAGATCAGCCAAACCAGTTCGCTCGGCGGCCGAGATCTCAATCGTATGCTTGCTGGCCACCAGCGAACCGTATTCCCCCCTCCTTCGGGCCAACACTTCTTCATTAACTAGATCAGCCTTATTTAGCGCCAGCACAACCGTCTGCCTCTTACCATCCACCCCCTGCGCCAGCAGCTTGTCTTCTTTATTAGGCGTCTCAGCTGCGTCCACCAGGAACAAGACTACATCGGCGTCTTCCAGCGCCGCCAAGGCCTGGGAATTCATAAATTCCCCGAGCTTGTTGCGCTCTTCATGCAAGCCCGGGGTATCCACGAATACGATCTGGGCGTTATCCAGAGTCAGGATGCCCAACTGGTTGCGCCGGGTGGTTTGCGGCCGCGGCGACACCGCCGACACAGGCTGCCCCAGCAGCGCATTCATCAGCGTGGATTTCCCTACATTGGGACGGCCGACAACCGCAACGAAACCGGCTTTATGCACAGGCATGCTGGCATTGTATCAGCGCATACTTTCTATCTAAAGCCTCTCTAGGATCTGCCCTGCGATGCAAGGAGGTTCTGATCAGGGTTTATCCGCGTTCATCCGCGTTAAATTTGAGCGCAGCTATCTCGCAGACCTCCAAACTTCAAGACCTGGCTAGACAGTTCCATAGCCTTCAAGTAAAATCACGCTGCGATTATTTTTTGGTCATCGGAGGAAGTTTTGGCAAATATCAAGTCAGCCATCAAGCGCAACCGGCAGAATGAAAAGCGCCGGGTGCAGAACCTGGAGTTCCGCAGCAGCGCGCGTGGCTACGTAAAGAAGGCTAACCTCGCCATCCAGAGCGGCGATGTGGAAAAGGCGCGCGCCGCCTACCGCGCCGCGGCCAAAGCTTTGGACAAGGCGGCCATAAAAGGCGTCATCCACAAGAACAATGCCGCCCGTCGCAAAGGCGCGATCGCCAGCAAGCTGGCCGCTTTGGAGAAAAGCAAGGGGTAAAAGACAACCACAAAGCCACTAAGAACACAAAGCATTCCACCTATCCACAAAGAAAAACGGCAGCTGAGGTTGTGAAAAGCAGCCGTTTTTCTTCTTAATGCTATAAGGCGCAGGTCTTGAGATAGTCCGCGTAAAAAGAAAGCCCGTCATCGCGATTGCTTGAGGAACCCTTTGTGGCCAATTTGATTCTTTGTGGTCATTGTGTCATTGTGGTTATTCTTTATATGTCATAATTCCGCAAACATGTTCGAACAAGAACGCGCCGCCATCGAAAAAGAAATCCGCGCTTTTTGCCAGGCCGAATCTCTGCCCGCGCCAGCCGAAATCCACTGGAGCCAAATTCCTTTTTCAGGTGAATGGGGTCTCTCCACCTCGCTGTTCCAGCTCGCCGCCGATGAAGCCCGCCTGGGCGGCAAGAAGATCAATGTCCCGCATCGCGCCGCTGAGCTCGCCGAAAAGCTGGTGGCACACATCGGCACACCATCTGGTTTTTCGCGTGTCGCCGCGGTCAAGGGTTACCTCAACCTGTACTTCGCCGCGCCGGATTTCGCCGCTCGGGTGGTCGAAGAAGTGTTGACCTCAGGTCCAAAATATGGCTGGGGAGCATCAAAAGACCAGCGCGTCATGGTCGAATACTCCCAACCGAACACGCTCAAAGCCTTTCACGTCGGCCACCTGCGCAACATGATCCTGGGCGCGGCACTCGCCAATGTTCTTGAGGCTGCGGGCAACGAGATCATCCGCGCCAACTACATCGGCGATTTCGGCAAGGACGTGTTCAAGTGGCTGTGGAATTACCTCAAGCGCCATAAGGGCGAAACACCACCTAAACAAGATGTGACCCGCTGGATGGGCGACCTCTACGCGGAAGCCAGCCGGGAACTGGAGGCGGATCCTAATGGGGAAAAAGAGATTCGCGAGCTATTTGCGCACTGGGATGCCGAAGACGAAGAGATCAGTGAGCTATATTGGAAAACGCGCCAGTGGTCGCTGGACGGCTTCAGCGAGATCTACAGCCAAATGGATATTCGCTTCGACCATTTCTACTACGAACACGAAATGGAAAAACCGGGCAAGGTCTTCGTCGAGCAGTTAATTCAAAAAGGGATTGCCATAGACGAACGCCCCCAGGAGGGTCCGGTAATCGTGAAACTTGACGAACTCCTAGGGATCAAAGAAGAGAAATATCGTGTGCTCGTCCTTCTTCGCTCAGACAGTACCTCATTATATGGAGCCTGGGACCTGGCTCTCGCCCTGACCAAATTCAAGGATTACGATCTGGCTAAATCCATCTACGTCGTCGATGTGCGCCAGTCCCTGCATTTCAAGCAGGTCTTCAAAACTCTGGAGTTGGCAGGGTATGCAGAGGAAATGAAGAAGGTTCTCCACCTCCCTTACGAGGTGGTGAACCTGCCCGGCAATGTGGTCATCTCCTCTCGCGAAGGCATGGTTGTGCTGCTCGAAGAGCTAATTCGCGAGGCCACCTCGCGCAGCGCGGCCATCGTCGCCGAAAAGAACCCGGACCTCCCGGAAGACATTCGGGATACGGTCGCAAGGCAGGTTGGGCTGGCAGCGATCAAGTACCCCATGCTGGCCCGCGAGAACACCAAAATCGCTACATTCGACTGGGAAACCGCCCTGGACTTCAACGGGCAAGCCGCGCCGTACATTCAGTACGCGCACGTACGGGCCAGCAGCATCCTAGCCCGCCATGCCGGCGGGTTGCCGGTCGCGGCCGTCCCCGGCCACGAACTGGCGTCCAGCGAGATCGAGTTGATCGA
>DATDRZ010000063.1:0-5190 GCA_035291465.1 Anaerolineales bacterium
ACAGCATCGCCCTGGTCGCCGGGCCTGACCTGGGCGCGGCTGCCGACCAGGCCCTCTTCCCGGCGCGCAGCGGGAGCCAGGCCGAGCTGCGCATCCTGTTCACCGCCCCCCAGGAGCCGGGCACGTATCGCAGCGCCTGGCGGGCCCACGACTCGCAGGGCCAGCCTTTTGGCGACGAGGTGTATATTGAAATTGTTGTACAATAATCCAATCTGTTAAATGTGAATTTTGCTACAAAGACGCGTTTTTCAAGGGTGGAAAATCCTTCTACACTCAGGAAGTCGACGACGCACTGAAAGAAATAGAGCGACTCCCTGGTAGACATCTGTACTTTCTCGACGATCACTTGCTCGGACACACACGCCTTGCCCAAGGCCTGTTCGACGGTATGAAAGGTATGAACAGAATCTTTCAAGGAGCCGCAACCGTCGACTCGATCTTAAAGGGAGACTTAATCGAGTTGGCAGCAGAAGCTGGCCTTCGAAGCATATTTGTGGGCTTGGAAAGCTTAGACTCTTCGAATTTAGAGCAGAGCAACAAGAGGCAAAATCTGGGAGCAGATTATAGCGAGGCGATCCATAGGCTGCATGACCTCGGAATCATGATAAACGGAAGTTTTGTGTTTGGTCTCGATGGGGATAACCAAGAGGTTTTTCAAAAGACTGTCGCATGGGCAATCGGAATGGGCATCACAACTGCCACATTTCACATCGCTACTCCGTATCCTGATACTGCATTCTACCGGAAAATGAAAAGCGCGGGGCGCATTCTGACCGACAACTGGGATCTATATGACACACGCCACGTCACCTTCAGGCCGAAGCAACTCAGCGAAGAGGAACTGAAGCGCGGATACGACTGGGCGTATAGGGAATTCTACCGCTGGAGTTCAATTTTCCAGAGCAGTTTATCGCACGGTACTGTCAAGCACCAGCTCAAGCACTTTTTCTACACAAGCGGTTGGAAAAAGTTCGAGTCATTTTGGAATACTGTGATTCACTTGAGGAGGCTTAATCTCATGACACCACTTTTGGAAGGCGTGCTTTCAGATGTAACTAAAAAGAGTGGCGCTGAATTGGCGCAAGATGTCACGCAACAAAGGAGTGTTTAGCGCCGCAAGCTATATAGTTCTACAGCCCTCCGGTCAGCCTGACCACCGCCCGGTGCCAGCGGTGGAACGAGCGCACCGGCGGGGCATACATCAGGATGCACTTACCGCTCACCAGGTTCAATCCAAGCTCCTGACCCAGAGTAAGCAGCTCCGCGTTCTCGGCGCCTTGCTGCAGCCAGACGTTGCGCACCCCTATCTCTGCCGCCTGGCGTATGACCTGGCCGGAGCGGTTAGCTGGCAGGCTGACAAACAAGCCATCCACCCTGGCAGGCAGGGCTGCCAGGTCAGGATAGCAGGGCAGCCCGTCAATTTCCTTGGCTTCTGGGTGGATTAGATAAACCTCATATCCACGGGTCTTCAGTTCCTTGGCAGCTATATTCCCAAACTTCTTGCCGCTGCGGGAGGCGCCGGCGACGGCGATGCGCTTGCCACTGACAAATTCTTCGATGGATGTGTTCATTGGATTTGATCGCTCCTTTTCTTGTAAATTGTCATGCTGAGCGAAGCGAAGCATCTCGTGGAAGCTGGGGGGACCGGGCGGTCTTTGCCCGCCTGCGCTTCGCTCAGGGTAACAACCTCCTTGAGTGGTCACCGGAGTGTGGGAAGCTTTTAAGTACAATACCTAAACCGAAATTCTGAATGGCGTGGCAAGTCCCGCCGCCCACTCCTTAATCACGGTCCAATTCCGCCGGTCACCGGGCTGGGCCTGGACGACCAGCATGACAAACAGCCTTTGCAACCACTTCAAGTTAAAATAATCCAGCTTCCCGCCGAAGAAGCCGGCGCTCACCGGCTTGACCTGTGGGGCGGCCTGCAGCACTGGGCCAAGGTAACGCCCCACCGTCGCGTAACCTTCCCTCAGGCTCAAGCGGGGTGGATTCTTCGCATCCTTTGGCAGTTCAGGGTCGATACAGAGCGGGACACCATCCAGCTGCGTCTCGCCGGTGTTGGTCAAGCTCATAGCGGTGAAGAAGTACGCCACCGGGACCCGGCTAAGGGCCTGCTGGTGCTTCTTCAGGAATTTCACCGCTCCCCGGTGCCAGCCCATGATCATCGGCCCGCCCACAACGACCGCCCCGTACGGGCTAAGGTCTTCGACCTCTTCCAGGCGGCGCACTTCAACCGCTGCGCCGCTTTTCCCCAGTTCATTGGCGACTGCTTCCGCTACTTCGCCGGTCGAACCGGCATTGGTTGTATAGGCGATTAAAACCTTGGTTTGCATCGGGTCTCTCCTTGTGCGGGGAGTCCTATTCCTCGTCCAGCGCACCAACTGCTCATCGTGTTTTTTCAATCCTTTATTTTAGAACACCAGCAAGTTAAAAAACAAGAGATCATTTTCCTTAATATCACGACAAGTGTCACCTTTTCCACGCTTACACAAAAAAAACCCCCGGCCTCCCCAGCCAGGGGTTCCTTAATACTGAATTCTGTTTACTGTATACTGATTACTTGTCCCCCCTACGTTCCCTCTTCCCACGAGTTCAAATAACTCACCTGCTGCGGGGTCAGCGTATCGATATCCACCCCCATCGCCCCCAGCTTCAGGCGGGCGATCTCCCGGTCGATGGCGTCTGGGACGGAGTAGACCTTATTCTCGAAGGTTGCGGCGTTCTGCGCCAGGTACTCCAGGCTGAGCGCCTGGTTGGCGAAGGACATGTCCATCACGCTGGCCGGGTGCCCCTCGGCAGAGGCCAGGTTGATCAACCTCCCCTCCCCTAGCAGGTTGATCGCCCGCCCGTCGGTCAGAGCGTACTGTTCAACGAAGGGGCGCACCAGGCGCTTTTCGGTCGCCATCTCTTCCAGGGCGGGGATGTTGATCTCCACGTTGAAGTGGCCCGAATTGGCGACGATGGCGCCGTCCTTCATCACTTCGAAGTGCGGACGGTCGATCACGTTGAGGTCGCCGGTCACGGTGACGAAGATATCGCCGATGCGGGCGGCCTGCTCCATCGGCATCACCCGGAAGCCATCCATGACCGCCTCCAACGCCGGCAGCGGGTCCACCTCGGTGACAATCACGTTGGCCCCCATGCCGCGTGCCCGCGAGGCCAGGCCCCGCCCGCACCAGCCGTAGCCGGCGATGACGAAGTTGCGCCCCGCCAGCAGGACGTTGGTGGCGCGCACGATCCCGTCCAACGTCGACTGCCCGGTGCCGTAACGGTTGTCGAATAAGTGCTTGGTCATGGCGTCGTTGACCGCGATCACCGGGAAGGAGAGCGCCCCGTCGGCCGCCATCGCCCGCAGGCGGATCACGCCGGTAGTCGTCTCTTCGGTGCCGCCGACCACCTCCTTGAGCAAGTCGCGGCGTTCTTTGTGCAGCACGCTCACCAGATCGGCCCCATCGTCCATGGTCATGTTGGGGCGGTGCTCCAGGGCGGCGTTGATGTGCTTGTAGTAGGTCACGTTGTCCTCGCCCTTGATGGCGAAGACCGGGATCTCATAGTGGCTGACCAGCGAAGCCGCCACGTCATCCTGGGTAGAGAGCGGGTTGGAGGCGGTCAGCACCACTTCCGCCCCACCTTCCTGTAAAGTCTGCATCAAATTCGCCGTCTCGGTGGTGACGTGCAGGCAGGCCGAGATGCGTAAGCCTTGCAAAGGCCGCTCCATGGCGAAGCGGGAGCGGATCGAGCGCAGCACCGGCATCTCGCGCTCGGCCCAATCGATGCGCCGCCGCCCACCCTCCGCCAGCTTCGAATCCTTGATATCGTAGTTTTCCATAGAATGCTCCGTTGGTAAAAGAATTTGATGATGCGAAAATAAGAACTAGGGACCTTATGCAAATCATGCAGATGGAGAGAGATAGCACCCAGGATTGTCACCCTGAGCCCTTCGGTACCTCAGGATAAACTCCGCGAAGGGTCTCTAGCTACTGCAACTGAGATGCTTCGCTTCTCCTTCGCTGCACTCAGGACTAGGCTCAGCATGACAAACAAATTTGCATACAAGACCTCAACTCCCTAACGTCCCGGCTTGAGTTTTTCGACC
This sequence comes from Anaerolineales bacterium, assembly GCA_035291465.1. Lineage (GTDB taxonomy): Bacteria > Chloroflexota > Anaerolineae > Anaerolineales > UBA11579 > JAMCZK01. The sequence goes on from DATDRZ010000063.1 coordinate 4,097, forward strand.
GGGATCAGCGTGTCCAGCCTCCCCTGGTCGTCGAAGTAGCGGCGGTAGCGCGCCACGAACTCGGCCGGGGTAAAAATGTGCGCCTGCGGCCCCTGCTGTTCCAGACAGAAAGACGCCGCCACGCTGCCCATCTGTCCGCACACCAGCGGGCTCCAACCGTGGGCGAAGCCGGCCAGGAAACCTCCCCGGAAGGCGTCACCCACCCCCGTCGGGTCGACCATCCGCTCCGGTTCGATCGCCGGGATGTGGTACTCGCCTGCGTGGGTGTAGACATCTGAGCCCCGCGCCCCATTGGTGACCACAGCAAACCGGGTGCGCGCCAGGACCCCCTCAGGCGTGAGGCGGGTGTGGGTCTGGATCAGGCAGAACTCGTACTGGTTGACGAACAAGGCCAGCGAGCCCTCCACCCCCCGGCGCAGGGCTTCTTCGTCCAGGCGGACGATCTGCTGGCTGGGATCGTAGATATAGGGGATGCCCAGCTCCTGGCACTCGGCAACATAGCGTTGCATGGCCTGCGGGTCGTTGGGCGAGATCAGCAGCAGGTTGGGCTTCTCTCCCGGCAGGTCGTAGAGCGAGAGCTGCCCGGCGAAGGCCATCGCCCCCGGGTAGAAGCTGGCGATCTGGGCGTTGTCAAGGTCGGTGTTGGCGAAGAAAGACGCCGTGAACTCGCCCGGGATCACCCGCACGCCGGTCGTGTCCACACCGATACTCTCCAGCCACAGGCGGTACTCCTCGAAGTCCTCCCCGGCGGTGGCGAACAGGCGCGGCCTCCCACCCAGCAGGGCCATGGTGTAGGCGACGTTGGGGGCGATGCCGCCGCGGTGGCGTACCAGGCTCTCGACCAAGAAAGACAGGCTGAGGCACTCCAACTTGTCCGGCAGGATGTGATCCTTGAAGTGCCCGGGGAACTTCATGATGTAATCGAAAGCGATGGAACCTGTCAGTACGATGTTCATAGCGGTTTCATATTCGGTAGGGCGTCAGAAAACCCTACGTTCTCTCCTTAACATTGCTCACGACGTGCTCATCTCCAGCGCCGCCTTGCCCAGATTCAACGTGAACGGCGGGTAAATCACGCCGTGCTCCGTGATGAT
>DATDRZ010000064.1:0-6262 GCA_035291465.1 Anaerolineales bacterium
ACCATCCCCCAGGCGCGCGAGTCCGACGAACTGTTGCGGTTGTCGCCCATCACAAACAGCGATCCCGCCGGGACAACCCACTCGCCTCCCTGGTTGGTCGCCACCCCAAGATAAGGCTCTGCCAGCGGGCCCCCGTTGATAAATACCTTTCCCCCGCTGATGTGCACCTGGTCGCCCGGCAAACCGATGATGCGTTTTATATAAGGCTCCTGCTCTGGAGCAGGCGGGTAACGAAAAACGATCACATCTCCCCGTCTGGGTTCGCCCAGCCGGTAAGCCAGCTTATTGACGATCACGAAGTCCCCTGCGTACAGGGTGGGCTGCATACTGACCGATTCTACCCGGATGCGGGCCGAGAGGGTATTGATCACGCCGAAGAGCACCAGCGACAAGACAAGCGTCTCCAGCGCTTCGCGCAACAGCCGCCACACCCCCCTGCTTTTCTCAACCGGAGGTTCCGGCTCTAGCTCCGGAAACGTCTCACTGCGAAATTGATTCATATCCAACTCTCACCATCACCCAAAATTATAACCGTTAATCTAGAACTCTAAGTTCTCCGCAATACCGGTATCTACAACTAGATAAGGGGTTGCTCTCTCAAACAGAGTTAACTGGGTCGCACCGCTCTTGGGATAAAAAATTCGCGGCACCAGCCCTTCGTCGCTCAAGCCGCCCTGGGTGTTGATCGTCTTCTGGATTTTCGGAAGGCAGTAGGTCTCCATATCCTCCCGAATTTCTTTGCTGTTGAAGCGCAACACGTGCCAGCCGTGCGACTCGATAGCGTTCTGGCGGATATAATCTTGATTGGCTCGTTCAGGGACAGTGTGCCACGTATCGCCATCCGTCTCCACCGCGATCGGGGCCTTGGCGCAGAACAGAGCAAAATCCAGGAAGTAAAGCTGTTCTTCAGCGAAAAGCGTCCATTGGCGCTCAGCCTGGATCGATAAGCGTTTGAACTGCTCCCACAGCGCATCTTCCAAAGGGCTATCATCGAACAAGTCGTTGATCTGCCCGGCGCGGCTGAATTTACCCCAGGTGGTAGGGATGAACACAAGCCGCCGTGGTCTTAGGCTCAGAATTGGCCGGTCAAGTATTTCCAGGCTCTTGAGGGTAAGCTTGTAATACTGCTGGCCGGATCTGGCGCTCTCGAACTCGTTGGGAAATAATTCGCTTCGGGCGATGACCTGGATATCGGCGACTTCGCCGTACCGATGCACGCGGAAGGCTTCTTCCTTGAAACACTTCGGCTGGTAGAAAGCCAACCATTTAGGCGGCCAGCGTTTTGGGGCGCTCGCTATCGGAATCCGATACCAGCCTTGTTCTTGCAGGATGGTAAAGTCAGATTTTTCCTTAAGCAGAGCAATTAAGACTTCGCCGCGCGCATCCTGCTTCTTCTTGGGTTTCGTGGTCATTTCGGTGTATCTACGCCTTATTCTCTTCTTCCAGTGCCTCCAAGATACCCCCGAATTGCTCCAGCGCGGCTTGCAAGTCTTCCACGATCTCGGCAGCCAGCACGTCGGGATCGGGTAAGTTGGCGGTGTCTTCCAACGATTCATCGCGCAGCCAGAAGATATCCAGATTCACCTTGTCGCGCGCGATCAGCTCTTCGTAAGGATAAGCCCGCCAGCGGCCCTTGGGGGTTTCTGGTGTCCAGGTAGGTTGGCGTTCGTGGCGGTTTTCAGGATGGAAACACTCTACAAATTCGTCCAAATCCGCGCGGGCGAGCGGCCTGGTCTTCAAGGTGAAATCCATGTTCGTGCGCAGGTCGTGAATCCACAGCGTTTTCGTCCAGGGCGTCTCACTGGCCGGTTTGCGATCGAAGAACAGCACGTTAGCCTTGACCCCCTGAGCGTAGAAGATGCCGGTTGGCAGGCGCATCAAGGTATGCACGTCGCATTCGTTCAACAAGCGGCGGCGCACCACCTCGCCAGCCCCGCCCTCGAACAGCACGTTATCCGGTACGACGATGGCGGCGCGCCCGTGCTGTTGCAGGATGCTGCGCACGTGCTGGACAAAGTTGAGCTGCTTGTTGCTGGTCGAGGTCCAGAAATCGTCGCGCACGATGTTCTGCGACTCGCGACGTACTTCGCCCTGGTCAGTGACAAAGGTGACGCTACTCTTCTTGCCGAAGGGAGGATTGGTCAGCACCATGTCGAAGTATTGACCAGGATGCGCGGCCAAGCTATCGGCCACGTGAATGGGAGAGCCGCCGCCATTAGCCCCAATGCCGTGCAGGTAGAGGTTCATCACGCACAGGCGGGCGGTGTTGTCGACGATCTCCCAGCCATGCAGGGCATTGTGGTTCAGGTGCACCCACTGGTCGCGGTCGAGCGGATTGTTCTTGGCGATGTAATCATGCGCCGCCAGCAGGAAACCGCCCGTGCCGCAGGCCGGGTCGCAGATCGTCCTCTCCGGCTCTGGCCCCATCACGTCCACGATGGCCTTGATCAGTGGGCGCGGGGTGAAATATTGCCCTGCGCCGGACTTGGTGTCCTGGGCGTTTTTCTCCAGCAACCCTTCGTAGATTTCGCCCTTGATGTCGATATCCAGCCCGATCCAGGTCTCGCCGTCGATCAGTTCCATCAGGCGTTTGAGTTTGGCCGGATCCTGGATTTTGTTCTGCGCCTTGCGGAAGATGACCGGGATGAGCCCCGAACCTTGCCCAAGGGCAAGCAGGATGCTTCGGTAATGGCTTTCGAGTTCATCGCCATCCAGGCCGCGCAGGCTGGCCCAGTTGTATTCATCCGGGATGGCGCTGGGCTTACCCAATACGTGCACGTTCTCGTCGTCCATCTTCAGGAAGAGCAGGTAGGTGAGTTGTTCGACGTAGTCGCCATAGGACATGCCGTCGTCGCGCAGTACGTTGCAGTAATTCCACAGGCGCTGGACGATGGTAGTAGAGGAGGGTGTAGTCATTCTGAGGCCTCGGATCGGGCTGGATTTTCGTTATCGGCTTCCCATTCGAAAGGGTTATTGTGAATATAGACCCGGATGGCCTCCCATTCGCTTTCATCCCGGATGATATGTTCATAGAAATTGCGCTGCCAGACCGGCGCGCCGGGGGTACGCCGTAGGCCGTTGATCAAACGCGCCGTGGTCGATTTATACGCCCCCACGATCGCCCCCAACGATCCAGGTATCACACCGCATGCCGATCCACGCACACCACGTAGGGGCGAGGCAAAAGGATACTCCCCAACCTTATCGGTACCTTCTTGCCTCGCCCCTACACCACCCGCCCCTACCAAATCCTCCGCCGCGATCACCAAAATCCCATGCACATGGTTTGGCATGACGATCAATTCATCTACGACAACCCGTTCAAAACGTTTGCCAAGCCGCCGCCATTCGTTATCAACCAGGGATCCCAACGCGTTCAGACTTATCTCCCCTGATCGGATCTCCCCGAACAGGCATTCTCGCTGCCAGGAAACCAACGTGATGAAATATGCCCCTGCCTGGGTGTAATCGTATCCCTTCAACCGGATCGATCGCCGGTGGTGTTTGTTCGCATCGTATCTCATCCCAAATCACTCCTGCCCCTACCCGACCAACCTCCCCTCAAACGTCCGTCAGAGAATGGACTGTCGCTCCCACTTGGAGCTTGCTGGAAGCTGGTCGGTTTCTATTTTTCACAATGCTATCCCAATCAATTCAATTGGCTAATATAGCCAGAAGCTTCTCAATGTTGTTCGCAAGTAGCATAGCCCATGGAAGCGCTTTGACGATTACTGATAAAGTCTTGTCGGTCACGGTGATTCCTTTTTCTAGTAATGTCAGCCTAGCCAGCCATCTTTGGATATTCTCTATCTCGGGGTCAGGTTTATTGAGTTCCGCCTCGAGTTCTGTTGCAGCCTGGATATAATCCCGTCTAGATGGTAGATCCAGCTCACCTTGAACCTGATTCACAAGTTCCGAGAGTATTTCAGAAATAGCTTCTCTGATCGCTTCCGGATCATTTTCTGTGATGGATTGCTCGATTTGGGAATTGAGCGCGCTGGCTACAGCTTGGAAATTATGAGCGGTAATTGGGGCATTGAATACCTGGCTGACCTGAGTTCCAGCCTGTGGATCTCGAAATTCTCTTCGCAGGGCTTGTCTCCCAGCCTGGGTTGCCCTTAGGTTTTCCTCGCTTTGGAGAACCTCTCCAGTTCCAACACTAATCACAGACACTCCGCCACCTTTTTGTACTAATTCGAAATCAATAAGATTCTGGACTGCCGAATCATAGCGAGTATCATCGAACCCAAGAGCTTCAATAATTTCTGAGCGAATAATGGCTGCCATTGGTCTTGGAGCTGAGTCGATTATGTAAGCAAGCATCATCTCAGCGTCAAGACTGATAGGTAGGCGGTTAGACATGACTTGTTCAAGATATTCAAGACCTGTGGCTGTAAGCCATCGCGAACCCTCAAGTCCACCAAAGGTTCCTTTAACATAGTCGGATTCCAGAAGATAAGTGTCTGCTTGGTCAAAACGTTCACCACTAAGCCCGGAACGCTCAAGAATATCTCCAGCTTTCATAATGTTTCCTCCCATGGCACCATTCTCTTCTAGAACTCGAAGTATTATTGTTGCGTCGTTGTGAATTGACATTTATGCACCCCTTTCCTCATTTCCGAAAAACTCCAACTTTCTTAATCTCGCCTGATTGATCCTTCTGACCAACTTTCATGCATCCTCATCCTCTGGATGCTGTTCCACTAGCTTCCCCTCAAACGCCCTCTTTAATATTGCTTGCCGCAGTCGCTCTGCCCGCTTCAACCCCGCCTCCACCGCCGCCTCGATCTGCAACACCAGCGACAGCCGCCGCTCTACTTCTGCCACGATGAGTTGTTGTTCATGTAGTGGGGGGAGGGGAATTGGCATTTCACTAATTTGAGTTTGATTAATTGATGCCATACCAACTACTTGTTGAGCATGGAAGTTGAAATAGTTCCGACGAAAATCCCCAAAACAAAAGTTAATGTAGTGACTATCAGCGAGATCTTGCTTTATCCTCAAGCGAATGTTTTTGCTTTCATATACTATAGTTTCAAGTCCGCTGGGAATCACAGCAGCCTTTCCTACTAGCTCACGACTATTCACACGATTTACAAGTATGTCTCCTGGTATGAGGCGATAAGTCTCTAATTCATCTTCGGTTAGTACCATTCGCTTGATGTCTTTCCATACAATTTCACCATCTTCAATGTTATACATTCTAAGACAGGCAACTCCTTCATCTGCGTAAAATTCTCTTGGTTTGTATAATCCATTCTTCATTGACGCTGTAATATCCCCAATAGTAACCCACCGCCAGCCCTCTGGTAATTCCTCATACTCAATTCCTGATTTACCATTTCTTAATCTCCCTTCTACTGCCGCCTTGAGCACGCTAACCTTGTAGCGCTTGAGCGCCGCCTGGACGCGTCGCAACGAGGCCACACCGGCGTCCAGCTGCGTGAACAGCTCTTCGATGCGCGCCACGATGCGTTCCTGTTCAGGTAGCGGTGGGAGGGGAAAAGCAATTTCAGCAATATCGCTTGCGCGTAGATTGTTTATATTAATACCTGATGACTTCTTTCGAATTTCCTCACGATAATTAGGGGAACTGAAAAAAAATCCTGCATATTGCGGATTCACGCCAGGTGAAAACCTGGCTGCCGCACAGAATGTACCAAATGAACCGTCCCATTCCTTTGTAAGTTGTGCTGCTTTACCAACCAGGTGTTTACTACCACTAGAAATACAAATGACAACATCACCGGGCGTCAATTTTTGCTCTTGTTTAACCCGTTCTTCTGGCGCATATACTAGGTCAGAATCTAAAATAAGCTTCTCATCTTGTATATTCGTGGCACGCAATATTGGTACGAAGCCCTCCTTTGGTGCTTCAACAACCTCACTCTTTTTATAGGAGACACCGCGTATTAATGTTGCTATCTGATTAACTTTTGTCCATGACCAACCAGCGGGAAGTGTCATTTAGTGCTCCAACGTTAAACCGACAAGGCTTGGTTGATTTCTTCCAATAATGCTGGCAATTTATCTCCAAACATTTTCAGTGCAGCCACCTGCCCGCCGCGCGGCTGGAAGGCGAAGGAATTCAGGTCCTCCACGCTGATCGAGACGTTGATGCCGATGTGGCGGGCGATCTCGTCCAGCCACCAGCGCTGCTGCGGGGTGAAGGACGGGCGACCTTCAAGGTCGCCCCTACCTGCCAACCACTCGTGGTAGCGCTGCTGCACCTTATCGGGGTAAGGCACCAGGTCTTCGTCCA
>DATDRZ010000065.1:0-10224 GCA_035291465.1 Anaerolineales bacterium
CCGTACATATCGAAGACCGTCTATTTTATCAGGGGCAGTGAAAAGTGATTAGTGAGTAGTAGTTTGCTTGCTTGTCAACTTAAGTAATGTTTCGGGCAATTACCCATGTGTATTCCAAGATCTAAGTGAACCTTTAAGGACAACTTAGTGAACAAAATAGCACAGGATAGCAATCGTGTGATAAATCTAGCGGGACGCCAAGGCGCTGGACAGCCGGCTAGAAGATTACTCCTTGACTGGACGCAACAAAATCAGAGGGATCTCTCGCTTGGTGCTGGTTGCGTAATTTCCATACTGAGGCGACAAGCTTACCAACCTAATCCATAGCTTCTTGCGTAGCTCTGCCCCGATGACATCTGCGCGCGCCGGAAATTCTTTGTCGTGGATACGCACACGTACGTTTGGATCAGCCTCTAAGTTGAAGAACCAGCCTGGATGCCTGTCCGCGCCGCCGTTGGAAGCAGTGACCACGTAGCCGCCATCGTGCTCAAAGTACCCCAACGGGTTGGTGCGCTGTTTGCCACTTTTTCTGCCTGTGGTGGTCAACAGAAGAACATTTAAGTTAGCCATTCGTCCGCCAATCCTTCCATCCGTCGCGCGGTAAAGCCCGCTGAAGACGTTCATGATCAATCGAAATACCGGATTCCCGGTGGGAGTGTTGCTCATAGCACGATCAGCCCCAGGCGTGCCCCGCGGCGCGCTGCCTCCGTGCGATTAGTGACGCTAAGTTTGGCGTAGATGGACGAAACGTGGAACTTGACGGTGTGCTCACTGATGCTCAGGCGCAGAGCGATTTGTTTGTTCGCCATCCCCTGAGCCAAGAGCTGAAGCACTTCCGATTCGCGCTCGGTCAACTCTTCCAGGATGTCTTCGGTCTCTTCCAGTTGGGCCACCGGCCCCAACAAAGGTTGCATGAGCGCCGGCGAGGCGGTTAGCAAACCCTCGTGAACTGCAATGACTGCGGCCAACAATTCCTCCTCGCCAACATCAGGTGGCAGTAGCCCCCAGGCGCGAGCCGAAAGTGAAGCCAATGAACGCGCCATTTGCGGGTCTTCCGCGAGCAGAAGAAGGGCTGGAGGCGAGCTGGCTTTTTCCAATTCGTTGCGTAAGGGATCGAGGGAGATTGCAGAACCACCAATCAACAGGACATCCAAACCATCCAGCTCCTCGAGATCACTGATCACGGCAGCTTCAGAGATGACCTCGATGCGATCATTGGCGGCCAGCAAGGCGCGCAAACCGCTGCGCAAGGCTGGAGTTGGAGCGAGGATAGCCAGGCGAATCATAGATAACAATGTGAATAGTGAACAGTGAGTAGTGACTAGGATTGGCTTTCCTATTCACTGTTCACTACTCACCAATCATTATTAACTCATACTGATGATTTAACTTTCACTTGTTCCACAAAATCCACAGCAACCGCGCTGGGTATAGCAATGCCCTGGTTGCCGCCCACGATCATGGTGTTGATGCCGACTACTTCGCCCGCGGCATTCAAGAGCGGACCGCCGGAGTTACCGGGCGCCAAGCGCGCGTCGGTGCGGATGATTGGGATCAAGCCGCGTCGGCCGCGAGTCTGTGCGCTTCCAAGATGACTAATTACGCCGAAACTGGCGGCATTGCGCTGACCCCAGGGGTGACCGAGAGTGAAAACCAATTCCCCGACACGCAATTGAGTTGAATCGCCAATGCGTGCAGTGGGTAAATCGCATGCATCAACGCGCAGCAAGGCAAGATCGACTTCCTCGTCGGTGGCAATGACTTCAGCATCCAGTTGGCGTTCGTCAGCAAAAAGGACCTTGGGGTGACGGCGACCGAGCACGTGGCGATTGGTCAGCACCAAACCATCTGTGCTCCACAGGATTCCGGCGCCTGCACCATGGCGCTTATCGAAGACGGCGACCAGGCTGGCTTTTGCTGTGGAGACTACTGAGGCGAAGACTGTCCCGAACTGCTGGCCCGAAGGGGACGCCGAGGGATCGATTGGCAGCGCCATCAACGTCTCCAACCCCAATGATGGTAGCCGAAGCGGCGACCGCGGATGGGACCACGGAAATGTTGCTCCCGCGATTCCGCTTGTTCGCCAATAGTGACTTTCACCACTTGCGGTTTGCCGCCGCGCAGCACTTCCAGATCGATGGCTTTACCCACGACGCCGCTATTTAGTTGCAGCAGCAACTCGTCGTGGTCGGAAATCGATTGCCCGGCAAAGCCGACGATGATATCGCCGACGATCAGGCCGGCTGCAGCGGCAGGACTATTCTTCTCCACGCCCATGATCAGCAAACCCGTTTCCTGTTCGCGTTTCAACGCTTTGCGTGCATCCTCGGCGATCTCGACAAGTTGGCTGCGCACGCCGAGGTAACCGCGCTTCACGCTGCCATGTTCTTCCAGCGCCTTGGCAATCTGCCAGGCGAGCTTGGCGGGAATGGTCAGTGAAGCGCCCATGCCCAGCCCAGAGGTATTGATGCCCAGTACGCGGCCCTCGGCGTCAACCAAAGGGCCGCCGGAGAATCCGGGGTAAGGGATGGCGTCGGTACGCAGGTAGCTTTCGAGCAAGCCGCCATGATGTGTGCGTACGGGTCCGCCGATTGCCGAGGCGATGCCCAGGCTGGCCTGCACACCTTCGGCGGTCGGACGACCGAGCGCCAGGGCTAACTGGCCGATCTGGGGATTCTCATTGGTCTGCGCGGCTGTGCCCTTCTGGGCCGATAGTTTTAGCAATGCCAGGTCGCTGTTCGAGTCACGGCCCAAGAGTTCAGCGTTCAATTCATCGCCATCAGGCAGGGTGACCTTGATTTCGTCTTCCTGCACGACATGGCTGGCGGTGAGCACCAGCCCGGGCTCGGTAACCACGCCGGAAGCAGGGAAGCGCTGCCTGGCGTCCACGGTGACCACCGAGGCGCCGGCGGATTGAACAGCGGCGGCCAGAGCCGAAGATAAAGCTTGTAGATCAGAATTTGGGGACATGAATGCTCCTTAGACTAACAGGTAAGTATTGTTTTCTTGTAAGAGTCTATGGAGCGGACGGATTCAGGACATCAGCCGTTTGGCTAGGGAGGTACTAGACAAAAGGCTAAATTTATCTGGTTTAAAATAGACTTCGAAAATAGGAGGCAATATGAAATTTCTCAGACTGAACAAGTGGCTTGTCTTTTTCTTAATCCTGCCCCTCATGGGCATTGCTATCCTAAGTTTTGCGCTCGCTTATCCTTTCACTAAAGAAGCTTTTCTAATCAACCTTGCCACGGATGCTATTTCGATCATTGTCACAGTTGTTTATGTTGACTGGATATTACATAGATTTGAAGACGAAAAATGGAAAGAGGTAAAAAAACACATTTCAAATGCAGTATCTCTAATGGCAATGGGAGTCATTGGAGACATTGCCGATATCGCGGAGCTTTACAGACAAATTTATCCCGACGATGGGATTGCACTAGTAAAAGAAGGCAAACTTAAAGAATGGTTGAATTCAACTCGTAAAGCAATGGAGGCTTTACCAAGAAGAGACATAATCCAGGCTTTGAAAAAACTTGATTCAATTGGATGGAATAGAATTTTGAAATCCCTTGAATTACGTCGTGATGAAAGCACTGCCATAATAAGTCAGTTTGGCGCAAGGATGAGGCCTGAAGAATTGGAGTGCGTATTGAGTTTTCGCCGTTCCGTCAAGGCAATGTTCAATTCAATTGATCTACTAAAGTATTTTTTAGGTGTGCCGATCGAAAAAATGCCAAAAGTAAGGGGTGGAAAACCCGAAGATTATACGGCAATCGAAACAATACGGCCGCTATCGAGTATCAGGACTTGATTCATAAAGGTCTTGCAATAATAGAGACATTTGACTTCGTTCCAGAACCATTCGAAATTGATTTTGAAGCAGAAACAGCAAAAAGTTGGCTGGAATACTAAAATGTTACAATTGAAGAAGCCGGAAATTCCCCCGGCTTCTTTTCGCTAATGAAAGGGATTTGATCATGGCAGACAAACCTGAAATCATTGCAGATGATGTTGTAGTGAGCCTGGCTTACAAATTAACCGTGGACGGCGAAGTATTAGATGAGGCCGGCGCTGAAGACGCACTTCAGTTCTTACAGGGACACCGCAATATCATTCCCGGATTAGAAAGTCAATTAACCGGTATGAAAGTAGGCGAATCCAAATCGGTTGTGGTGCCACCTGAGACCGGCTATGGCGGGGTAGACAAGGATTCAATCGATGCAGTTCCTGCCAGCGAATTTCCCGAAGGGGTGAAACCGGAAGTGGGTTTAGAACTGGAAGTTAAAGACAAGGAAGGCAACGAAATGTACGGTCGCGTGCTCTCTATCCAAGATGATAAAGTCACGATGGATTTCAATCACCCGTTGGCCGGGAAGGAACTGCATTTCGACGTCAAGATTATCGATCTACGCGCTGCAACCGGCGAGGAACTTGCCCACGGGCACGTGCACGCCCACGGGCATCATCATTAGACCGTTGGCAAAAGAAAGAGGACAGCAGACAGAAAAAAGCGCATCGAAAGGTGCGCTTTTTGTTTTCATTGGAAACTTTCTTGAGGATTGCTTCATCAGCCTCATTTTACATTCGGCTTCCTCGCAAAGACGAAGTTTGCTGTGTTTTATTTAGAAATATATACGCTAAGACGTGGCTTCCCGAAGAGCCGCCCGAGCCAGCAAGCGAGTCGAATCCAGGGTTGGGAGAACGGAATCTTCAGCCGAGATTAGCAAAGGAATCTCCGTGCAGCCGAGAACTACCGCGTCGCAGCCAACTTTGGCGAATTGCTCGATAAGGCCCTGGAAATACTTGCGAGTCTCGGGCAGCACGGTGCCATAGATTAATTCCCCCACAATATATTGCTGCACCTGTTGGCGGACCGTCAGGTCCGGCGTCTGCCAATGGATGCCGCGCTTCTCCAGCTTGCGCGGGTAGACCGGCCCCTCCATCAGCGGTTGGGTGCCGAGGATCCCGAGATTCCGATAGCCTTTATCCTCCGCTTCTCGCGCAACCTCTTCAGCTATGTGGAGCCAGGGAAGTGGAGACTGGTCGATGATATCGTCGATGGATACGTGCACAGTGTTATCGGGACAGATCAAAAGCTCAGCACCCGCGCCCGCCAAAACCCTTGCCGATTTTAGAATCAACTCGCCGACAAGATCCCAGCGATCCGCATCCGAGGGTTTCTTGTAATCATTTAGGTTGAAGGTATGCATGGTGACTTGCGGATGCTCATACATCCCCAGCCAATCCTTACCCTCCTTGCAGATCGTGCGATAACACAGCGCAGCGCCTTCATAGGAGACGCCGACGATGCCGATGTGTTTAGTCATTTAGTCCGGTAGTCCGGTAGTCAGATAGTCTGGTAATGGGTACTGGGTTTGGTCACTCGCGAAAAATTCGCACACGGCGATTGGGTTCCTTGCCGTATGAGTGCGAGACCAGTTTGGACTGCTGCACCAGTTCATGCTGCAAGCGGCGCACGTATGAGGAGGCCGGGGGCAACTCCACCCAACGTTCGCCGTTAAGCACTGCGTTGATCGCCTGCTGAGTGCTGCGCAGTTGTTCCTCGAGGCTGGAGGCTTCTTCGGCGGCGCCGGGTAGATCGAACAGCCCGATTAGGAAGCGCTCCATCTGTGAAACCGTGTTGGCGCGCAAAACGTACACGGGCATCCCACGCTGCTCGGCATCCACAATTGCGCGCTGACGCTTACGGTAGTAAGAGCGCAGGGTTACCAGCACATCGGCCTCACCTGGTTCCTTCACCGGGACCGCTGGAACCCCCAGGCGTTTGGCGGCGTTCACCAGCCGGTTGCGGGCCACACCAAAGAGGTACACGTGCACAGGCTGCAATCGCCCCTCGTTGCGTGTTGGCACGGCAGAGGGGGGTATTTCTGGCCTGCCCGGGTCACTTGAAATGCGGGCATAGGCTTCTTCGCCATTCGTGGCTGGTTCGCGCCGGCGCGGACCGGATTCGGGTCGGGCGCGGGAGGTTTTGCGCGATGGTTCCGCGGTTTTTTGGATCGTGACTTCGCCTTTTTCGTCCCGCGAGCGGATCTCGGGGATCAACGGATACCCGCGCAGCATCGCGTCCACAGAAGCGGCCACATCGCGCTGCACAGCCAACTGGTCGCGGGTCTGGATCTCGATAAGCACATCAAAGGTAGGAGGCGAACGACGCTCGAGCACCGTCTTCTGCGTGCCGCGGCGGCGAGCCTCTTCGTCTGATAAGGTCACCGACTCGATGCCCCCAATTAAGTCGGAGAGTGTTGGATTGAGCATGAGATTTTCGAGATTATTGCCGTGCGCCGTACCGATCAACTGCACGCCGCGTTCGGCAATGGTGCGGGCGGCCATGGCCTCCAGTTCGCGGCCGATCTCGTCGATGACGATTACTTCGGGGTTGTGATTTTCCACCGCCTCGATCATCACTTCGTGCTGGCGCGACGGTGTAGCGACCTGCATGCGCCGGGCGCGACCCACGGCCGGGTGCGGAACATCGCCGTCGCCGCCGATCTCGTTCGAAGTGTCTACTATGACCACGCGATTATTTTCCGCCAGGATGCGCGCGGCTTCGCGTAGCAGAGTCGTCTTCCCAACACCGGGTCTCCCCAGCAGGAGAAGGCTCTTGCCTTCTTCGATTAAGTCTTGAATAATATCGATGGTGCCGTAAACAGCGCGCCCCACGCGCAAAGTGAGCCCGACCACATCGCCGCGGCGGTTGCGTATCGCCGAGATGCGATGCAGGGTGCGCTCAATGCCGGCGCGATTGTCTTCGTCGAAATCGCCGAGGCGCTCGACCACATATTGGATATCCTCGTGGGTCACTTCGCGATCCACGAGCACCACCTCTTTGGTGGTCAGGCGCGAAGTAGGCACGCGGCCCAAGTCCAAGATGACTTCGAGCAAATCGCTGCTGTGGTTCAGCTCGCGGACAGCGGATTCAATGTCCTTGGGTAAAACCGTTAACAACGCATCTAGATCATCGGTAATTTGGCGTCTGGTCATATCGAATCCATTCGGGTTCGCGCACCTGCGGCAGGGGCGCATGGATTGGGGTAGTCGGTTCGGCGCTACGATTGGCGACCGGAATGCGGCGGACTTCTTCTGCCTTGAGGGGCACAGTGGTTCGTTTCGACATCACAGCCTGATTTGGACCGGGCTCGGCGTCCAATTCTCCCAAAGGGTTTCGCAACCAGTCTTGATACGTTCGCAGGCAAACATAAACGGGTCTGCCCGCCCTGGGGCGTAACCTGGCCAGCAAATCGGTCAAGGCCCTGTCAAAAGGTGCTGCATCCAGTGAAACGAAGGGCTGCAGCCAAATACCACGCGGCCCGCGCTTCACCTCCCCATAAGCTATTAATTGTTGATTATGGTACAGCACGTAGCCATCGGGTCCTTGCGCAGTAGATTCGATTTGCTGCACCTGCCCGGGAACTAATCCATTGCGCAGAAGTTGAATGGCCACCCCATCGCGCTGCAGGGCCGGGCGCCACATGGATGATGTTTCTGCAGCGCGCAGAACCTTTTCGACCCTCCAAACCTGTTGGCGCGCGTAAATACTAAAGCCATTCTGGCGCAGCGCGCCGAAGGCAGGGCTGTCTTCATCAACTTCGGCAACCAGGCTATGAGCTCCGCGACCGCCGACCTGCTCCAACAAACCTTCGAGCAAATCGGGAAGGAAACGGGAATTCATCGCTCTCTCCGGCGAGAGGAAACGACAATGGGCCAAAGGGGAACCCATTCGATGAGCGATCTGGCCGATAATGGCTCGGCCGTCACCGGTCGAATGACGGATGTAGGTGAAAACTCCAGAGAGGGCAGAGAGGGGCGAAAACAGTGCTCCTCGCATGATAGCCCCGGCTCCCTGAGTAAGCAGCGATTGGGGATGTAAGAAGACTGCCTGGCTGGATGCTGACTGCCAAAGGCCTAAGTCTCGAATTGTAAATGGGCGCAACACAAACCTATTCTACATGAGCCGAAATAAAGCCGCGACAAGTCGCTCTTCTGAATCCTTCAAAGCTACTGGTTTTCGGCCATTTTTATGAAATAGCGATGAAAGCGATCGTCCTTCGTAAGCTCAGGATGGAAGGCAGTGGCCAGAAGATGGCCCTCTTGAGCCGCCACAATGCGACCATCCGGCAGGGAGGAAAGCACCTGCGCTTTTCCGGAAACTTTTTCGATGAGTGGGGCGCGAATGAAGACAGCGTGTACCGGTTGGTCCTTTTTGTCGACTTCTTTCAAAGCGGGCACTTCCAGGTCGGCCTCGAAGCTTTCCACCTGGCGGCCGAAAGCATTACGCTCCACGGTGATATCCATTAGTCCCAGCAGGGGTTGCTCGCGCCGCGCATCCTTCGAAAGGAGGATGGCTCCTGCGCAAGTTCCCCAAACCGGGTTTTCTTTTCCGAATTTTCGCAGGGGTTGGATGAGGTCGAAATCCACTGCCAGCTTGCCAATGGTGGTGGATTCTCCGCCGGGAATGATCAACCCGTTAAGACCTTCGAGATCCTCGGGCAGCCGCACTTCGCGGCCTTGGACTCCTAGCCGCGAGAGCATGGCTAGGTGCTCCGCAAAGTCACCTTGAAGAGCGAGGACACCAACGATCATAATGAAGTGATTAGTGAGCGGTGAATAGTGAACAGGAAAGCCAATTAATGACCTGGTTTCCTAATCACTAATCACGCTGCACTATTCACTCAGCGTTACCAGCCTCGCTGAGCGATCAAATCTTCCTTCGGAATATCCGTCACCTGGCGTCCTACCATGGGTTCGCCCAGATTGCGGCTGACTTCGGCGAGGATCTTGGGGTTGTTGAAATGCGTGGTGGCCTTCACGATGGCCTCGGCGCGCTTGGCCGGGTTGCCGGATTTGAAGATCCCGGAGCCCACAAACACGCCATCCACGCCCAGCTGCATCATCAGCGCGGCGTCCGCGGGAGTGGCAATGCCACCCGCGGCAAAGTTCACCACGGGGAGGCGGCCAAGTTCCTTGGTTTCCTTGACCAACTCATACGGCGCGCCAAGTTCCTTGGCAAAGGCCATCAGTTCCTCGTCGGGCATGTTTTGCAGACGGCGGATATCACCCAGCACCGAGCGCGCATGGCGCACGGCTTCGACCACGTCGCCGGTGCCGGCCTCGCCTTTGGTGCGGATCATGGCCGCGCCTTCGCCAATGCGGCGCAGGGCTTCGCCCAGGTTACGGCAGCCGCATACGAAGGGAATCTTGAAATCATGCTTGTTGATGTGATGTTCTTCGTCGGCGGGGGTGAGCACCTCGGATTCGTCGACGTAATCGACACCGAGGGCTTCAAGGATCTGCGCCTCAACGAAGTGGCCGATGCGCACTTTGGCCATCACCGGAATGGTGACGGTTTCCATGATCTCTTCGATGAGGGCCGGGTCGCTCATGCGGGCCACGCCGCCATGGGCACGGATGTCGGCTGGCACGCGCTCCAGGGCCATCACCGCCGAGGCGCCGGCGTCTTCAGAGATCTTGGCGTGCTCGGCGGTGACCACGTCCATGATCACGCCGCCCTTGAGCATCTGGGCCAAGCCCTTTTTTACGGCAAAAGTTGCTACTTGCTGCTCCATCTTTACTCCTGACGGCGAAAGACGATTCGTAGAACTATGTTCTTTTAAAAAATTCTACCATGCGGAAATTCGGATTCACTAAGGTCCCCATGCCGTGACATTGCCCAGTAATTGATTGAGGATAAGTATCTGACAGGTTTCCAGGTTTATTGCGATGGGATGTTGCGGTTCTGGTACGTAGGAGGAAACATCGTAGGGATTCAATATCAACCATTGTCCATCCGGGCTCCAGGCGCCCATAGTAAAGATGAAATCATCACCCGGTTCGGCCAGCAGGCGCTTGTCAGATCCATCCAGATTAGCCATGTAGATGCCGTAGTTCATTTTCCCAAAGACTCCGGCGGAAAAAATGATGCGGGCTCCGTCAGGGGATAAGTGAGCGAAGCCACCTTTTAGGTTGTCGATCAAGAAAAGGTCCTCAGTCTCCCCAGTGCGCAGGTGCAGCATTTGCATCAGGGTACCGCCTGTGGCGATACGGCTCACCACAATGCGTACGCCACCGGGCAGCCAACCGGCTATTCCGATCATATCGGCGCTGGAGCCAGGCACACGCTGTAACTGGCTGCCGTCCCCGTTGATGGTGTAGACACCGTCGCCGCCGCGAATAAACGCGAGGCGCTGCCCATCGGGCGACCAT
>DATDRZ010000066.1:0-9743 GCA_035291465.1 Anaerolineales bacterium
GTCGAGATGGGTTCATCCCCCGCTTCGATCGGAATGGTCTCGCCAACTGGCCATACGCCGACGCCGTTTGTCTTGACCGCGATGAGTCCCTCCTTGGTAGTCAGCCGGCCCTCGTACGGATAAGGATTGGTAGAAACCGCATAGGCCCCGGGCGCGAAGTCTTCCATGAGGTGAGCCAGACTGTTCGACAGCTCGGTTAGCAGGCCGTCGAAAATCTGTCGGTAGGTGAACTCCATTTTTTCGTGAACTAAATCAATGCTTACCCCACAGAGACAATCATGGATCGAGTTCTGGAGTAAGGCGCGAGTCCATTGTTCAAATTGCCCAGCGGGGTAGGGCCGTCCAACCAGGCTGGCAAGGGCAGCTACGGGTTCACAAACCTGAAATAGCAAGTGCTCGCAATCATGCGCCATGAGCTTAAGATAGGTGCGAGCGGAGAGGGTGCCTGGAAATGTCGCGCTATATTTGCCGGAATTGAGTTCTCCCTTGAGGATCGGTAGATTAGGGAGGCTGAGAGGGATGTTGGCAAATTTCTCTGGCGTGGAGGGGTGCAGAGTCAAATTGGGAGGTACTTCGGCGTGTTGCCGGAAAAACAGAAGCGGATCTTCGGGGTCATTTTCCAGGTCGTAGCCGTCGAAAAGTGGGACGTCCGCAGTGGGGTAGTAGGGCTGCAATAGCCGAGCTTCAGTTTCCAGACGCTGTACGGCGATTTCGGGCACCAGGGTCACGCCATAAAGGTTTCTGTATCCCCCGAACAGGTTGATGGCGGCCACCCTGCTTCCTTCTGGGCTTTGCCAGTGAAAGTACGGTTCTAGGAGAGGGACGCCGCGCCAGACATAGATCGACTCAATGCCAAACAGGCTGTGCAATTGGGGAGCCTGGGAAATGTGTCCGAAAGTGTCCACCAGCCAGCCGGCGGGTTTCGCCGCTCCAAAGCGGGCGCTGTCCCGCCGGCCATAGAGCATGTTTCGCAGCAGAGCCTCCCCGCAAGTCATCCTCCAATCGGGTTGGCAATAGTAAGGTCCCATGATCAGATTGCCCTGGCGCGCCAGCATCTCAACCTTCGATTGGTAATGCGGCGCAAGATTGAGCAGATCCTCGATGATCAAGGTTTGCCCATCCAAAAGATATTGAAAATCTGGGTTCTCAGCAACCAGTTGCTCTAGCCGGTCGATCAGTCCGGGGATCCACGCGTTCGTATAAACGTGCGTCAGAAACCATTCGCGATCCCAATGCGTATGGTTGATAATGTGGACGTTGAGGGGCGATTCGGGAGTGATCGGGTTCAATTTTCAGGGATACAACACCTGGCCACTGTCCCGATCCACCCAACGGATTTTGTCAGTGGGGAAGCGCAGCCAAACTACCTCGCCGAGCCTGACTGCGAGATTGGGATGGGTGGAGACCTTAATGGTCTCTTCGCCGATCTGTGCCGTCAACAGGTTCTGCGAGCCTAGCGGTTCGACGACCAAAATCTTGACTTCCAGAGCGTCATGGGCCTGATGGTTGAGAATCTCCGTGTTTTCCGCACGGATGCCGAGGAGGATCGGTTTGCCGTCGTACGCTTTCAGGACGGGCAGCATCCCGTCTGAGGGGGTCAGGGTAAAACTACCAATGCGCACGTTGACTCTGCCATCTTCCCGCTGAACCTGAGCCCGCAGGAAGTTCATCGGCGGATTGCCAATAAAACTGCCGATGAATTGATTGGCAGGCATATCGTACACGACCGATGGTTCGTCGTATTGTAGGATGGCCCCGCCCCGCATCACGGCAATGCGATCGCCCATGCTGAGCGCCTCGACCTGATCGTGGGTCACATAAATGGTGGTGGCCCCGATTTCCTGCAGAAGACGTTTTAGTTCGGCGCGCATTTCCAGCCTCAGCAGCGCGTCCAGGTTGCTTAACGGCTCATCCATCAAAAGCACCTGCGATTGCATGGCAATCGCCCTGGCGACTGCGATCCGCTGGCGTTGGCCGCCGCTCAGTGCCTTAGGATAGCGGTCGAGAAAATCTTCGATATGCAGCAATTCCGCCGCCTCTCGAACGCGCCGTTCAAGTTCCAACTTTTCCACTTTGCGTACCTTTAAACCGAAGCCAATGTTGTCGAACACATTCATGTGGGGAAAGATTGCGTAACTCTGGAATACCATCGAAATGTAACGCTCGCGCGGGGGCAAATAGGTGACATCGCGACCACCGATACTGATACGACCTTCATCTGCCATCCCTAATCCGGCGACCGCCCGTAGCAGTGTGGTTTTTCCGCACCCACTTGGCCCTACCAAGACCGTGAATTCCTGGTCTTCAACGGTCAATGAAACGTCATCTACGGCGACGAAATTGCCAAAGCGTTTGGTTACATGTTCGATTTTGATCTCAGCCATCGTCTCTCCCAATCGATTTCATTTTGTAATCTGGCCCCACATGTTAAACAAGTAACGCCGGATGAAGAAGATGAAGATCAAGGCCGGGATCAGCATGAAAAAGCCGCCGGCGAACTGGTAGGGTTCCGACGATTCGTCGAGGGTGATCAGGATCTGCACCGGGAGCGTGCGGTTCTCGAGCGGCGCCAGGATGCTTGCCGCGAACACGTCATTCCAAGAAAGCACAAAGGTAAAAAGGGCAGACGCGGCAATGCCCGGCAGCACCAGGGGCAAGACGATGCGACGGAAAGCCTGGGCGGGCGAACAGCCGAAGATCTGGGCGGCCTCTTCCAGCTCATAAGGAATGCTGGCGAACACGCTGCTAAGTACCAGGATTGTCGTTGGCAAGGCCAGGGCGGTGTGCATCATGGCCAGGCTAAAGACATTGTCGTAGATGTTCAGCCGGATGAAGATCAGTGCCAACGGGATGGATAAAACCACGATGGGGAAGGCCCGCACCGCCAGAATCGAGAGGCGAAAGGCATCCCGGCCGCGGAAGATGTAGCGGGAGATCGCGTATCCGGCCGGGGCGGCGATCAGCGTAGACAGTGCCAGCGTGAGGACGGCAACAACGACGCTGTTAGTAATCCCCGGCAAAATGCCCCTCGATTTCAAGAAGAATTCCATGGTGTCGGTAGAAAAGGGGATGAAGGGCAAAACGCTCTTCGGATAAGAACGTACTGTGGTCGGTGAGGTGAGGGCCATCGATGCGGTGAACCAAATCGGAATGAGCACCCACAAGGAGAGCAGGATGGCGATCAGATGCACCATGGCGCGGGATAAGCGTTGACGGCGCAACATGCGCCGGTGGATAGCTCTTACTTCTGGATCCGCCTGCACGACCGGCCTTGGAGTTTTTACGGTCGTGGTCATTCGGCAACTTCCTCCTGCGAACGCACGACGCGCAGGTAAACGATGGCCGTGAACATGGATAGTAGCAAGATTAAACTGGCGTACGCCGCGGCGACGTTGGCGTTCCGTAGATCGTAATATTGGCGGTAGGTCTCATTGGCCAGCACGGTTACCACGTCCCCCCCGCTCAGCACGACGACCACCGCGAAGACCTGAAAGGCCAGGATTGTACGCAGGATGAGGGCTACCTGTAAACTGGGGCGCAGCAAAGGCAGGATCACGTACCGGATGCGCTGCCATAGGGTGGCGCCAAAGACTTCCGCCGCTTCTAAAACCTCCCGCGAGATGGCCTGCATGCCGGCCACGACGATCACCATGACGATGGCCGTTGCCCGCCAGACCTCCGCCAGCCAGATAGCCATGATGATCCAGTCCTGCTTGGCGGCGGAAAGGTAGGTGATCGGGCCGCTGATCAGCCCTAACCCTTGCAGAATGGAATTGAGGTACCCGAATTGGGTAAAAACTGAATACCACACAATCCCCACGGCGAGGTCGGAAACTCCCAGGGTGATGGTGAAGATGTACAGGAAAAATCCGGCCCCTCTTGGGTTAGCCTGGATCACCAGAGCCATAATAATCGCCAGCACGAATTGCACCGGGATGATGATGGCCATCAGCAACAAAGTTGTCCTCAGCGCCGGCCAGAAGAAACGGTTGTTGATCATCTGTTGGAAATACTTGGTCGTGTACTGGCTGGTATCTCCCCGATTCACCCGTCCCTGGGTCCCATCGCCGGTAACCTGTAAATAGCGAGATTGAACCCAGCCTTCGATTGGCTGATCTTCGACCTGCCCGCGGACACGATACCACACCTCTAAGGTGACCTGATCCAGGATTTCGACGGGGGTTTGCGCTTCCAGGCTGCCGAGGGCTTCGCTGTTTTCCTTTGGTTCGGCGTGAACGGTGGTGAACACGTCGTCGCTGCCTATCCTTGGCCGGACGGTGCCGGCAACCGGCAAACCGCTTTCATTTGTTTCGCGCACCCGAATGCGCGTTTCTGGTGCCCAGCCCTCAATCGTCTCTCCGGCCGGATCCTGGCCGCGTATCTGAAACCATCCTTCGGTAACCAGGTTTCCCAGCGCCAGTTCTTCCGGCGCGATGAGATTTCCCTGCTGATCCAGTATGCTGACTTGCGCGCCGCGGGGTATTTGTCCGGTTTTCAGGCTGTCCCGCTGCGCCTCAGCCCGCAAGGTGAGCAAAGCCCCATCTTCCCGCACCGATAAGAGCAACCCGTTCACCATCGGATAAGCAAAAAACATAGCCAGGTAAACCAGCGAGGGCAAGATCAACAGGTAGGGCGCCCAAATGCGTCTCTTGGAGCCTTTAGGACTTGAGATGGTCTTCATCTACGAACAGTGTATTTATTGGTGGCGCGTATTGCGTGGTGCGTGCTTCAAGCACGCACCACGCAAGGTAAGGATTGTGCTTATTACTTATTCAACCTGGCATGGCCCGTCGCTGGGCGGGTCTGGGGCCCAGCAAGCCGCCCCGGTCTCGTCGAGTAAAGCTTGCAGGTTGGTCGCTTCTGCCTCCAGCACGGTGGTCACGTCTTCGCCGTTGATCACCACGCGGTCGAAGGCGTTACGGAAGATCTGGTTGATGTCGTTGCCGCGCGCGCCTACCCCGACCGGTATCAGCGCAGCCAGGGCATTGGGTGCGTTGGCCTGCGCCTCGACGGCTGCGGACTCGAGCGCTACACCTTCCGGCAGATCGGAGGTGTCTACACCGCTAACCACGGGGAAGAAAGCCAACTCCCTCAGTATTTGACCCTGGATCTCCGGGCGGGTGAGGAATTCGATCAGCGCTGCTGCTCCATCGGGGTTGGAGGAGTTCGCCGGGATTCCCAGGCCGACGACCACGGGCATGAATGCAAGCCCATACGCGCCAGAGGGAGCAGGAAACGCCACGAAATTCTCTGGCTCGGTGTTGAACGCCTCAATCAGGCGGGCCGTGTGGTCGAAAGCTACCCACACTTCTCCGGACAGCAGCGGTTCCTGCATGAACTCATAGCTGATCGACTGGGGATGAATAGTAGGCCACAAGATGTCCCGTGCCCATACCAGCATGTCGGCCGCTTCCTGGCTCTTGAATTTTGTGACCATGCCACCGGTGAACGAAGGCCATAGGTAGCCTTCTAAGAAGCGTTGGAACAAGCCGGCGTGAGGCAGGCCGCACTTCGGTCCGCCGGTTCCGTCAAGCAGGTTCTGGCACCACTCCGCGAATTGGTCCCAGGTCAGCGAGTTTAGGTTCGCCCCTTCCGGCAGGTATTCCAGGGCGTCGTTGTGGGCTGCCATGACGTAGGTGGCCTGCATCCAAGGAATGTAGTAGAGGGTGTCTTCGGTGCCCAGCAAGCCGGTTTCCAGGAAGGCCTGGGCGAAATCTCGGTCGGCGGAGAGATCATCGGCGAGGTCGATCATGTTCATCATGGCGTCCGTAAGGGGTGGGAAGGTGCCATGCAGCGCGCCGATCACATCTGCCTCGGATTGGCCCGCCTGCGCTCCGGCCAGGATCAAGTCAGTGAGCGGGCCTTCTTCGATGCCTGTGAAGTCAAATCCTTCCTGTGCAAGGATGCTGCGGAATTTTTCAGCCTCCTCCACGATATTGAATTGGGTGGAGAAGAACACAACTTCGCCCACTTCTTCGGGCTCCATTTCTTCTTCGGTTGGCGCCATCTCAGCCTCGGTGGGTTCTGCGGGGGGTTCAGTAGGCGCCGGGCCACAAGCAGCTAATACCAAAGGGACTGCGACCAACAACGCCAGCGTCTTCACAATGCGTGACATCTTTCTTCCTCCTCTGTTAGAGTAAGTTGTGGATTGGTAAAACAGAACGTGCTCGTATCGACGATAATCATCACCTCCTAGCGGTTTGGTTAATTGGCGCACGATTAATTCGGCTTCAAAATTACTGGATTATTATCGGGCCTCTCTCCACGGATGACATTGATTGGCAGCTGGCACAGCATTTTCCCGATTTTCGCGGGCAGGTTAGGGTCCGGTGGGTTGCGGGGTGTGCATACTCGGCCGGCACGAAATTGTCGAAAAGCAGTGATGCGAACATCGTTACCAATGACTAACACGCGCTCTTCGCGGCGCGCCCGGCTCCCAGCGCGAGGAAAGGTTGACGGTTGGCGATCGCACTCGGAGGGCTGGGACGATCCAGCACAAGAATCAAATCGTTTCGGAGATTCCTATGATAAGGCACAACGTTTTGGAAGTCAATTTCCAGTATCGTGTCGCCCAGTGCAGAGGGCTCGCTCAACACTCACGGTTAAAATAGCACCCGTCGATTTCCGGCCTGTGAGCACAGTGAACCTCGCGGAAGAAAAATTCTTCACCTCTTCGCTTCGCGCAGCTCCCTGGGGAAAGGAGGCCGTGCGCATCATGCGGGCGGCACTGGAAGCGGTGGAACCTGAGTCCGCAGTACGGCGTCACCTCAGACGCCAGGGACATTGGCTGACGGTAGGAAAGCAGCGATATGACTTGGCCAAGATACGCAATGTGTATCTGGTAAGTGTCGGAAAAGCCGGCGCCCCTATGGCACGCGCTGCCGCCGTGGTTCTGGGTGATGCGCTAATCCAGGGAGTGGTTATTGTGAAGGAAAACCATTCTCTTCGAGAACCCGTTCTTCCATTTGAGGTGCTCGAGGCTGCTCACCCTGTGCCCGATACGCGCGGGGTCATGGCGGCGCGCAAGGTTATCTCCATGTTGCTTACGGCCGGGCCTGAAGACTTGGTGCTCTGTCTGATCTCCGGAGGCGGCTCGGCTTTGCTCACTTCTCCGGTGGAGGGGGTGAGTCTTGCAGACCTGCAGGCGTTGACCGAGCTTTTGTTGCGCAGCGGAGCGAATATCCATGAACTCAATACCTTGCGTAAGCATCTCGACAATGTGAAGGGGGGTGGCTTGGCTCGTTATGCCTTCCCCGCCCACGTGGAATCCCTCATCCTCTCAGACGTGGTCGGCGATGACCTGGATGTGATCGCCTCCGGCCCCACGGTTCCGGACCCCACAACCTACGCCGAGGCCTGGGAAATCGTGGATAAGTACGATCTTCAAAATCGTATCCCGCAAGCCATTCGTCGCCATCTCCTGGATGGAAAGGAGGGAAAGCTTCCAGAAACGCCAAAGCCGGGCGACCCGGTTTTCGAAAAGGTTCATACACAAATCATCGGGAACAATCTCCAGGCAGCCTCTGCGGCTGTCCAGCAAGCGAAGCGGGAGGGATTCAACGCCCAACTCCTTTCCCAACCTTTACTGGGTGAAGCCCGCCAGGTTGGCGCCGAGCTGGCCGCTTTGCTGGCTCAATTGCCGCGGGGTGGGCAACCGGCCTGCTTGATCGCCGGTGGCGAAACCACGGTCACCGTTCGAGGCGACGGCCGCGGCGGACGCAACCAGGAGCTGGCACTTGCCGCGGTCAGGCCGCTGGCAGCTCTGCCGCGCTGCGGCCTGATCGCCATGGCGACCGATGGCGAGGACGGGCCAACCGATGCTGCCGGCGCGGTGGTGACAGAGGCAACCCTTGCTCGAGCCAGGGAACTCGGCCTTGATCTGCACGATTTCCTGGCACGCAATGATGCCTACCACTTTTTCCTGCCGCTGGGGGATCTGCTGCGATTTGGCTCAACCCAAACCAATGTGAACGATCTGGCTTTGCTCTTCGCAGTCTGACCCTTGCGGCCTGCGGCCCGAGAAGAGAAACGGCTACAGGTTACCCGTAGGGACAGGTTTAACCCAGAAGCGAGCCTGACTGGAAAACCCAATCGCTATAACGGAAAGACCTGCCCGCTGAAAGGGGAAACCTGTCCAAAGCAACCAGCAGCCCCGCGTCCGCCGCGAACGCCTTTGACCTTGGACATTGGACTTAGGACTTTTTTCCCGTCCAACCCCTTGATTTTCGCCTCAATTTCCCGCTTTTCCAAAAAACTATGTCATTAATAGGCGCCTCGATGCTCGGCTGCCTGCGGTGCCACCCAAGACCCACGCTAAAACCGCTTGTTTCAGCCCGGATGGGGGTAGGAGGTACGTACACGACCGACACAATCGACACCAGCGACATTTTCTACGGGATCGATGACTCCTGCACAACCAACACAGCGCCGGAATTCTTAGCACATTAACAACTGAATACCCACAACATCGGAAATATCTACTACAGCTACCACACCTACCACAGCGACCCAGGCTGCTCCATCGACCACATCGACCCAAATCGCGACTACTCGACCAAACTCACCTTCCATATCCGAATGGCTCCGTTCTCCCCCAGCGTCGCTAGCAACCTGCCGTCCGGCGAGATCGCCAGCAACCCGCGGCCGCCGGGCACAGTGAAAGTGCGCAGGGTACGGAATCTGTCGGCCCTCGAGCCCGAGAGCGCCCGCAGCGTACCGTCCTCGGATCCGGCGAACACCAGCGACCCATCAGGCGAAAAGGCAACCGACGTGACCCGGGTTGTGAACGGAGATCGCCTTCTTATCCACGCCCACCTTTCCACATCCCAAAACCATACAGCTCCCTCGATGCACTCCAAATCCTTGGTTGAAACCGAGCACAAACCTGTCGCCAGCAGGCTGCCATCGGGCGACATATCCATGCTCGTCACCTGTCCTGCATGGTAAAGGATCGATAATTCTTCCCCGTCGCTGGTACGCCAGACGCGCACGTTGCGCGAGGTGCCTCCGCCCACCAGTATTTGGCCATCCGGCGTATAAGCCAGATCGGGGATATTCCAGAACTCGGCATATTCCGACACGGGTTGCCAATCGCCAACCGCATAGGTCCAGATCGCTGCGTCTGGCCATTTCTCCACTCCTCCGGCAGCCAGGGTTTGGCTGTCCGGCGAAAAGCCCACGCTGACCATCTCATTGGGGAAATCGAGCGAATGGATCAGGGTTCCATTTTTCCAGTCCCACACCTTCACCGTCCCGTCGCTGGATGCCGAGGCCAGCATGGCGCCGTCGTGCGAAAATGCCACATTCCACACGATGCCCGTGTGTCCATGCAAGGTGCGCAGTAGTTGCCCGCTGCCCACGTCCCACAAGCGAATATTGAAATCCTGCCTGTTGCCACCTGACGAGGCCAACGTGGTGCTGTCCGGCGAGAATGCCAGGCTGCGAATGGCTTCACCCTGGCTATCGAAGCTGATGTAAGCGGACAAGAAGTCGAGGTTATCGATCGAAATGGATGGGGCGCTAGGCGTTGGCGAGGGCGGGATGGCGGTGGGCGGGGCAGGGGTCTCGGTGAGGGTCTCGCTTGAGGTCGGGGTGGTGGCGACCAACGGATCTTCGCCTTGCGGCGTGCAGGCCGAGAGCAATGCCAGCGCGGCCAGGATGAGCAGTGCAGGTCTTAGATTGTGCATCCGGCGATTATCGCATGATTCCCAAATCAGCCTTTGGGTTTATCTGCCGCAGATTGT
>DATDRZ010000067.1:0-4143 GCA_035291465.1 Anaerolineales bacterium
GTAATAGTGATAGCTGCGCTTTGCAGTGGCGGTGTAAGGATCGGGAATGGAAATAAACGGAGCGTAGATCACTGATTTCTCGGCCTCAGCGAACATCAGCGGGTTGTGTACCTTCCCTATACCCGATTGAATGTCGTAGGCATCGTGGCCGGGATAGGCGCCCCAGGGCGTGATTGTCATGTAATAGGCAATTGCGCCCCAATGGTTTACTACGACTGATCCATATCGCAAATCGGCGACCGCTTTTTCGATGGCAGCCGCGATTAGGGGATCCTTCAGCGATTTGGGATGGACAACAATCGAAGCACATAGACTGCCCCAAAGATTCTGGTTTGCAAACTCGACGGCTTTACCGATGTAATCGATAACGTTTTCCGCATCGATAGCCGTTTCAGCAAATAATCCAAGGAAGGCCTCGCGGCGAAAACAAATATCATCGAGATCGGACGAATCGACTTTTGGAATGTAGGTCCAAGGCAATTCGCCTGCCTTAGGTTCTCCCAACAGCAACGCATCCGTATGGTGGTCGGTGAATTCAGCATGTAATTGTTCCGCCCCGGGATAGTACGCCTGGCGCGTTTCTATCGAAGCCAGATAGTCGGCGATGGCCACATTGAATGCATCGCGTTGATCCCAACTCTTCATCTGGATAAACACACGCGGTGTCACGCAGTTAAAACCAGCGTTGGCGGTTAAGGCAGTGCCGTATTTCTCGGCTTGCTTGCGGATATCGCGTTGGCTCCACGGTCCTGGCACGACGATGACCGGCGAGATATTGCCCAGTTCAGCAGTGAAGCGCTTGCGCAAGATGGGCTTCTTTTCCCGCTTGCGTTTCTGCCCCTCCCCGCCAGACCCGAACATCACTGCTTCATAGGTGCGGTCCGATCCGGTAAGGTGTACTTCCTCCACAAGCGGATGTTGGCTGAGAAAGGCGCCGACTTCAGCGCCGCCATGAACGATTTGGAGATAGCCGGGCTCCACTAGCGCGCGGAAACCTTCTTGCAGAAGATCGCCCAGGTAAGCATTTACGGGATTGGTTTTGAAGAGCACAACCTGACCTTCTACAAAGAGCTTGCTGAGGAAATCGCCCGACGGCAGTGAAGCGACGTTTCCGGCGCCAAGCACCAAGGCGACTTTACCCACAGGCGACTCCTGGCGGTAAAAGCCAGCCATCTCGGGCATATCGCCTTTGTAGTTGTCCTTGATCCGGGCCTCCGCGCGGATGCCAGGCAGCGAAACGCGATCCTGCCAACGCTGTGGGATCAGTTCGGTCTTCCAGTAACCGGCATCTTTCCAACATAACTTTCCTGGCAGGCGTGGCCGGCTGTGGCGTTCGATATCAGCCAGTGTCTCGCGCAAATAGCGCAAATAGCGATACATGACGGTTAGTGAAAACCACTCTTCACCTTCCGCCATGGTACGCGGGCGAGAACTTTTGGCCGCCATGCCGATGGCCACCCAGCGCTCTTCGATGGTTGGTAAATCACGATGGATTTGATCCAAGATTTCGATGCGAGCCCTAATAGGCAAATCAGCCCATTCCTGCTTCTGAGCCTGAAGCTTAGCCAGGGCTATTTCTAAATCGAGACGCGGAGTATCGGGTGGCGGCGGGAACGGCCTTTCGAATACGCGAACGACTTGCGACAGATTTCCAACTGCAGAGTCAACCATGAGGCGAATGTCTTTATTTTAGTCGAAGCAGTCTACGTGGTCTACCAATAGATTGAACGGGCGGGTTTAGTCGCGTGCTGGGATCTATGGAACTGACAAGGAACCAAACCCGCCCCTACGGATGAAATGCGAGGATACAATCATGCGCTAAGAAAAATCCTGGCTGCTGACTTTAAATTTTCAACCTTCAACCCTTAAACTATTATTCGTATTCCCCGGCAACCCAATTGGTGATGCGCCAGTTTCCATCCACCGACGAAACCGTGGCCTCGATAGGATACTCCGCCGCGGCCTGATCCGTGCCCACCTCAGTGCTGGTGATCTCGATCACTGATCCCGTAACCAGGAAACTGCCATCTGGCTGCGCAACTACGGAGTCGATCTCGATCCGATCCGGCCAGGGGCTGGATACCAGGCGCCCAGGCGCTTTGTCTGGAGCGGCCATCCAGGCGGCCAGCAAATCTTCGCTGACGAACCCGGCATACTTCTCCTGAATTTGTTCGGCGGCATCCGGAGCGAGCAACGAGACCTCTTGCAACCGGGTTCCGAAGCTTTCAACCAGAGCTCTTATCTCTACCTCAGCCGAGACTGGCGCCTGTTCGGTCGGCGACGGGGTAACGGCTTCTGCCGCCCCGCAGGCCGTCACTAGAAATGCAAGCAACATCAAAAAGCCAACTTTTGGCATAAGCACCTCCAAAGAAGGAACGTTTATTTTTTCGCATTTGTTCCCGGCCGATTATGCCCTGCCGATACCTCTTACAAGGGCGCCCGCTTCCTTGAGCCGCCACATAGGGCGGCCGTTTCGCGATCTGCCGCTGCAGTGACGTTCAGAAGGTACCGCATACTACCTACCCCGAACGGATGTAGGGCATGGAGGGCCATGGGTTTCTTGCCTACCAACGTGTATAATTTCCTACCATTTTCCATTTTGAGAGGCTTTCGTAGATGAAATTCGATTACAGGGAAACCACTGAAGACCTGCAACAACGCATTGACATTCACCAGAAATACGGGGCGCGAGATATCGACGCATGGATGTTGGATCTCCTGCAACTTAAGCCGGGAACACGCATCCTGGACGTGGCCTGCGGCGCAGGCAAGCAATGTTTCGTGTTCTTCGAAACATTGGGGGAAAATAGCAAAATTACGGGGGTGGATGTCTCAGATGAATTACTGGACAAAGCCAGGCAACTCAACGCCAAGACC
Source organism: Anaerolineales bacterium (assembly GCA_035291465.1). GTDB lineage: Bacteria > Chloroflexota > Anaerolineae > Anaerolineales > UBA11579 > JAMCZK01. The sequence goes on from DATDRZ010000067.1 coordinate 2,878, forward strand.
GGCAACCGCATCGCCTTCGAGAAAATGGATTTCAACCAGCCATTCCCCTATCCAGAAGGGCAATATGACCTGGTGTCTTGCTGCTTTGCCATTTATTATGCCCAAGACATCCCCTTCACTATTCAACAGATGCACCGTGTCTTGAAACCCGGGGGGCGCTTATTCACCACCGGCCCGATGCCGGAGAACAAGCAGTTGTTCTACGACATTATCCGCGAGGCGACTGGCAAAGAGATTCCACCCATGCCCGGGTCTTCGCGCTATGCCTCAGAAATCTATTCGACCGTCCAGAACCAGTTTCATAGCGCGGAGCTGCATATTTTCGAGAACCCATTGACTTTCACGGAAATCGAACCTTTCATTGCCTATACGCGGGCTTCGCTTTCCGAGGACCGCAAATTATGGGGAAGTTTTTTCCAGGATAAGGACGATTTCTCGCATGTAATGGATCAAATCACCGACAATGCCACTCAACGCCTGGAACGGGACAGCAAGTTGACCATGTCGAAGGTCGTGGGGGGCATTCTCGCCACCAAGTAGGCGGGATTAATATGTATTTCTACGGAAAAAAGGTTTTGTTCGTCGGGGCGCACCCCGACGACATCGAATTGGGCTGCGGAGCGCTGATTGCGCACATCGTCGATCAGTGCGAAGTGACCTGTTTGACCCTCTCCGACAATCAAAAGAATCCCCTGCTGAAGAATCTGGTTGGCGAACACCGGCGCAGCATGGGGATGCTGGGCGTTGCTGAAGATCACGTCATTGTCGAGCAATTCGAAACGCGCAAATTCCAGCAGGTCCGCCAGGAAATCCTGGAAACCCTGGTGCAGTTGAATTCCCAAAACCCCCCTGATATTGTTTTTACGCACACCAGCTCCGATATCCATCAAGACCACGCAACCGCCACCCAGGAAACCCTGCGGGCTTTCCGCGGAACCACGGTTTTGGGTTTCGACTGCCTGCGCAGCAGCTATGGGTTCTTTCCTCATTTCCTGGTGGAAGTCAGTGAAGAAGATGTCCAGCGCAAGCTGCGTGCCCTGGCCGAATACGAGACCTACAAGACAAAGTATTATTTTGATCCCGAGATCATCAAGGCCACCCTAGTGCGCCACGGCGCATTGGCTGAAAAGAAGTACGCCGAAGGCTTTGACATCCTGCGCATCGTCGGGACTTTTGAAAGACCAAGTCGATGAGATTCGTTCCACCCATTGGGGGCCGCCATGCGTAAAGGCCAAAATCCGGCCAAATCAGTTGACGGCGTGGCCA
>DATDRZ010000068.1:0-36403 GCA_035291465.1 Anaerolineales bacterium
GCGCCGCGCTCGCGGCGTCGAGATCTGGGCGGCGCTGCTTTCGCTGGGACGCATCGGATTGGCCGAGATGGTGAGGCGCTGCTGCCAGCATGCGCAGCGGTTTGCGCGCGGGTTGGAAGAGTCAGGTTACACAGTTTTGAATGACGTAGCGCTGAACCAGGTGCTGGTTTCGTTCGGCTCGCCCGAAAAGACACAAGAAGTGACCCGCAGAATCAGTGAGGACGGAACGACGTGGGCTGGCGGTACCAGTTGGCAGGGCCACACGGCAATGCGCATCAGTGTTTCATCATGGGCAACGACGGATGAGGACGTGGAGAAGAGTCTGAAGGCGATTTTAAGAATTGCGCAAGATATAAACTAGGCCACGTCCCCAAAGGTCCATCTGCGATTGACGAAATAATTCCAGAGAAGGACGACGGCAATGGCCCCGGCTAATGCCAGGTTATGTGCCAGCCATACTGCCGCCACGCCAAAAGGCAGGGGGCGACCAGCCAGCAAGCCATCGAACGCGTAGCTGAAGGCAATAAAGATCGGTGTACGGATGATGAGCCCGATTACGTTAACCACTACGTACTGGGCAAGCTGAACGCGTAACCGCTTGGAGCGAGAGTCGCGAAAAGTCCAATTCCGGTTGAGGATGAAATTGGTAGTGACCGCGGCCAGGAAAGAAACCCCCTGGGCCAAAACCTCTTCGAGGCCGATTAAGTAAGCGACCAGGTTGAAGACCGAATAATCGACCAGCATCCCGACGGCGCCCACGATCGCAAACTTGATAAACCGCTTCTGCTCTCGACGGTTCTGTAAAATGCTCATTTGGAGCAATCCATGGAGGGGGTTGCCACGGTGAGCCTTTGGCTCATCTCCCAACAAGCTCCGCGCTTTTGTTCTTTGCGACTGGTTAATAGGCTCAATCGATCCCCAGTTGCTCTTTGAAATAAGGAATCGTTTTCCGCAAGCCTTGCTTCAGCGGGACCTTCGGTTCCCAGTCGAGCCATTCACGGGCCCGCGTGATATCGGGTTGGCGACGCAGCGGGTCGCCGGGGAGCATGCGGTCGCGGTGGTAGATCAGGCCGGCCTTTGTGCCCACCAACCCGTCGATCTCCTTGGCGAATTCCTCGATGGTCATCTCGTTGGGGTTGCCCACGTTCACGGGGTCATGAACTTCGGAAACCAGCAGCGTGTAGATGCCATCAATCAAATCATCCACGTAGCAGAAACTGCGGGTCTGCTGACCGTCGCCATAGATGGTGAGCTTTTCGCCCCGCAAGGCCTGCGTGATGAAGTTGGGCAGCGCGCGACCATCGTCTACATGCATACGCGGTCCGTAGGTGTTGAAGATGCGCACGATGCAGGTGTTGACACCGTGGAAGCGATGGTATGCCATGGTAAGGGCCTCGGCGAAGCGCTTGGCTTCGTCGTAGACCGACCGCTCGCCAATGGGGTCTACGTGCCCCCAGTAAGTCTCCTTCTGAGGATGTTCAAGGGGATCGCCGTAAATCTCGGAGGTCGAAGCCAGCATGAAGCGCGCGCCATTGGCCAGCGCCACGCCCAAAGTATTGTGCGTGCCAAGGGCGCCTGCCTTCATAGTCTGGATGGGCAAATTGGGGTACCCGATGGGCGAAGCCGGATTCGGGCTGGCCGGGGATGCGAAGTGCATCACAGCGTTCAGTTTGCCAGGCACGTGGATGTAGTTGGAAACATCATGGCGAATAAAGCTGAAGTGCTCGTTTCCTGATAGGTGGGCAATGTTCTCACGCTTGCCGGTAATGAAATTATCCATGGCCACCACATCATGGCCCTCAGCCAGGAGGCGGTCACACAGGTGCGAGCCGAGGAAGCCTGCGGCTCCGGTTACTAGAACGCGCAAAACCAACCCCATCTCCGGCCCTTCCCCTTGAAAAGGGGAAGGGAGTCTACTTTTTCGTCGAGTCTCCTCATAGAAAACCGAGGGATTTTAGCATGCTGAGAGGGACTACCGCCACGAGATGGCCGTGACCAAACCGTCGCCGGTTAATTGCTGGGCTTCAGCAGTCAACACGTTCACCACCCACAGATTGCCCTCGTAAACGAACGCGATCAGAGGACCATTTTCGGCGGACGGCGACCACGACACCCGTTGCGGCTGCAAGCCCGCGGCGCCTTCCGGCGGAAACAATGCTGTGCTGATTCCCGCAGGTGTGGACACCATCAGTTCGTAGGCGCTAATGTCGCTCTGCGAAGGCGTGAATGCGCGCAGATAAGCCACTTGTTCACCACCGGGCTCGACGACTGGTGAAGCAAACATGCCGACGTCAGGGGCGATGATTTCTTCGCCGCCTTCTTCGGCAAGTACCAAGTCGAAGGACGAGGGATTCACAGAGTATCGAACGTAGTAGAAACTTTCGTCGCCCAACCAAGCAATTCCAGGGATCCATGCCCAGTCACTGCCGGTCTGGTAGGCGGGCAACTGCCGCCATATATCGAGCCTCTGCGCATTGATCCTCACTTCGCCGACAGCATCCGGACGGGCGAAGGCCACTCGTTCTCCATCTGGCGACCAAGAGTAGCTCGTGCCCCACCAGGCATAGAAACCGTCTTCGCGGGGATTGAGCAATACTCGCCGTTCTTCGAACCCCGCCTCCGTGAACGAAACATATTTGAGATCGTTATTGGCCTGCCAACCCGGAGGGTTGATAGATGGTTCGACAGTGGAAAAGGCGATGCGATTTTCTTCACCGGGGATCCAGCCTGCATAATGAACGACATTGGACACATTCAAGTCAACAAAGACCTGTTCGCCTTCATCCAGGCTGGCAACCCATAGCTCATTGATCTCATTGGTGCGCGAGCTTGTGCGCGAATACAGCAACCATTCACCGTCTGGGGAGACTTCAAGGATGCGGCCATCGAGGTCGCCGGTGATCACAACCGGACGGCGGTTGCCGCTGCTGCCTTCCAGCAACCAGGCGTTGCCTGCAGACAGGAAAACCAGGCGGCCGGCAACCGGGAGCGAGCTGAACGGCGATTGTGCACCGATCATGATGATCTCCTCTAAGGGTTGCTTCAAAATTGTGGAACTGACCTCCGCGCGCGAGGCCAGTTCGCCATCTTCGTACAGCAGGCGATAATGGACTTCCCGCAACCCGTTGGCGCCGTTTTGGATCAACCGCTGTTCACCGGCTGGCAGCCCTTCATTGGGCAAGGTGCGCGAAATAAAAGGGAGCTCGATTTGTTCGGTTTCGAATTCTTCTGTCACGCGGATTACGCGAATCTCATCGCCATCTTCCAGTTCGGAATAGGAAGGCGGTTCGGTGCGATCCAGATCACCAAGTTCTATCCGCGCGATGGAGAGCGCGTCTCGCACGCTGCTGCCAGAAGTGAGCGTAAATTCGCGGGTTTCGCCGTCAGCTGAAAGTGAAATGGAAATTTGCTCAGTTGAGGCAGCCGGTGCGCAGGCGACCAACAGAATGAGCAGAATTGCCAACGTGTATAATCGCACAGCTAAGGTAAAAATCGCCTGGTGGCGATTTTAAAACGAGTATAGCATGCCAAAAAGCAAAGCCCTGGAGACCAAGCCCGCTGATCTGAGTCTGGAATCCCCATTGGAAGCGCTGTTGTTCGTTGCGCCGGGACCAGTCACCGTCAAACAGTTGGCCGAGGCGTTGGAGGTTGCTCCGCGCGAAGTTGAAAAGGCGCTGACGATCTTGGAAGAATCCTACGCGCAGCGCGGCATCCGCTTACAGCGACACAAGGGGGAATTGAAGCTCACCTCTGCACCGCAGACCGCCGACCTCGTGGAGCATTTTCTGGACCTGGAAGCGACCACCCGACTGAGCAACGCGGCGCTCGAGTGCCTGGCCATAGTCGCTTACCAGCAACCCATCACCCACCCGCAGATCGATGCGGTGCGGGGCGTCAACAGTGACAGCTCGATACGCTTACTGCTCACGCACGGATTGATCGAGGAAGTTGGACGCACCGAGGGGCCCGGCCGCCCCATCCTGTATGCCACCACGCCTGAATTCCTGCAGCACTTCGGGCTCAGCAAATTGGAGGAACTCCCACCGCTAAACCTGGATCACCTGGCAAAGCAGGAACCGCTGCCGGAACCGCCGTCAGAGGAAATACTCAAGACGTAAATACCTATTGCCGTATTCTTAATAGACCCAGTGCCTGAAGAACGATTGCAAAAGATCCTCGCCCGTACTGGCTTTGGCTCTCGCCGCAGCGCTGAAGAGCTGATCAGCGCCGGCCGCGTCGCGGTCAACGGAGAGCGCGCCCAGCTTGGCGGCAAGGCGGACCCAGATCGCGATGATATTCGCGTGGATGGCAGACGCATCCTGCAGCCCCAGGGATTTGTTTACTATGCGGTCTACAAGCCGCGCGGGGTCCTGTCTACAACGGGCGGGCCTGACCAGCGCCAAAAAGTAACGGATCTGGTACCGGGAGCCGAACACCTTCACCTAGTCGGCCGCCTGGACAAAGACAGTGAAGGCTTGATGTTGCTAACCAATGACGGCGAGTTGACCCAACGGCTCACTCACCCGCGCTACGAGCAGGAAAAGGAATACCGCGTACTTGTGGCCCGCCGCCCGGACCAGGAACAACTGGCGACCTGGCGCAGGGGCGTTGTGTTGCCAGAAGGTGATCGCAGCCAGCCGGCGGATGTGCGCGTGGAAAGCATGAAGGGTAAAGGCGCCTGGCTGCGTGTGATCATGCACGAAGGCAAAAAACGCGAGATCAGGGAGATCGCCAGACTGCTTGGGTTGCCCGTGGTAAAGCTGATCCGCGTGCGCATCGCCAGCCTGCGCGTAGGCGGACTGAAGGCCGGGCAGTGGAGGAAATTGGAAGCAGGCGAAGTCGAGCAGTTAAAATCTGGCTCCGCCGCCAATATAGCGCAGAAGCGAAAACAAAATAAAAAGCATTGAAGCGAACACCAAATTTCAAGTAGTGGCATTGTTTATCTGGAACATTTGTGCCATAATCTAACCTCCCGACACTTACCTCAAAGGTTGCCGTGACGACAGCAATAAACAAACGAGATTACTTTGGCGGGCTGAGAAAAATCTACAACGAATTCCCTCGGCGGTTCTGGATGGTGGTCGGAGTGATGTTCATCGACCGCGTGGGGGGAACCATGCTTTTCCCCTTCTTTGCACTTTACATAACCCAGAAATTCAGCGTCGGGATGACCCAGGCGGGATACGTCTTGGGCCTATTTTCGATCTCCAGCCTGATTGGTAGTGTGATCGGAGGAGCGCTCACCGACCGGTTTGGCAGGAGGCGCCTGATCTTGTTCGGACTGATCGCCAGCGCCATCAGCACGCTGACGCTCGGATCGGTCACTCAATATAGCCTGCTATTCCCATTGGCAGTCTTGATCGGCATTTTGTCCGACGTGGCCGGGCCGGCGCACCAGGCCATGATCGCGGACATCCTGCCGGAGAATAAACGGCAGGAAGGTTTCGGCATCATGCGCGTGGTGGGCAACATGTCGTGGATCATCGGACCTACCATCGCCGGATTTGTCGCCAGCATTGATAAGACTTTCTTCTCACTATTCGTGGCCGATGCCATCATTAGCTGCATCGTTGCCGCACTGTTTTACAAGCTCATACCGGAAACCAAACCCCAGCCCACAGAAGGGGCCAAACCGGAGACCATAGGCCAGACTTTCCGCGGCTACGGACAAGTTCTTAGAGATTTCGCATTCATGGCTTTTATCTTTGCATCGATCATTATGACAACGGTCTACATCCAAATGTACAACTCCCTGTCGGTGTACCTGCGCGATCAACATGGAGTTTCCCCACAAGGCTACGGCTTCTTGTTGACCTCCAGCGCCATTGTGGTGATCCTTTTCCAGTTCGGGACGACGCGGGTCATCAAGACCCGCCCACCCTTCCTGATGATGGCGCTGGGTTCGCTGATCTATATGGTTGGTTTCGGAATGTTCGGCTTTGTGGCGGCCTATGCACTATTTGTGCTGGCGATCGTGATCGTAACCATCGGCGAAATGATCGTGATGCCGGTGAGCCAGGCGCTGGCTGCGAATTTCGCGCCAGAGGACAAACGCGGGCGCTATATGGCGGTCTTCGGGCTCCTGTGGCAGTTGCCAGCCACTGTGGGCCCAACGGCGGCCGGTGTCATCCTGGACAATTACAACCCTAACCTGTTGTGGTACATCGGCGGAGTAATGTGTGCTGTAGCAGCCCTGGCTTTCTACACGCTTCATTTGCGGTTAGGCAGGCGAGAGCGATTTGCGCCCATCGAGGCGCCGGCAGCGGCGGTCTCTGAATAGATTCCATTTCATCGGAAAAACCGGCTAAAGCCTCGACTCCGTATGTATAAGGCCTCTAGGCTTTAGCCGGTATGATTTTAAACACCTTGCACTTTGGGAAATGAGTAAAATACGGGCAACCCATATCGACAATTGCGCCGATGCCTAAAGACGCCGCCTCCTCACAACCTTCCTGGCTAGATCGGCCTTTCCTTTCCAGCTTTAAGTTAACTTGGGAAACTGGGATCATTGTTCTGTTGCTCATCGTTGCCGTATTGACCCGTTTCTACGACCTCGGCGACCGGGTGATGAGCCACGATGAAACCACTCACGTCTATTTCTCATGGCAACTTTACAAGGGAAACGGTTATCAGCACGACCCACTCAGTCATGGACCTCTGCAATTCCACCTGATTGCGCTGAGTTATTTCCTGTTCGGGGATAACGACTTCACAGCCCGGGTGCCTGTGGCCGTATTCGGAGTGCTGACCATCTGGTTCGTATGGTGGGGCTTCCGCCGCTACATCGGGCGGATTGGCGCCCTGGCCGCGGCGTTTTTCTTTTTGATCTCACCCTACATCTTGTATTACGAGCGCTACGCGCGCAATGAATCCTACGTGGCCCTATTCGGGCTATTGATGCTGTGGGGGATGCTGCGCTACCTGGATACAGGTAAAACCAAATATCTCTACATCACAACTGCAGCGCTGGCTTTGCATTTCACAGCCAAAGAGACTTCGTTCATCTACGCGGCCCAAGCCTTGCTATTCCTGGGTTTCCTCTTCCTTGTGCGCTTGGGAAATCGCAAGTGGACAAACCCCGAATCGCGGCGAATCTTTTTCACCGTATTGCTCATTGCCGCTTCGCTGTTTGTTCTAGCTGTCGGAGCACAACTGGTCACCCGTGAGCCGGCAGCGGTTGCCGTTTCTACAACGGAAGTGCAAGAGCCAGCCGTCCAGGGAGAAAGCGACGAAGTAACCCTCTCGTCACCCATGTCCCGCATCCCATTATTGCTTGGCAGCGTAGGATTGATCGCCCTGGTGGTCGGCCTGTTTGTTTTGATCCGCGGCTATGGCTGGAACCGCCTTCGCCAAGAGCGCAGCTTTGGCTTAATGGTACTTCTATTCACGCTGGCACTACCCCACCTGGCGGCATTCCCTGTCCAATGGATTCGTTCGGACCTGAACTATACAGCGCTAAAAGGAATTTTCTTCAACTGGGCTCAGGGTATTGCCCTGGACTCGCCCCAAATTGGTGTGGTCGCATTAGTTGTCGGTGTGATCCTCTTTATGTTCCTGGTGTCGGCAGCCCTCGGATTGGCATGGTCACCACGCGTTTGGCTTATCAACATGGGCATCTTCTTCGCCATTTTTATTCCCCTCTACACCACGGTTTTTACGAATGGGGCTGGATTTTTTACGGGACTCTTTGGCTCGCTTGGCTATTGGCTTGAGCAGCAAGGCGTCGAGCGAGGCAGCCAACCCTGGTACTTCTACGCTTTTCTTCAAGTCCCAATGTACGAGTTCCTGGCACTGTTCGGCAGCGCTGTGGCTGCCGTATTGGGGATCCGTATCTTGCGGAACAGGCTACCCACCAAGCGGCAACCGGAAGCCGAAAACCGGAAACTGCGCCCGGAGGAAAGCCAGCAGCTGGCAGTGGTTCTATTCGCTTTCTGGGCCGTGACAGCGCTACTGGCTTACTCGATCGCCGGCGAAAAGATGCCCTGGCTCACAGTGCATATCGCCATTCCTTTGTTGATGCTTGCCGGGTGGTCAGCAGGCTGGATTCTCAAGCGCGTCGACTGGACGCGGTTGTTCACGTCGCGCTCCGTGTTGGCGGCGTTGGCCATGGTAGTTTTCATTGCGGCATTGCTTAGCGCACTGGGTTTGCTGCTCGGAACGCAACCCCCATTTGCCGGGTCGACACAATTGCAGCTTCGAGACACATACCGGTTCGTTTTCTATGCACTGCTCGCGACCGCAAGCGTTTATGCGATGCTGGCTCTGCCTGAACGAGCAAAATGGAAACCCGGACAATTCGCCAAAGTACTACTTGCCTTGATCTTTGCGGGACTGGCTTTTTACACTGCAAGAACGTCTTTCCGCGCCAATTATCTGAACTACGACTTGGCGACTGAATACCTGGTTTACGCCCACATGGCTCCCGGCCCCAAAGAAATCATGGAGCAAATCGAAGATCTCTCTGCTCGCCTGACCGACAGTAACGATCTGCAGATCGCCTACGACAACGAAACCACCTATCCGTTTTGGTGGTACCTGCGCAATTACCCAAACCAACGGTATTACGCAGACCAGCCTACCCGCGACTTGCGCGACTTGCCGGTCATATTGGTTGGCGATGCCAACTATGGAAAGATCGAACCCATCGTCGGCAACTCCTATTACCTGTTCGAATACAACCGCATCTGGTGGCCCAACCAGGATTATTTCGAATACCAATGGGATACCATCGCGGGCGGGTTCGCGGCTGAAACGGGGCGGCTTGCGACAGACATGGGTTATCTAGATTATCTGGGCCGGGTCGGCAACCGGCTCTGGTCTTACTTCGGCAATGCGCAATTTCGCGAGGCGATCTGGCAGATCTGGATGAACCACGACTTTCGGGCCTACCTGGAAACCAAAGGCCAGGATCCAAGCCTTTCGGCTTGGATCCCATCGCGCACCATGCGTATGTACGTTCGCAAAGACATCGCCGCACAGATCTGGGATTACGGCGCCCAACCCGAAGGGGAAACGGTTATCGAGGATCCTTACGAAGGCAGGGGCATCGAACTGGCGGCGGACATCCAAGTAGGTGGACCGGGCGCAGGACCCGGGCAATTCAACTCACCGCGCGGATTGGCCGTCGCGCCGGATGGCGGCGTATTTGTCGCCGATGCCAATAACCATCGCATTCAGCATTTCGCTGCGGACGGAGTCTTCATCAACGAATGGGGCACGCTAAGCGACTCCAGCAATGGTGAGGCGGAAGGCGGCACTTTCAACGAACCTTGGGGCGTAGCGGTCTCACCGGATGGCCGTTTTGTTTACGTTGCGGATACCTGGAACCACCGCATCCAGAAGTTTACAATCAGCGGTATCTTCCTTAAGGCTTGGGGCAATTTTGGTCAGGACGAACAGCCTTATTCGATGTGGGGTCCGCGTGAAATTTTAGTGGACAACGATGGCAACATCTTAGTGATGGACACAGGCAACAAACGCATTAAGGTCTTCGATGATGACGGAAACTTCATCGCGCAATTTGGTGAAGCTGGATTTGGTCTGGGGCAATTCGATGAACCCGTAGGGATGGCCTTGGATCGCGAAACCGGACGGCTCTACGTGGCCGACACTTGGAACCAGCGCGTTCAGGTATTGGAATACTCGGCTGGCAATTTCACTGTAATAGAAAGTTGGGACATCGCCGGCTGGTTTGGCCAATCGTTAGTAAATAAACCCTACCTTAGTGTTGGCGTCGATGGACGCGTGTTTGTCGCAGACCCCGAGTCTGGACGAATCCTGGTCTTCGAATCAAATGGAACTTTTGTGCACTTCTTTGGAGGCTACGAGCAGACGGCTGTGGACATTGGAATAGCCCAAGGTGTGGCGGCCGATTCCACAAGCGGTGTTTGGGTCACCGACAGCCAGAATAATAGGCTGCTACACTTTTCTCTTGAGTAGTTACAGAGCTGGTTTAAAACCGTAATCTTCCGCCAATAGCCGGAGTTTGCGCTGGCTGTCCACCTGAGAAATATGCTTCAGGATATTGAAGATATCTCCGCGCAGCAGCGAATCCTTGGAATCCAGCGCATCGCGCAATGAATTGAAATGGGGATACAGCAATTGGGGGCTGATTCCTGCGATCAGGCGCAACAATCCGGCACTTTCATAGCGGACGCGCTCGTCCCTGGCGAACAGGGCTTCCACCAGGAAACCGATCACTGACCGAGTGGATAAAACTTGGCCAATTACCTTGCGGACCGAGTTTTCTTTGGACTCAAGGTTTCTAAAAAATTCTTCAATACTCATATCATTGGGTTAAACGTAAGGTAAGTCAATTCTAATACATGGGCGGAGTTCTATCCAAGGGACAATCGGCCTATTTTTCCATGGGAGGCTTGGGACGTTACGGCTGTCTAGGGCTAATCCTGCACCAAGTTTTCCCTCCGTTGATGTCCAAGGAGCCCCTACGTTACAATTCCGCCGTGGATAGACTTGGCGACCTGCCTGACCGTGAGCGCTTGAGCGCTGTAATGGCCTTGATCTTATTGGCTTACGCCTCGGCGAGGTTCGTGCAGTTACCCGGCCGCGTGCTCGCCCTCGACTTGGCAGGTATTTATGTGCCATTGCTGATCAATACCAATACGATTGTGGCAATCCTCGTTTCCGGGCTAACCGCTGCCGGCATCGACTGGTTGTTGCGCGGTGAAAGTGCGCCTAGCCAGCCGTCTAAGGCCCGCCATTGGCTGCTGCCAGCCATGACAGCCTGGGTGCTCAGCCTGACGCTGGCGAATATTGAATTTGGGCTGCGGTGGTGGGTAGCATTTGCAGGTTCCGCGTTTTTGATCCTGGTTATTCTGCTCGCTGAATATAGCAGTGCCTTTAAACAGAATCGCTTTTACTCGATTGCCACGCCGGCGCTAAGCGCACTGACTTTCGGACTTTTCCTGATCCTGGCCATTACCCTACGCGGCCTGGGTTTGCGCCTGTACCTGGCTTTTCCTGCCATCTTTCTAGGAAGCTTCCTGGCAGCCACGCGCGTGCAATTGTTGCAGGAAAGCGCAAAATGGCGGCCCTTGCAGATGGCCGGCATCGCGTTTATCGTTGCCCAGATCGGCGCCGCAGCACACTATTTGCCTGTTTCGGCCCTGGGATTTGGTTTGCTACTGTTGGGTTTACTTTACGCTCTAAATAACTACATTAACGCTCTCAATCTTGGGCAAGAACCCCGCAAGGCTATTCGCGACCCTATAATCACGCTGGCCATTTTTTGGCTGCTGGCAATCATCTTCCGTTAAATTCGAAATCCTCTAAAGGAGTTCCATCACCGTGCAACTGCTGCCTTTCATTGGCGTCACTTTACTTGGTTACGTGCTGGGGTCCATCCCGTTCGGTTACATGCTTGTTCGCCTGGCGACGGGCGGCGATATCCGCGACGTCCACAGCGGCAGAAGTGGGGGCACGAATGCAATGCGAGCCGCGGGGCCCTGGGTAGGAGCCTTGACCGGCGTATTGGATGGTCTCAAGGCCTATTCCGCCGTGCAAGTCGCCGCCGTCTTATTCCCAGGCGAGGCATTAGCCGCGGCCCTGGCAGCCGCGGCCGCGGTGCTAGGGCATAACTATTCGATGTTCCTGGTGCAACGCAAGGAAGGAAGGCTGGTGTTAGGCGGCGGCGCCGGCGGTGCGCCAGTGGTCGGCGGCGCAACCGGGATCTGGCTGCCCAGCCTTTACCTTATCTTACCTATTGGATTAATTATTTATTATTTCGTTGGCTACGCTTCCCTAACCACTCTCAGCGCCGGCATTATGGCCTTGTTGATTTTCGGTATAGGGTCAGCGGTTGGATTTTTCCCATTGGAATATGCTTGGTTCGGCTTAACTGCTTTGCTGATGCTAGTTTGGGCCCTTCGCCCCAACCTCAAGCGCTTGCGCGAAGGGAAAGAGCGCCGTCATGGATTTCGCGGCGAAAAGAACATGTAAACAGCCCCGGAATCATCTACCTTCAAAATACATTTCCGAACCCTCGGGTACTTTTCCATACTCCTGGCGATAGAGGGCGATCAAATTACGGTGGTGCAATTGCTCCGCCAAACCGGCAATCAGCACCCGGCTCTTGCCGCAATCTTCCACATGAATATTCTCCAGGATGTCCAATGGGTAGCGCCGCCTTGCCGCGCCGCGCACCGCCTTGCGGATTTCGTTCAGGTAATTCAAATCCGCTCGCAGGGCGGCGTCGATCTCGCCACGTAGCACGATCTCCCCATGACCGGGCACCAGGTTCTCAAGCCCCATTTTGCCAATCTTCTTCAGCGATGAAATCATGTCATCGATGTCACCATCCACGAGAGTAGGCAGAGCCATGAAAGTATCGCCGCTGAATAGGATGCGGTCTTCTTCCACGAGCACGGCAATCGAATCCGCGCTGTGTCCTGGTAGTGGGAAGATGGTGAGCGTCTTTTTGCCAACCTGGATGTTGAGTTCGCCCTTCTCAAACGTAATACTGGGCAGGATGATCTCAACATTGCGAAGCTGCGGATTTTCGTTCTTCTCGGCCTCGAGGGCAGCCACCCCGCGTGTGCCCAGCATTTCGTAACATGCCTGGTGAGCGATGACGGTAGCTCCCGGGAAAAAGCTATTACCCCAACTATGGTCGGCATGATAATGAGTATTGATGATGTAGCGGACGGGGACGCGTAAATCGCGTTCGATGAACGCGCTGAGTTCGCGGGTTTCTTCGGGCAGAGCCAGAGTGTCTATGAGCACAGCTCCATCGGGGCCAGTTACGGCTCCAGCGGTTACTTGAGCGTATAGACTGCTCTGGAAGACGTGGACGTTTTCGGCGATGCGCTCGTGTTGCATTTATCCTCTAGGGAGAACGGGCGAAGAATAGCATAGGCATGATTTCGAGTCAATAATTGTGAAATAATTCACCTTTTAGCCTTGGGCAATTTGCCCCGAAAAACATTCGATAGGTTACTTCGCCAGCCTTTCCTTGAATAACCGATTTGCGGACAACTGAATTGCCATGGCTTTAAATCCCCTGTATAATCCCTAACAATTGCATATAGGTTTGCCAGGATCAGTATGCGGCTCGGCGCTCTCCAGCGAGGGAGCAGTCATAGGATGAAAGCCTCCCGAGCAGCCCACCGCAGAAAGTCGCCTGGTCTTCCCACCGAAGAACAGCGAAAGAATCGAAGCACGGCCTTTCTTTCTTAGCTTATTAGACCGGTGCGGGTAGCCCGATATAGCATTTGAGCGCGGCCAATTGGCCGAAGCGAGGTGGTACCGCGGAGCGCCTTCCGTCCTCAAGACGAAGGCGTTTTTTATTTAATCCGGAGGCGAAATTGGCAGAGAGCACATTACCGAAAACCTACGACTTCAAAGCCACAGAGGAGCGTGTCTACGCCTGGTGGGAAGAACAGGGTTTCTTCCGGCCTAGTAACGACCCGCGCAAGCCGGGCTTCGATGAGGCGAAGAAACCCTTTGTGATCTCCATCCCCCCGCCCAATGTGACCGGTGAACTGCACCTTGGCCACGCCATGTTTGTGGCTATGGAAGACCTGATGATACGTTACAACCGCATGAAAGGTGTTCCCACACTCTGGGTGCCGGGCACAGATCACGCCGGAATCGCCACCCAGTTGAAGGTTGAAGAAGATATCTTGCGAACCGAGGAAGTAACCCGCGACGAATTGGGCCGCGATGACTTCCTTAAACGCACCTGGAGTTGGAAGGACAAGTACCATGGAATTATTTCCAAACAGATCCGCCGGCTTGGCGCTTCGTGCGATTGGTCGCGGGAACGTTTCACCCTCGATGAAGGCCTGTCAAAGGCGGTGCGCGAAGCCTTCGTGCGCCTTTATCGAAAAGGGCTAATCTATCGAGGCCCGCGGTTGATCAACTGGTCACCGCGTCTGCGCACTGCTGTTTCCGACCTGGAAGTGGAGTACAGCGAAGAGGAAGGCCAGCTCTATTTCTTTAAATATCGCATCAAGGATTCCAGTGAATTCATCCCCGTGGCCACCACGCGGCCAGAAACCATACTGGGCGATACCGCGGTCGCGGTGCATCCGAAAGATGAGCGCTACAAGAAATACATCGGAGCAACCGCGTTGGTGCCTATACTGGATCGCGAGATCCCAGTGATCGGCGACGAATACGTGGACCGCGAATTCGGCACTGGCGCGCTCAAGATAACGCCCGGTCACGACCCGAACGATTACCAGATCGGGGCGCGGCATAAGCTGCCCATTATCTCGGTGCTGGACCAGGCAGCGCAGATAAGAGCCGAAGGGGGACCTTATGCAGGCATGGATCGTTTCGAGGCTCGCAAGACATTGTGGGCCGACATGCAGGCAGCCGGTCTCTCCATCAAGACCGAGCGTTACATGCAGCGCGTGCCGCGCTCGCAACGCGGCGGCGAGATCGTCGAGCCGATGATATCCACCCAATGGTTCGTGACCATCAAGCCGCTGGCAGAACCCGCGCTGGCGGCAGTGGATTCGGGGCGCATCAAGATCGTGCCGGAGCACTTCACCAAGGTGTACCGCAACTGGATGGAAAACATCCAGGACTGGTGTATCAGCCGCCAACTCTGGTGGGGACACCGCATCCCTGTGTGGTACGCTCCCGATGGCAGCATGTTTTGCGCTTACGACGAGGAGGAAGCGCGCGCCGAAGCAAAAAGGACATTAGGAAAAGAAGTGGAGCTGACTCAGGACCCAGACGTGCTCGATACCTGGTTCTCTTCCGGGCTCTGGCCTTTCTCAACGTTGGGCTGGCCGGAACAGACCGAGGATTTGAAATACTTCTACCCCACGTCGGTGCTGGAGACCGGCTACGACATCCTGTTCTTCTGGGTGGCGCGCATGATCATGATGGGCCTTGAATTCACCGGCGAACTTCCATTCCACACCGTGTATCTCCACGGCCTGGTGCGCGATGAGCAGGGACGCAAGATGAGCAAGACCATCGGCAATGTGATCGATCCGCTCGAGGTCATGGATAAGTACGGCACGGACGCGCTGCGTTTTACGTTGCTTGTCGGTTCGACGCCGGGACAAGACGTGAACCTGAGCCTTGAAAAGGTGGCGGCCAACCGCAACTTTGCCAATAAGCTGTGGAACGCCGGGCGCTACGTGATTGGCGCCCTGGCGGCCGCGCCCAAAGAAAAGACAGGCGATTTGAACTGGACTCTAGCTGACGCCTGGGTTTGGGCGCGCGTCAAGCAATTGACCGCTTCTAGCAATCGCTTATTCGAAAACAGCCAATACGGCGAAGCCGGGCGGCAGATCTACGAATTCTTCTGGAACGATTTCGCCGACTGGTACATCGAAATCGCCAAGCTGCAGCTAGCCGAAGGCGGTGATCGCGCTTTCAAAACCGCCGACCTTTTAGTGCGGGTGCTCGATTTGAGCCTGCGCCTGCTTCATCCCTTCACACCTTTCGTGACTGAGGAATTGTGGACGCGGCTAAAGGAGGCGGCTCTCGATCATTCTGCAAACATCAACCCCGAAAAGAATGCCAGCTGGCCCGAAGCTCTAATTATTGCTCGCTGGCCTGAACCGATTGCCCAAGAAGGATGGGAAGATTTCAATCTGCGCAATTTTGCCATCCTACAAAACCTGGTGCGCGCCATTCGCAACCTGCGTGCAGAAAAGGGCATTAAACCCGGGCAGAGGATTATCGCGCACCTGGTGTCGCAAGAATGCTACAACTTGCTCGAACAAGAAAAGGCTGCACTGACCGCGTTGGCACAACTTGACCCGGCGCAATTGACGATCTCCAAGACCCTCAAGGAGCGGCCTGAAAACACCATTCCGCTGGTGTCCGGTCCGGTGGAGGTGTACTTTCCCTTATCCGGGTTGACCGATCCCGTCGAAGAGCGGGCGCGCCTGGAGCGCGAACTGAAGGAAGCCAGCGCGCAGATCCAACGTCTTGAAACGTTGCTAGCGACTGACTTTGCCAACAAGGCCCCTGCGGCGGTGGTCCTAAAAGAGCAAACGCGACTTCAGGGTTTCCAGTCGGCCGCAAGCAGCTTGGAAGAACAACTGAAAGCAATAGGAGATTAAGTGGCTGTATCAGAATTGCGAATTGCATTAACCGTTGATGATTACGAGAAAGCCATCGCCTTCTATCGCGATGGTTTGGGTTTGGAGCCTGGCGATGTTTGGTCAGGCTCAGGCCGCGCCCAGGTTTTTGGCGGCGGCACAGCAATGCTGGAGATCTTCGATAACGACTATGCGAAATATGTGGACGAGATGGAAGTTGGCGAGCCTAGCAACGGGCAGGTTCGATTTGCCGTCCAAGTACCGGATATCGAAAAGGCACTGACGCGCGCGTTGGAGCACGGAGGCAAACTGGTGCATGAACCCGTTGAAACGCCCTGGAAAGATCTCACTGCCCGTGTCCAGGCGCCTGATGGGATGCAAATCACCCTGTTCCAGGTTGTGGAAAAGTAATCAAGTGATCAGTGCAATCAGTAATTAGGATTACATCCTTTGTTTCCAATAGCTGTTCACTACTCACTGTTCACTCCCAAAGGAGCCGTCGTTAGAACGACGGCTCCTTTTATAGTGTCGGGGCGAGAGGATTTGAACCTCCGACCCCTTGCACCCCATGCAAGTGCGCTACCGGACTGCGCCACGCCCCGATACAAGGATTGATTATATCAGTCATAAAGTCAATTCTTCTTTTACCAGCGAGGGTGCTTACGGAAAGTTAAAACCCAGACCATCTCGCCAGGGTCCACCCGAAGTGAAAGGTCATAGAACACGTGAAAATCACCGATTTGAGCATCGCCCGGACCATTGCCCATTCGATTACTTACGTTGGAAGTCGCTCATCGCAAAGGCTCAGAATCCAGCCTGCACATCTGGAACAATCCTTGCAACGTATGCGTCTATAAATTGGCGCCGCCAATGCGTCGCTTGTCGCGCCTGGCAGTGCTAAAATCTGATGGATAGCCCTTCCCTCGGGAGAGTGACATGGTTCAAAACAAATTGAATGCGCAAAAGATTCTCGGCTTGGCCCTTGCGGCTTTGTTCCTGTTGAGCGCCTGTCGGGCGCCGACGGCCCAGGAACCCACCCAGGATATCAATGCTTTGTACACGCAGGTGGCGGGCACGCTGATTGCCCAGGGGCAAGCGCCGACAGAGGCGGCCGCAACTACGGAAGCCACAAGCACCCCTTTGGTGGTGACTGCTACTGTGGCCCTTGCGACCTCAACGGCGAGCAACACTCCGGTGCCGCCCACCAGTGCGCCAGTCTGCAACCAGGCCACCTTCATCGCTGATATCACCGTTACAGACGGCACCCAGATGAGCAAAGGGCAGGATTTCACCAAGACCTGGCGAATCAAGAACTCAGGCACCTGCACTTGGGATGAGGACTACAAGGTTGTATTCAGTTCAGGCACCAACCTGGCGAACAAGTCCAGCTACGCCCTGCCAGATGACGTCAGCCCAGGCGAAACGGTCGACATTTCCATCCCGATGGAAGCCCCGAATGAGAACGGCTTATACAAGAGCAACTGGGTGATACGCAGCGACACCGGCTCGACCTTCGGAGTCAACGGGTCAGGCGGCAGCGCTGGAGTACCCTTCTTTGCATTGATTCAAGTTGGCCAGGTAACCAGTTCAGGTGGCGTCAGATATGACTTCGCAGCCAACTTCTGCGATGCAGATTGGGATAGCAAATCCAAGAACAACCTTCCCTGCCCAGGCGCGAATGCGGGCAGCGATGGTTTCGTGCTTGTCCTGCAGAATCCTGAACTGGAAAACGGCACTAAGCCGGGCAAAGCCGCCATTTGGGCGCGTCCGAACCATGCTGCCAATGGCTGGATCCGCGGCGTTTTTCCGGATTTCACGGTAAAAGATGGCGACCATTTTGTGACGACTATTGGCTGCCTGGATAACAACGCCAATTGCCGTGTGACCTTCAGGCTCAGTTACATCAAAGGCAACGGCGATGAGATCAAACTTGGCACCTGGGACGAGAAATTCGACGGGCAGATTCGCAATATCGATATCGATCTCTCATCGCTGGCGGGCAAAAAGGTGCAATTCGTCCTGCAAATAAGCATGGGGAACGACTCGTTCACGCAAGCCAATTCCTTCTGGCTCACACCGGTCATAATAAAGAAGTAATCGGCTCCTATACTCAAACAAACCCAAATGGGCTTGCCTAATGCGGCTGTTCCGCCCTTACCGGGTTGCGTAGCTCGCCGATTCCCTCAATACTCGTAACCAGTTCATCCCCATCGTTGAGCAATCCCACTCCCGCCGGAGTCCCGGTGAGCAGCACATCTCCAGGTTCCAGAGTCATAACTGAGGACGCGTAGGCTACTAGCTGTCGTACCGGAAACACCATATCGCGCGTTGAGCCCATCTGGCGCAATTCGCCATTGACCATACAAGTGATCACTGCGTCAGCCGGATCCAACTCGGTTTCAATCCAGGGGCCGAGCGGGCAGAAGGTATCGAACCCTTTGCCACGCGTCCATTGTCCATCGCGGCGCTGCAAATCGCGCGCGGTCACATCATTTGCGATCGTGTATCCCAAAACGGCGTCCTTGGCGCCTTCGGTGTCAAGCCAGCGCGATCGCTTGCCGATCACGACAGCCAATTCCGCCTCGTGTTCCACACGTTGGGATTGAGGTGGCAGCAGGATTGTTTCTCCGGTTCCGATCAGGGAGGAAGGCGGTTTGAGAAACAACAATGGCAGATCCGGGATTTCAGCTTCATGCTCTTGTGCATGAGCCGCATAATTGCGACCTACACAAATGATCTTACTGGGAGCCACAGGTGGGAGCAGGTGCAAATCGCTGAGCGGAAACTCGGCAGCCGCGCGGCGAAATGCTTGAAAGGGCGAGCCTTCGATGAGTCCGGCCCTATCTTCATGCACCCAACCGAATTGGGCATTCTCAGATTCGTCCAGGTATCGAATGATTTTCATGGGAGTTAAGTGGACCTGCCAGACTTGGCGCCGGAGAGTTTGCGCACCAGTTTTTCGATCTTGACTTGATTTTCTTTGAAACGTTCCGGGTAACGCCATCGCAATGCCGAACCCAGCATATGCACCAGCGCTCCCAATACCACCACCGCAGCTTCGCTCTGCTCCTGCGGCTGCACCACGAGGATGATGTCAGCGCGACGTGCTGAATCAAAAGAGGCGCTGCCTACGACGGCTGCCCTGTTTAACCCCAGCGACTGCGCATGCAATAAGGCTGCCGAAATCAAAGGAGTCTGGCCGGCGAGGTCAAGCACCAACAACATATCTCCCTCGGCGGCGATTGCCAGGCTGCGCGCCACGGCGCTTTCCTCGGGCGCTAACCGGTGACCAGTAATGCCCACGGACTGAAGATGGCGCATTAACTCATTAACCACAGATTGCGCAAAAGGGTCTGCAAGGATCAGAACGCGTTTAGCCTGCCCCATGGCCTTGAGTAAGGATTGAAGCGGCGCGGGGTCCATCAGGCGGCGGGCGCGCTCCACGGCTTCGCCCAGTTCCTTGAAAACTCGATCGGTTACGGCAGGGAGCGTGTCGACCTGCGCAGTCTCTTTTTGGCGAATGAGCAGATCTTGCAAAACGCGTGCTTTAATCTCATCTTGGAGATCGGGGAAACCCGAATAATCCAGCGCCTGGGCAAACCGCACCACGGTGGCCGCGTCCACATCTACCTCGTGCGCCAATTCTGATGCCGTCATTAAGGCAGCCTGCACGTAGGAATCTAATATATAATCAGCCAAGCGCTGAAAGCTTTTGGATAAATTAGGACGCGCCGAGCGTATTCGCTCGGCGTACGAGCCCGAAGGCATGGGGCGAACTATAGCACAGTTAATTGCAGCGAGCAATCATTCTGCATTTTCCATTGCAATTTATTGACAGGCGCCAACCATGTATAATTTGACCTTCGGGCGAGTAGCTCAGTTGGTTAGAGCGCTTCCCTTACAAGGAAGAAGTCGTAGGTTCGAGTCCTATCTCGCCCACCTGGTTCTCCAACATCAAATATGACCTCGAATGTCCCCAAATGGGAATTCCTAGAATTGAAGATCACCCGCGGAGAAGTGGAGATCGTAGGTGATGAATTCCGGCCGCCGGCCAACCCGCGCTGGCCCGACCCATACGATTACGTAAAAGGCATGATCGCGGATGGGTGGCAACTGGTAACCCGTTCCGGATCACTGACCGGCGAATTCTCTGTGGTGCTTAAGCGCCCGCTGGTCGAGTAAAACAATTCGGCGGTCCCGCCCAAGCAAACCATAGGAGTAGCATGCATACTGCCAATGTTTGGACGGTCTTTTGGGTTGCCCTCGGAACAGCGCTGGCTACCGGACTTGGAGCCCTGCCCTTTGTTATCATTCGAAACTTTTCCCGAAAGTGGCTTGGGATTTTTAATGCTGCAGCAGCTGGCCTTATGCTCGGCGCGTCTGTCGGCCTTATCAATCAAGGGGTTCTCGTTAATCTTGGTTTGCTCACCGTTGGGACTATAGGTGGTTTATTCCTGATTATTTTCCTAAATAACCGCTTGAAACAGAATCACGAAGCCCATCATCAGCTTTTCCACTCAACTGGCGGCCTGCGTGGATTTTTAATTGTTGGGGTAATGACGATCCACTCCTTTGCTGAGGGCATAGGCATTGGAGTTGCCTACGGTGGTAACGTAGCGCTGGGGGCATTAATCGCCGTAGCGATTGCCATTCACAATATCCCTGAAGGGCTTGCCATCAGTCTTGTCATGGTTCCCCGTGGTACCAGCCCTGTGAAGGCCAGTCTGTGGAGCGTTTTTTCCAGCCTTCCACAACCGCTAATGGCAGTGCCCGCATATCTTTTTGTCCTCATTTTCCATCCGTTCCTACCGCTCGGTCTGGGATTGGCGGCTGGCGCCATGCTATGGATGGTCTTTTCCGAGCTGGTTCCCGAAGCCTTGCAGGATACCGATCACAATACCGTAGGGATCGTTGTTACCCTAGCCCTGGCGGCAATGATTGCCTTACAAGTATTAATTCAACCTTTTTAGCCATAACTGTTGGTGACATATGTCCCCCAGCAGCGGGGACAATAGACAACAGGTAAAAACACCCTTCCCAGCTATAGTGGGTCCAGAAAGAAACGCCGGAGCATGGCTTTTGGTTGCTGCCGCGGCGGGAACGGCTTGCGGGAACAGTCTCAAGACTGAAGCCACAAGGCACCGCTAATGCGGTGAGCGGCAGAGTCAAAACGGCAAGGCTACGTCACGCCGGCCAGAGGCGAACTGGTCGGAGCGAAAAATGTAGCTTAGCCGAAAAGCCCCGGCGTTTTCTCTCTTTAACGCCTGCGTGTTTTCCTCGCGGATCCCTTTACACTTTCAACGTATTTAATATAAGAACCCTTCGGGACTTTTGCGATCGTCTCTGCTATTAGATCCAGAGGCAGGTCATCCGCGGCCCTAAAGTGAACACAGGATTTACCCATGTCCAGTTTTTTTTCACTAACTTTGTATCGATCCTTGAACCATCTTTCGATTTCCGGATTACCGTAGACCGCCATGAGATAAAGTGAGTTGTAATTTTTTTGGGCGGCCAAACCAACAATACCCAAAGGTTGCCGATTATAGGTATCCGGGTAATCTTCCAAAGGCACGTGATAGCTGATCATCCCAAATTGCATCCCCTCTTGATAACCCTTAGGTAAATGGCGCAGGATCAGTTTCCGAACGGCTTTTATGTCCCCTTGCCTATCTTTTGGCAAAGCTGCAATATATTCGTCAACGGTTTTTGCACTACTGCTAACCATTAGCATCTCCATATTCGCATATTCCCGGCGATTTTACACCGGATGTAGGAGCGGCTGCTCCGTAACAACGTTGTTTAGATGCTTTTCTTGACCCGCCTATCGCGCAGGACTACAATTTACTTATGGCGACGAAAAAAAAGAGTTCTGATTTCTTGTTTCGCGGTAGCCTGGCCGCTCTTGACCCTGACGTTTACGAGCTGACACAATTAGAAGCTGAGCGCCAATATCGGCGCATCATTCTGATCCCCAGCGAGAGCAGCGCACCATTAGCTGTGCGCGAAGCTCTCTCTTCTGCCTTCCAAAATATCTATGCCGAAGGCTATCCCGACGAAGAATCGCGCTGGCTGACCGAAGATGAAATTCTGGATTACGACCTTCGACTCGGACATTACCGCCGAGAATCCGATCCCCGCTATTATAAAGGGGTCGAATACGCCGACGCCATCGAAGCTTTAGCTCGTCGCCGCGTGGCTGAGACCTTTGCCACGAATGGCATCGGGGCCGATCAGCTTTACGTGAATGTGCAAGCGCTATCCGGGGCGCCGGCCAACAACGCGGTTTATCACGCGCTGGTCGATCCTGGCGACACTGTAATGGGGATGAATTTGCTGCATGGTGGCCACCTATCGCATGGCTCCCCGGTAAATCGATCAGGAAAATATTACAAGATCGTACATTACACCGTGGATCCCGAAACGGAGCGCATCGATTACGAAACGGTGGCCGAACTGGCCGCGGCGAACAAACCTAAGATGATCATTGGCGGATTCTCGTCGTATCCGTGGGCGGCGGACTGGGCCGCCTTGCGGCGAATTGCCGATTCCGTAGGTGCGTATCTGCTGGCAGACATTGCCCATGTTGCCGGTCTGATTGCCGCAGGTGTATATCCCTCGCCCATTGGGCACGCACACATAGTTACCTCGACTACGCACAAGACACTCAACGGCGCACGTGGCGCGATCATCATCACAACGGATAAGAAGTTGGCCGAGAAAATCGACCGGGCGGTGTTCCCTGGCGAGCAGGGCGGCCCGCATGTGAATGTATTCGCCGCGCTGGCGCTGACTTTCAAAATTGCGCAGACCAAGGAATTCAAATCATTGCAGGCCCAGGTAGTAAAGAATTGTATGGCGCTCACCGAACGCCTAAAGGTGCGCGGCTTCCGTATTCCCTATGGCGGCACCAACTCACATCTCACCAATCTGGACTGTAAATCAGTGAAGGGTGCGGATGGGACCGCACTTTCGGGCGACATGGCCGCGCGCATACTTGATTTGGCAGGCTTAGTAGTCAATCGCAATACCATTCCAGGCGATAAGTCAGCGCTGAATCCCTCGGGGATTCGCCTTGGCACTCCGTGGATTACCCAGCGCGGCTTCAGGGAGAAAGACAGCGAGCAGGTAGCCGATCTTATTGCGGACGTCTTGTTAGCGTGCACACCTTATCGCGATCGGTCGGCTGCTTCGCTTAGCCAGCGCGCCAAGGTGGATTTCAACGTCCTCGAAGACACAAAACTGAAGGTGCGAAATCTTGCTGAGAAGGCTGGCATCGACTTCAAGCCGCCACGCCATGGCTATCCCCATTTCTACTACATCGACGACAAACCCAAGAGCAAGTCTGCCTGGGTCGGTCTGGAAATCCGAGGGCCGCGCGCAAGCAGCCTGATGAATACCGCCGTGATTACCGATATAGAGAACCTTTCCTCTGCCACGCAGACGACCAGCATGTGGACTCCCAAAGGCGAGATCAAAGTTGGTATCAGAAGTCTTGGAGCCATTGGCTACCTCTTGAGCGTGCCACGCGCCAAGTTCGGCCCGGCCGCGACCTGGCTGCGCGCCCTGTCTGATGGCTTTGTGGCTATCGATAAGAACGACTTGCAGAGAAAGGCGCCCGGGCCGTTGGTCGTGCATGAATCCAGACTCAAGGTCGCCGCGCCCAAGGGGAAGGCAGCTTTTGCGCCAAAGCCCTTTGCCATCGGAAATCCAAATAGCGAAGGAAAACCGCTGCCGGATTTCACTTGGCAACCCGAGGAAGCTCCCCTTAGACGCACACCGCTATTCGATACTCACGTTGCAATGGGAGCCAAGATCGTGCCCTTCGCTGGCTGGGAAATGCCACTGCGCTATTCTTCAGTCCGTGAGGAACACCTTGCGGTACGAAACGAGGCCGGTCTGTTTGATGTAGCTCACATGGGTGTGTACGATGCCAACGGCGCGCAAGCCGCCTCCTTCCTGGATTCCGTATGTGGCAACGATATTACGGGGCTGTCTGTCGGCCAGTCGGTTTACACCCATTTCCATGACCCCGATGGCGGCGTCATCGACGATCTAATCGTATATCGCTTAGCCAAAGATCATTTCTTGATCGTAGTCAATGCGTCCAACGACGACAAAAATTGGGCATGGCTGAACGCCGTACGCGAAGGCAAGGTCTGCGTTGACCGCCAGCGGCCATGGGCGCTGGCCTTCGGCCGCGGACTACGTTTGCGTAATCTGCGCGATGCGAAGTCGGGCAAGGACATGCGCGTCGACCTGGCGCTGCAAGGTCCGAGATCGCGCAAGATCCTGTTGGCGCTCGAATCTACCGCATCAGACAAGGGACGCATCCAAAAAATGGAACGCTTTGGCGTCACCCAAGTGACGCTGGCCGGGATCAATTTGATCGTCTCGCGCACCGGCTACACCGGTGAACCGCTTTCTTTTGAACTCTTCGTGCACCCAGACAAAGCCGTTGACCTATGGGAGGCGTTATTCAAAGTCGGTTTGCAGTTCGGTTTGAAGCCGATCGGTTTGGGCGCCCGCGATTCGCTGCGCATTGAAGCCGGTCTGCCGCTCTATGGCCAGGAGCTTGCGGGGCCGTTGAACCTTGGACCCGCTGATGCCGGCTTCCGCACCTTCGTAGATGGCACCAAACCGTGGTTCGTCGGCCGCAGCGGTTTCCTCGCCCACGAGGAAAACCGCAAGCGCGAGGTTGTGCGCTTCCGCTTCCCGCCTGGAGTGCGCATGGCGCACCAGGGCGATCCCGTGGCGGACAAGGACGGCAAACTCATTGGCGAGGTTACCAGTTGCTCACTCGACAGTGAAGGCACGCTCACGGGCCAGGCTTACGTTGATAAGAAATTCGGTAAAGAGGGTTCAACATTTCTGGTGTATCAAGGTATGCACGGCAAAGACACAGCGGGCGCAACGCCAACTGAGGCTACGGTGCTGAGCAGATTCCTGAAGTAGCTTGGAAATAAAACAACATTGCCAAGGCTGGACTTGCGATCTATGTGGATCCACAGCCTAACCTATGCGAGGTTTATAGATATTGAACGCAGTGATGGGAAAGCGAGTAAACTTCGTGCAATGAAAATAAAAAACAGAATCGCGCTTCCATTATCCCTAATTCTGTTAACCGGTCTGGCTTGCAACACAATCGCCAACCTGGGCGCTGCCACAGCCACTCCGACCGCAGTACTCTCCTCGCCAGAGCCGGTCTTCGAACCCACACCGACTTTCGACGCGCCGCCCAACCCCAATCCAGGTCCTGAAGGCATCGGCGACCCGTATTTCGATGAGATGGGAAATGGCGGCTACGACGTGGGGCATTACGAAATTGCGCTCAGGGTAGATATGGACGCAGACGCCATCGCCAGCACAACCACCATTAGTGCAACCGCAACACAAGTGCTCACCAGCCTAAATCTGGATTTCTCCGGGCTGCTCGTCACGGCAGTGGAGGTCAACGGAGAGGACGCCCTCTTTCAACGCGTGGGATCGGAGCTGACCATCTACCCACCGGAAGCAATCTCCGCGGGCGATGCCTTCCAGATTGCAGTGAACTATGGGGGGACGCCTGGCGCAAATACTTCGGGCCCGCAATATTCTGAGGGTTGGATCTATTACGGCGCGGGAGTCTTGGTTGCGGGCGAACCAACCGGCGCCTCTACCTGGTATCCAGTCAATGAGCATCCCGCAGATAAGGCGACATACACGTTCCTGGTCAACGTAGATAAACCCTTTGAAGTTGCCGCAAACGGGGTACTCAAAGAAGTGCAGGAATTCGACACCGATTGGACCTATGTCTGGGAAATGGATGACCCCATCGCGCCCTACCTGGTCACCGTGGCGATTGGCGATTTCGATCTGGATGAATACACGACCCCCTCCGGAGTTCCCGTTCGTAATTACTTCGCTGTTGGCGTCAGCGATGAAGTCCGTGCCAACTTTGCCCGCATTGGGGACATGATTACATACTTCGAAGAGGTTTTCGGATCCTATCCTTTCGACGCGTTTGGAGTGGTCGTCCACGACTTGGACCTTGGTTTCGCGCTGGAGACGGCCACCCTGGTGGTCTTCGGCCGCAGCTTCACCGACGAGTACGTGGTGGCGCACGAACTTTCTCACATGTGGTTCGGTGATTCCGTCGGCCTGAGCGTATGGAAAGATATCTGGCTCAATGAGGGCTTCGCCACCTATGCCAGCATGCTTTGGAACGAACACGCTTATGGCCGCGAAACGTTGGACGGCGAGATCCTCACTAACTACGAACGGCTGGCGCGGGGCAGCCAATCGATCGGCGATCCGGGGGCGAGCAATCTGTTTGCCTACGACATCTACTACCGCGGCGCGCTGACATTGCATGCGCTGCGCTTAAAGGTGGGTGACGGTATTTTCTTCGACATCCTGAAGACGTATGCGGATCGCTTCGTCCACAGCAATGCGACAACAGCCGATTTCATCGCCGTGGCCGAGGAGCTGAGCGGCCAGCAACTGGATGCATTCTTCGATGCCTGGTTGAATCAAACCGATTTGCCCGATATCCCGGAAATGGGATTATCGGCCGAGGATTTCTCGGAGTAAAAACTATTCGGGGAAGACCACGTCTTCTTTCCCCGATAGCTTCTCCTCGATCTTCTCGATAACGATGTCCAAATGCTGGGGGTGATGGACGAAATCCAGGCTGCCTGAAGGCACTTTGAGCACAGGGCAAAGGTCGAACTTGGCCATCCATTCCTCGTAATATCCTTCGAGCAGCTTCAAATACTCGGGCGTGATGCCTTTTTCAATGTCTCGCCCGCGGATTCGGATGCGCTCCATCAGCGCGTCAACGGGTGCATGCAAAAAGATGAGTAGATCTGGCCAGGGTAGGTATTCGATCACCATCCTGTAAACCCGTTCATAGGTGAACAGGTCTTCCGCGGTCATATTGCCAAGTTGGTGGAGGGCACGCGCAAAAATATGAAAATCCTCGTAGATACTGCGATCGAGGATGTAGGATTGCTGGTCGCGGTAAGCCGCCAGATGCTGCTCAGCGCGTTGCCCTAGCAGGAATACCTGCAAATGGAATGCCCATTGGGCCATGTTCCCGTAAAACTTGCCCAAATAGGGGTTCTCTTCGATGGTCTCAAAACCCGTTCGCCAGCTCAGCTTGGCGCCTAGTTTTTCGGCCAGCGAGGTTTTGCCAGCCCCAATGTTGCCGGCTATGAGGACGAGTCGTTTTGCAGCCATTAGTCGGTAGACACTGGACAGTTAACGGTTGACAGTATACATGCGAAGTTAACCCTTCAGCAGCCCTCGCCCTCTTGAGATGCTTGTACTGCCAAGTCGATAAAGATTGCTGATGACCACCCAAAAGTCGAGGCGGCTTTTGGCGAAGGGTCGCCCGTTTCCGGATGGTAGAACTCGTAAATGTCGTCATTACGCGATATCAGATTTAAGGTGCGACGACGGAGTTCGCGGGCGAGATCGGTATAACCGGAACGCAGCAATCCCTCGATAAGCAGATAGTTGATATTAATCCAGGTAGGACCTCGCCACATCTGAGTGGGGTCATATTTGGATTCATTAATCGATACTGTAGGAACGGGATAGCGCGTCCAGAACCGGCGTTCGTCCGTAAGGTTGGAAACGAGCCGTTCGGCAATTTTGGATGGAAGCCGGCCTGTTAAAAGTGGGAACAGGTTGAAGGGCGTCTGCACTCTTACGCGCGCACCGTCGCGAGCCGCCCAGAATAGCCCGGCTTCGGGATCCCAACGCAACCGAATAATCCGCTGGAGCATGGCTTGCGCGCGCCGCTCCCAAAGAGCTGCGTCATCTGCTTCTCCGATCACCCCGGCAATCCGGCCGAGGGCTTCCTGCTGAAGGAACAAGTAGGTATTTAGATCCGGAGACTCGACGGGAGTTCCGTCATCCCATAGCGGGCTGTCGTCGAGGCCCGATGAATATGGGTGCTGGTATTCACACAAGCCGTTCCCGTCTAAATCACTATGCTCGAACCACCAGGAGTTCCAGCGCACAATGGGTTCATAGACCTCATCCAGAAACTCGCGGTCATTGTCCATTTGATAGAGCTTCCAAACCGCCCACGCCAGCAATGGCGGTTTGGTGACGTCCGCGTCCACCGGAAGGTTTAGATGCGTAACGGTTCCCTCATCGTGGACGGCATCCGGAATCATGCCATCTTCGCGCTGATGATCAAGCATGATTCGAATTTGGTCCTGAGCCAGTTTTCTATCGATGTATCGATAAGCTAGGGCGTGGAAATAGGCATCCCATTGCCAGATTCCCACATAATGCGTCATGGAGGGGATCATCGCCTCCCGGGTGGTGTAAAACCGGCTGGAGATCAATCCGGCGCGCATCACCCACCAGGCATAGTAATATTGCGATTGAAATTCTGAGTTCACTTGCGGCGCGGCAGCAAACCATTCGTGCCATCGCTGCTCAGCATCCTTGATGGCTTCTGCAGCTGCGGGGATGTGGCGGTTGAATCCGAGCCGCGGTGTGATGTTCAGGAGCAGGCTTCGGTCCCCCGCAGAGGCGTCCAAGGACAATTTTACGGATTGGCGCTTTGGCTCTTTCGAAACCGTTTCGTCTCGCAGAATTTGCGCATTCGTCGTGTAAGCGACATTGCGCCGTAGGTCTCCGGCCAGGCCAAGCACCCCTCCGCGTCGATCGGGGTGGGCGTTGTCCAAATTGGCTTCGAACTCGACACCGCACTTGCCGGCGGGCAGCGTGACCAGTAGCGTTTCTGTGTCTGCGAAGATTATGGAAAACCGGCCAATGCTTGTCTCACACTCCACGCCATGAGGATAGGTTGTTAGCGAAAGCTCGAGCGGCTTTCCTTCTCCATCGGTGAAAACCCAATTGTCAATGATCGGAGGGCGAGTTCGATAGGTCGAAAGGCTCCTATCCAGCTTGAACCAACGTTCAGCGAGGCGGATGGTGAAGTGATGATCGGTATGGAAGATCAGCAGGCGCGAGGAACGCTCACTAAGGGGGATTCGACCCAGGTTGATGCGATTTTTCAGGAGCAGAAGATAGGGCGAGTGGGGCTTCATTCTCAAGCGCTGGATAACCAGAGCGTTTGATAGGGGCGCAGCGTCAGCTTCACGTTTCGCTGAATCGGCAATTCCTGGTTCGAGATCAAATCATACACTTGGCCGCTTTGTTGGACATCCTCGAAAATGGCTCTGAGGTCGCATTCTATACTACCTGGTTTGCCAGACACGTTTTGAAGGCAGAGCACTCGTTCATCGCCGGTGGGCGACTCGCGCAGCATTGCCAATACCGAATCACCGCCCTTAAGTATGGTCTGTGGGCCTGCGGGGTGAAAAGCGGAGCAGGAAGATCGGATCTTCAGCAGATGGGAAAGTTGGCCAAACACCTGATGACGAAGCGAGGCGGGGTCTGCCAAATCGCGCTCAAGAGAACCTAGGTCCAGTTTCTGGCGGTTGATGGCGCGGTTCTGGCCGGTCTCCTCAACACCGCCAAGCCAGCCGCGTGATCCAAACATACTGTGGAAGTAAATAGCCGGGACCCCGCGAATCGAAAGCATGATTGCGTGAGCCGCCACGAATCTTTCCATTTGAAGGTTCTGCATTTCCGATGCACCTGACGCACAGAGTGCGTCGAAGAAGTTTACGTTCAGTTCATAGGCTTGCTTTCCGTCACGATCCTCTTTGTATGATACGAATCCTCCGCATTCCATACTCCTATTGATCAGCCAATCTATCTCGGACTCAGGCAGGATGCCGCGCACGGCCGACAGGCCGATGCCATCGTGCGATGCCAGGAAATTCAGGAAAGACACATTTGCCGATGGTACGTTGACATCAGCCAGCCATTTGGCGAGAGGGCCAACCTGGCCCCTGTGGAAAGCATGCAGCACCAGCGGGGGAAGGGCAAAGTTGTAGACCATCCGGGCTTCATTGTTTCCATCGCCAAAATAGGACACGTTTAGGTGATGAGGAACGTTGGTCTCGGTGATAAGCATCACATGCGGCGCGGCAATATCCAGCACGCCGCGCAAGAGCTGAACCAAGCAATGGGTTTGGGGGAGGTGCACGCAAGAAGTGCCAATCTCTTTCCAGAGAAAGGCGATTGCATCAAGTCGGATGAACTGCGCGCCTTGTGAGGTGTAAAAGAGGATGATGTCGATCATTTCCAACAGGACTTCAGGATTGCGATAGTTCAAATCAACCTGATCGCGGCTAAACATGGTCCATACTTGCTTAGTACCCGAGACAGTCTCAAATGAAGTCAACAGGGGGAGCGCTCGCGGACGTACAACGGCCGACAAATCCGGTTCACCTTCAACCGTGATGAAATACTCGCGATAGGGAGGCTCATTTCGCAGAAACGCCTGGAACCAGGCGCTTTGAGCAGAGATGTGGTTGACCACCGCATCGAACATTAGGCTAAAGTCATCGCCAAGGCGCCTGATGTCGTCCCAGTCACCGAGTTCCGAGTTCACCTCGCGGTAATCCATTACCGAAAAGCCGTCGTCTGAAGAATAAGGGAAAAATGGGAGAATATGAAGGCCAGAGAAAAGGCCTTTTAGGCGCCTTTCGCAAAACACCTTGAGAGTCTTCAACGGCGTGGTTTCCGGCTCGCGCACCTGGTCGGGGTAGACAATTAGGATGGCATCGCGTTCTGTTAGCTTGGCTTCGCCAGGGCGTATATTTTTATGGTGGCGATCAATGATGAGCCTGATACGTTCCATCAGCCTTGGGGCATTTTGGGCTCCGTACAGGAAGCTGAGTTGAGCGAAAAGCTCATCCATTCTATTTTCCAGCAACACCTCGCTCAACGATCCATCAACCGACATTCCCTGGTGATTGTACAGTACGGCGAAGAAGCGATCGAATATTTGTTTCCGGCCATGACACGAGACCACAGCGATTCAGGTCTGACGATCCGGCGGCCGAATGCAGCAAATTAGTCGCCTTCCTTAACCACCAAGCTTTCTCGGGGCCAGCCATCCGTCTGTGAGCGCACCACCAAATCAACAACGGCTTTGGGACGAAGGTCCAGTTTCAAAAGATCAGTTAGAGGGATCCATACCGCAGAATATGTTCCATATTCTGACGGCAATCTACTCAAAAACTCTTCTCCCATGCCCGTTCCAAATTCCCCGCCCAGGATATCGGCCAAATAATGGAACTGGCTCTTCCCATTGAAAATGACCTCGGCAATTAGGCGCCCAACTGAAATTTCCAGGCCTATTTCCTCTTTGACTTCGCGTGTCACTGTTTCAACCTGGGATTCTCCGGCTTCTACTTGACCACCCGGGAATAGATAGTAGATCTGGCCGTTGCGATTGCGCTCAATCAGAGCGAGCGAATTATTTTGAAGAATGATGGCAGCCGCGCGGGCCATATCAACCAGCTTTTGCTGGAAAGGAGGCGAATGATGATGGCAAAAACAATCTTTATCTGTGGGGGAGGCTTCTAAAGGGCGACGCCATTCATTCTTCTCGCCTCCGTAGATGCGGAAACAAGATCACTTCGCGTATGTTCGGCTGGTCGGTGAAGAGCATGGTTAGCCGGTCGATGCCCATGCCGAAGCCGCCGTTAGGCGGCATGCCATAGCGCATGGCGCGTAAGTAATCCTCGTCCATCGGGTGCAATTCCTCGTCGTCTGCTTTCAGGCTGCGACTCATTTCTTCGAAGCGAGACAGCTGATCCAGAGGGTCGTTGAGTTCGCTGAACGCATTGCAGATTTCAAAACCGCCCATGTAGCCTTCAAAACGTTCCACGATCTGTGGGTTTCCCGGCAGGCTCTTGGCCAACGGTGAGACTTCGCGTGGATAGTTATATAGAAATGTCGGTTGGATCAGTTTTGGCTCGATTTGCGCGCCGATCATGTCATCGATCAATTTCCCGCGTGAGGCGCCAGGTGGAACGTTGTAACCCTTCAGCGCCATTGCCGCCGCCAGGCTGGCGGTATCCGGGCATTCCTCGAGGGTGATTCCAGCAAATTCAAGCACCGCTTCGTCGAGTTCGATGCGCGGCCAATCTTTTCCCAAGTCGATCTTATTTCCCTGATAGCTAAATTTGGTCCCGCCCAGCACCTGCTTCCCCGTGTAAAGAAGCATTTCCTCGGTGAATTCCATCACGCGCTCGTAATCGGCGTAGGCCATGTAAAACTCCAGCATGGTGAATTCCGGATTGTGCTTGCGATCCACACCCTCGTTGCGGAAATCACGGCCGATCTCATACACACGCTCAAAACCGCCCACCAATAGGCGTTTGAGATAAAGCTCGAAAGAGATTCGCAGGTACAAGTCCTGCTTAAGCTGATTATGATGGGTGGTGAATGGCCGTGCCGCCGCCCCACCATAAACCGGTTGGAGCACAGGAGTCTCGACTTCAATGAAATCGTGGTTATCCATGAATTCGCGCAGCGCGCGGGTAATAGCCGCGCGCACACGGAAGATCTCGCGCACCTGGGGATTCACAGCCAAATCGGCGTAACGCTGGCGATAACGAGTTTCGGGGTCCGCTAACGTAGCATGTCGCACCATTTCGCCGCCCACCTCTTCGTCTTTGGCAGCAGGCAGCGGCGTGATGGCTTTGGCGATCATGCGAAATTCCTCGACGCGCAGGCTGATCTCGCCGGCTTTGGTACGGAACATCTCGCCGCTCGCCTCCACGAAGTCCCCGATGTCGAAGTTATCGCGGAAAAACGCTAATTTTTCCTCGCCGAGTTCGTTGGCGCGCAAGAAAAGCTGCAAGCTGCCGTGGCCGTCTTCAATGTGCGCAAAGATGATTTTTCCCATGGTTCGAATCGAACGCAGGCGGCCGACCAGGGTGGCGCGCAGGGTCTTCTTACTCTTCTTTTTCTCTGATTTCTCGAATGCTTTGATCGCCTCGGCGCTGGTGTGGCTGCGTTTTACGCGCGGCGGAAAGGGTTCGATGCCTTTGGCGCGCAGCTGCCTTAGTTTCTCCAGCCGCCCGCGCTCGAGTTCAGAATATTCGTAATTTTCGGTCATGATCACCTTTGCGCCATTATTACATGAAACCCAGCAGATAGAAAAAAAGACCCGTGCGTTTTGCGCTCCGGGTCTTTACCGCTCACAGAAAGTCGCTGCTACTGTACATTCATCAGCTTGACGGAAAAGTCACCCGAGGGCGCCTGCACGTCCACTTTGTCCCCTTCCTTCTTGCCCAACAGTGCTTTGCCCAGTGGGGATTCAAGCGAGATCTTCCCTTCGCGTGGGTTGGCCTCCGCCGCGCCTACAATGCGATATTCCTCAGGTTTGCGTCTGCCCTGTTGAATCGTAACCACCGACCCGATTTCCACGACTCCGCCCTTTCTGTTCTTATGCTCTTCGATCAGGGTGGCATTAGCTAGAATCAGCTCCAGTTCTTTGATGCGGCCTTCCACAAAGGACTGCTCATTCTTGGCCGCCTCGAATTCCGGATCCTCAACGAATTCACCCAGGCTGTTTTCTGCGGCCTCGCGCAGGCGCTCGGCAATCTCCTTGCGGCGGACATTGCGCAGGTTGTCCAACTCATCCTGGAGCTTCTTTTGACCTTCTTTGGTCAGATATTCTGTTGCCATTTTTCCTCGTGGCTCCCCAGCCAAACTTTCCTATAAAAAAACCTTGCTGCAAGCAAGTTCCCTCTCAACTCGCCAACAGCGGAACATAATATAGCATATCTTGAGACCAAAATCAAGAACGGGTGTTCGGTGCAATAAGTGGAGGTCAGCACCTAGGCCAAGTTCAGTACATTACCTAATAACCATCACAAATTGCGCTTTCCAACTTTGGAAAGCGCAATTTTTGTACCGCCTTAGGTCATATCAGAACAGGTGTGGCGATGGCCTAAGTCTTCAGCCAAAAATTACGCAACTTTGGGTTATATCGGACCAATATTCAGTAGCCGGGTCGCAGCATTCCGGCCCATAGCACTCCTTTGGCTGTGGCGGTTTTGTGGGCGTCGGCGCAAGTGGGCAGCTCTGCGGTTCGAGATGATTGGACACGTATCCAAACGCCTCCCGGCAGGTGTTGTCCACCAGGAAAAGCTCCTTGAGTGGGTAATTCGAATTTTCCTTCACCGGCGAACCGGCCTCGATAATCGTGAAGCGATCTACATAATCGAGTCTCCCCGGATCCTTTTGGCCGGCATCCGCGATCACTCCGAGCATGAAGACAGTCCCCGACCAGGATTTCTTGAACGCGAATTGGACGGCGGCGTCGGCACCAGCGTTGATGCGCACCCAGGCCATGTCGGGATCATCCCCGCCAAGGCTGCCATCGAAGATCAATGTCTCATAGCCATCGGCGTCAAAGGGTGCATCGGACCTTGTGGCGGAGAGACCGCCCGTATTGTGATTCTGGTCCTGGAAAATTTGCACCGGGGCAGTGTCCCATTGATCCGTGTAAGGCGGATGCGCCCAAATGATGTAATCCCCGAAGCCGTCGCGATCGATGTCCAACTCGACGCCGTAGTTGATGCCAAGGGCATTGTTGGGATCCATGCCGATCAACTTCACTGAGACATACCACCAGTTGCTGTCGCTGGCGACCGTGATCCGCACGATATCCAGATCAGCCACGTAACCCATCTCTTGCGTGAACGGCCGCTCGAGCAGATTGCGATCGTATGAATCGCCATAGGGCGCCCGCTGCTGCGGGGCTGTGCCGGCCGATTCCACATCGTAGAACAGCCTACCTCCGCTGGGAACGGCCGGCGTCAATACATGGGTGACAGTGATGGGCGTCTCCACGACGGTGATTTGTGTTGCCTCCTCCGGGTTGGGAGGAACTGACGTGGCTGCGGCACCCGCAGCCGCCGTCTCCAGCTGGCTGATTTGCTGCGTTTGGGCGACTGACGTCTCAATGATGGATTGGTTATTGCCGGCGCATGCTGAGAAGGCGAGAGTACCAAAAAGAATAACCGCAGGCGAAAGACGTGTATGCATTGCTTCTCCTCTCGCTTGATTATACGACTAAACAGTAGGAAGAAGTCCCGCGAACTTCCGCTTAATTAAATGTTACTCTAAGACCCCCAAAAAGAGATGTTACTTTCTACGAGGTATAGTGCAAATCCTAGTCCACTGGTCTACTCATGCCCTCGTACACTAGCCATATTTGCAAATACACACGATTCTGTCCGCCTCAGTGATACACTCACCCCCGTGATTTTCTTCAATCAGACCGACCCGATAAAACGCTTGCGCGTTCGCTACATCCTGGCGGCTATTGCATTGGCCACCTTGCCCTGTTACCTCACAGGCTACATTGCTGCCCAATGGCGGCTAAGCCAAACTCCGACTCCCACCGCCAGCGCCACGTCCACGGCCAGCGCCACTCCCACCAACACGAGCACGCCAACCAATACCCCAACGGAAACCCCAACCTCTACTCACACCCCAACGAAGACGAACACCTGGACCCCGACTTGGACCTTTACACCGACACTTACACCGAGTTTCACTAACTCCTATACGCCCACGCCGTTACCAACGGACACGCCCACACAGACCCCTACCCTGGGTCCATAATCTAGATCCCGCCCCAGGATAAAATGACGTCCATGTCCCCGGTATTGCGAAGCCTGATAATCTTCGGGCTGCTGATCCTGGTAAGCGGCTGCAGTCCGCAGTCACCTGTACCCCAGGCAACTGCCTGGCCGAGCGCGCTGCCCGGTTCAGAGCGGCCAGAGGAGGGAACGAGCACACCCAGCAGTGACGCCGGGGGTGCAGTATTAATTACTATCTGGCTGCCGCCGGCCTTCGACACCGCAGGCGGAAACCTTTCTGCAAACATGCTCCTGTCCAGGTTGGCTGAATTCACTGACCGCCACCCGCAAGTACGAATCGAAACGCGAGTCAAGGCGGAAGGGGGCACCGGCGGCCTGCTTGACTCTCTGCTTGCTGCGCAGGCCGCGGCTCCGTTGTCTCAGCCTGACCTGGTTTTGCTGCCCCATACCCAGCTGCGGACTGCAGTCCAAAGTGGAGTGGTTTATCCCATGGCCGGGCTCACAACCGAACACAATTCGGACGACTGGTATCCTTTTGCCGAGCAAATGATTACGGTGGAAGACCAGGCCTACGGCTTGCCGTTTGCCGCGGATGCTTTGGTGATCGCCCATCGTCCAACTGCGGTTAGCGAAATTCCTTCAAATTGGTCGTCATTGCTGGAGACGCGGCGGCAGCTGGGATTGGCTGTTGCCGATCCCTGGGCGCAATTCACTTTGGCGCAGCTCTTTGCGCTGCTGCCGCCAGAGGAGCGCAGCGAATTCTCCTTCTCACCGGATAGGTTGACGGAGTTGTTCGAGTTTTACGCCAGCGCCCAAGAACGCGGAGTCTTCCCGTTCTGGCTCACACAATATCAAACCTACGAACAAAGCTGGCAGGCTTTCACTGAAGGGCGT
>DATDRZ010000069.1:0-3684 GCA_035291465.1 Anaerolineales bacterium
TGAGGAAAGCTAATGGATAGCCAACTCATCGCCATCCTGGCCTCCATCATGCTGCAGGCTTCGCCATTGATCATCGCCGTGTGCGGCGAGACGCTGAGCGAGCGCGCCGGCGTGGTTAACCTCTCATTGGATGGCACCATGCTGCTGTCCGCCATGACTGGCTTCGTAGCAGGATACCTGAGCGGCAGTCTGATCGTGGGCTTCGCCGCCGGCGCCGCCGTCGGCGCGTTCTTTGGACTCATCGTAGCGTTCGGCCACCTGGCGCTGCGCGAGAGCGCGGTGGCAGTGGGCTTCGTGCTCACCCTGCTGGGCGATAGCCTCAGCGCATTCCTAGGCCAGGATTTCACCCGGCTGCCCGGACCCAAGGTGCCGAAACTGCCCATTCCAATTTTGAAGGACATCCCCATCGTCGGCCCGATCTTCTTCAATCAGGACGCCATGGTGTATTTCGCGCTGCTGCTGACGGCGTTTTGCTATTGGTACATCTTCAAGTCGCGCCCCGGTCTGGAATTGCGCAGCGCCGGCGAACGCCCGGAAGCGGCTTTTGCCCGCGGCGTACCCGTGCGCAGGCTACGCTACGTCTACACTGTGATCGGCGGTGCGCTGGTTGGAATCGCAGGGGCGGCTTACTCGCTAGATGTAAAGATTGGCTGGAGCGAAGGCGCCACCCGCGGCTTGGGTTGGATCGCCTTGGCCATCGTGATCTTCGGCGGCTGGTCGCCGCTGCGCGGGGCGCTGGGCGCCCTGATGTTTGGCGCCACCAAAGCGCTGGCCACCGTGCTGCAGCGCACCTTTCCTGAAGTGTCTGTGGTGGCGTTCAATGCGCTGCCCTGGGGGCTAATGATCTTGGTATTGTTGGCGGTGAGCGGCAAGTTCACCGGACGTCTGATCGCCAATGCGCCGCCGCGGCTCAAACGGCCGCTGCGCCAACTGCTGCAAGTGGTGCCGCCCGCCGCGCTGGGAGTGGAGTTGAAGGAAGGATGATATGGCAAGCGATGATGAAGCCTAAAGATGCTTGCTGATCAGGAATATAATGAAATTTGACATTTTTTCGCCGGCCGAAAATGGAGAGCCAAAATGACAGATACAAATGACTTTCTGAATAAGGGAGTTGACGTTGATGCCCTCCTGCGTTTCCGTGATAGCGTAATCGCAGACGGCAGTAAAGCAGATAGAAGGCCGCAAATGTCAGGAAGATGGAACGGGGACGATGAGGCGATCATCACATTTGGGGAGAAGCAAATGGTTGTTGGGGGAAAAGATCACCTCAATGCAATGCAAACATTATTGGCTGCCTTCATTGGCTGCGATATAGACGTGGTAGCCATGAATGCTTCGTTTCTGGGAATAAAAATCGAGGAGCTTGTTATCGAAGCCTCCGGGTTTTTCAACGTCCAATCTTATATTGGGGCAGCAGCAGGCCCGGGATCCGGATACAGAGAAATCGAATACAAAGTTCGGCTGAAGGCCCCGGGGATTACCGAGGAACAGGTGAAGCAGTTGATCGAAAAATGTGAAAAGGCATCCCCAGTTGGTGACACATTGTCTCGTCCAGTTCCGCTTAAACTTGAATTTATCTCCTCATAGATTCAGAGTTTGACCATGCGCTTCGGACGCTTTTGCATCGCCTGCCGCAAATAGTGCTGGCCGCGCTGGGTGTGGAGCTGAAAGAAGGGTGAAGGTTTAAGGGTTAAAGTTGAACACAGAAAACCAATTCTGAATGATGAATTGAGAATTAGGAATTGCGCTGATTCGTGGTTGCGGGTTCCCAATGGGTAGATAAGATGGTTATCAGAGCTTTACTAGCACTTGTAATCCCTATCGCTCTAATTCTCATCCTCCCCTATTGGCTGCTTTTTAACTTTCCGGTTTTCCCCCTCGGTGTCATTGCTCAGGCCCTTGGTGTTCTGCTTTTCATCGGCGGCCTTACATTGGCCGGCTGGTGCATGCTGCTATTTTTCAACATTGGGCACGGCACCATCATGCCCTGGGACCCAACCCGCAAGCTGGTGGCGGTTGGGCCGTACGAATACGCGCGCAATCCCATGATCAGCGGGGTGATCGCCATGCTGGTTGGCCAAGCATTATTCTTCGGGTCAGTGGCTATTGGGATATTGGCTCTAGCCTTTTTACTGATCAACCACGTCTATTTCATTTACTCGGAAGAACCGGGGCTAGAGAAGAGATTTGGGGAGAGCTATCGGGAGTACAAGAAGCGCGTGCCGAGGTGGATACCCCGATTAACCAAAAAGGGCAGGCCCTAGCCCGCTGCTATTATTCGTTTCCTTCTACTGTTGTCGGCCGATAACGGGCTTCGGCGACCAGCAGCATCCAAATACTCAACGCAAGGGAAAGGCCGGCGCTCAGCACTATAGCGATCCAAGGATCCTGCCAGCCAGTCAGCTTGCCAATATCATCGCCCACTCGTGCGCCCTGCGTCAGGCCAAAGATGACGGCGAAGGTGCCGTACACACCCGAGCCAACCGCCCACCAGACCTTGGGGCTGCGAATGTTGCCGTGGATGTTCATGGTGCGCACGGCGTAATACACCACCGCCGGGCAGAGTAAATAGGCGAGCAGGGAATGGATTAGGATATCTTGCATCTGTATAAGGATACCCCTAGACCGGGTAAGGGTTCAACCCTTCACGGCAATGGCGTCGACCTCAATGAGAATCCCGTCGCGGAACAGGCGGCTCACCTGAACGGCGGTGCTGGCTGGCGGGTTCTCCGTGTTGATGTACTGGTCGCGCACTTCGCGTACGACCGCGATCTGCGAGATATCGGTGAGGTAGAAGCCCAGCTTCACCACCGAGTTGAAGTCGGCGCCCGCCGCTTCAAGAGCGGCTTTCAGGTTGCGGAAGACCTGGGTTGCCTGAGCACGCAGGTCGCCCTCGCCCCACCAATTGCCTTCCGCGTCTAGCGGCACCTGGCCGGAGATGTAGAAGGTCGTGCCACCGGTCACTTGGACTACATGAGAGTAGCCGAAGGGCTTGGCCAAAGAGGATGGATTGATGAAGCGAATGTTTAATGATTTGTTTGACATGATATTCCTCGATATCGCTTAGCTTGCCATTCTGAGCAAGTAAGGCAGCCGCAGGCAGCCGTGACGCTGCGAAGAATCCATCCTTAAGATCGTCATGCAAATCCGACACGTTTTGCAAACCAGCTCACAGATGGATGCTTCGCTGCGCTCAGCATGGCAAAAATAGTTTGTTGAGCTGAAAAGAGGCAGCAGTTGTACCTATTTCCTTATCCTCTTCGCCATCAGGATATCCGGTTTGCCGAAGCCATTGGCATCGGGAATCACGCCGACGATGACGTAGCCCAGCTTTTCATAGAAACCATAAGGATGCCGCTTCAGGTTGCGGATGTTGGCGATGTGTTCGAAGACGTTGGGATACAAGTCTATGCCCGCCAGCGAAGTGAGATTTTTCTCGTCGTCGGCGCCGAGAAAAACGGTCGTAGCGCCGCGGGCGCGCACCTGCTCTTCGAAGTCGCGCACCAGCGCCGTACCGATGCCGCGGCCCTGAAACTCGGGGTGCACCGCAAGAGGGTGAAGCTCCCAGGCGTGCCTATCATAAGCATCAATGCCGCCGATCCAACCCAGCACCTGGCCCGGCTCGTCCAGCGCTGCGCGACTAATGTGGTCACCAGCAAAAGATTCATCCACTTCGGCAAGGGC
>DATDRZ010000070.1:0-18190 GCA_035291465.1 Anaerolineales bacterium
CTTTTGCAGTTTGTCCGCGGCGTTCAGGTGGCTGGTGACCTGCAGTCCGGCGCGGCGCAATTCGGCAGCCAGGCTCAAGGATTCGAGCAAATGATCCTGGTCGAAGGTTGTCACATAAATAGTGGCTCCAGATCCCAGCTCCGGCAAATGACCAAATGCCTGCAACATCAGGCTGATGACCACGTTGCCGATGGCTAAGCCCACCGCGGGAACCGGGTCACCGCCTACTGCGTTGACCAGATCGTCATAGCGACCGCCGCCAAAGACGGCGCGGAATTCGCCTGCTGTATCCCAGGCTTCGAAGACCGTCCCTGTGTAATAGTCGAGTCCGCGGATGATGTGCGGAGCGAAGCGAACGTAATCCTGGACGCCGGAAACCTCAATGGCTTTGAAGAATCGCTGCAAGACGGAAGATTGCTTCCATAGGTCTTGATTCTCGATTAGAGCTTCTACACCCATGAGTTGGGTTTCATCAAGTCCCAGTTCTTTGCCACGTTTACGCCAATCTTCGGCGCTCAGCTTGTCGCGGCGGTCAATCAGACTAAAGACGTCAAGGCGCAACGAGGATTTAATGCCAAGCGCTTCAAGCTCACCTTGCATCAATTGGCGGTTATTGACCAGGATCTGCGTCTCGTTGGAGCGCAGACCCACATTATTGAGAAAGGTGGCCGCAATGGTTGCGATCTCCGCGTCGGCCTCTGGCGAGTCATCGCCAATGAGATCGATATTCCATTGAAAAAACTCACGCGAGCGGCCTTTTTGCGGCTTCTCATAACGCCAGAAGGGTCCGAAGGACCACCAACGCAGGGGGAAGGTTAATTGGCGCTGTCGGGCAGCTACCATCCGTGCCAGGGTGGGTGTTAGTTCCGGGCGCAGCGTGATGCGTTCTCCCCCGCGGTCTTCGAAGACGTAGGATTGCTTTTCGACCAACTCCGCGCCGGA
This sequence comes from Anaerolineales bacterium, assembly GCA_035291465.1. Lineage (GTDB taxonomy): Bacteria > Chloroflexota > Anaerolineae > Anaerolineales > UBA11579 > JAMCZK01. The sequence continues at coordinate 943 of DATDRZ010000070.1, forward strand.
TTTGGCCGCATAGAGCTCGAAGCGTTCCAGCATCGGACCTTCATATTCAGAATACCCGAAGGATTCGCAAACCTCGCGCATCTTGGAATTCAGCCAAGTGCGCAAAGCCATCTCTTCCGGGTAATAATCCAGTGTGCCGCGGACGGGTTGAATCATTGAAGACATTGAAAGAATTTTAGCACGACGAGCATATTCCAAATGTCCAATGTCCAAGACCAAACCCGAGTGACAATTGGACATTTGCACATTGGACATTCTTTGCGCGGTAAAATTTTTCTTCGCCGGAGGCAAGATGAAAATAATCACCTGGAACGTCAATGGATTGCGGTCGCACCTTAAGGAAGAAAAAGGGACCTGGAAATGGATCAGGGAACAAAAGCCCGACGTGATTTGCCTGCAGGAATTAAAGGCAAACCCCGAACAGCTGACTGACACGCAGTTGGAGAATTTCAAGGGGTACCAGGTGGTCTGGAATCCCGCAGAGAAACCCGGCTACAGCGGGGTGGCCACCATGGTTGCGAAGAAGACAAAAGAAGACATCATTGGCTTTGGAGTGCCCAAGTTCGATAAAGAAGGCCGCGTAATCCAGACCCGGTTCGATGATTTTGTGCTGCTGAATGTGTATTTCCCCAGTGGGACCACAGGCATGGTCCGTGTGAAATTCAAATTGGAATTCTATGAGGCACTGCTAAAACATATTAAAAAACTGCGTAATTCTGGCGAAAGTATTGTGCTCACTGGCGATTTCAACACGGCACACAATGAGATCGATTTGGCACGCCCCAAACAGAACCAGAAGACCTCCGGATTTATGCCTGAGGAACGGGCAATGCTAGGTCGTTTTTTCGAAGAGGGTGGCTTGGTTGATTCGTTCAGAACGCTGAATCCGGATAAAGTCCAATATACCTGGTGGACCCAACGCGCTCCAGCCGCCCGAAAGAATAACATCGGCTGGAGACTAGACTATTTCCTTATCTCGAAGGATTTTTTCAAGAAAGTGAGGGCGGTGACAATATTCGACCAAGTTAAAGGGTCTGATCACTGCCCGGTGATGCTGGAACTGAAGTAACTGTTTAATGTTTAAGTATGAAGGTTCCAAATCTTTTAACTTTAAACCCCCAACCTTAGACTTTGAACGGGATTGAAGAAGAGGCTGGTCTACGACCAGCCTCTTCTTAATCCTCAATCGTTATGCCACATAATCCTTCAAGCGATGGCGCACCCGCGGGTCGCGCAGTTTGCGCAGCGCCTGGGCCTCGATCTGGCGCACGCGTTCGCGCGTCACGCCAAGCTTGCGCCCCACGTCGCTGAGGGAGTGTACGCGGCCGTCGTCCAGGCCGAAGCGCAGGCGCAGGATGCGGGCCTCGCGCAGCGGCAAGGTATCGTCGATGGTGCGGAACAGATCTTCCTGGAGCAAAGTCTGCGCAGTGCTCTCTTCCGGGGACGGAGCGGTCTCGTCCTCGATGATCTCGCCGAGAACAGAGTCTTCATCAACGCCAATCGGCGTCTCCAGCGAGTGAGGTTGGAAGGCGGCTTTGGTAGTCAACTCGACTTCCTGCGGGCTGGTTTCCAGAGCGTCTGCAAGTTCAAGCAGCGTTGGTTCGCGGCGATATTCCTGCTTTAGCGTGTTCTTCATGCGCATCAGCTTGGCGATCTTGTCGCCCATGTGCGCAGGAATACGGATGGTGCGCGATTTGTTGGAGATGGCCCGCGTGATCGCCTGGCGAATCCACCAGGTGGCGTAAGTGCTGAACTTGAAGCCGCGGCGGTAATCGAACTTCTTGGCGGCGCGCATCAGGCCGATGTTGCCTTCCTGGATCAGATCGATCAGCGGTAAACCGCGGTTCATGTTCTTCTTGGCGATGCTGATCACCAGCCGGGAGTTGGCCACGATGAGATGCTGGCGAGCATCCCAACCTTTCTGCACCTCCTCAAGGTATTGCTTGCGCTTGGCGGAAGTCAGACCTTTCTCAGCCAGCTTGGCACGCGCAGCATTGCCGCGTTCCATGGCCTTCGCCAGGTTCACTTCTTCCTTGGCGGTCAGCAGTGGAACGGAAGCAGCTTCATTGAAATACAGCCGCACCAAATCGCTGGTGTCGGTTTCCATATCGTGGTCATCATGGGACAGGAAGACTTCGTTATCAGGTTCCGAATCGTCCTCCTCTATGTCTTCCAGTTCCGCCTCGGAAAGATCAGCCTCGTCATCCTCGACGAGCGGGATGCCAGCGCTAAGCAGCGCTTCGAAAATCTCCTCCAACTGGTCGGACTGGCGCTGTTCGCCGGGCACCAGTTGAAGGACGTTATCTATGGACACATAGCCCTGTTTCCGGCCGAGTTTCAGCAGGCGTTCCAGGGCCTCCTCTTCGTTGACTTCTTCGTGTTCAAACGCTTCAATGGTCTTTACATTCATTCTAAAAAAGTGCCTCCACATTCAGAGTAGCTTCGCTGGATTAATACCTTATGAATAACAACGAAACTCTGTGGCCCGTGTTAGTCAGCTAACAACAGGCAAAATTTGCCCGCCGCTGAGGCGGGTCTTGCGAGCAGCTCGATTATCGGCGTAAGATTGGTGGTTCGCCAGTAAGGGCAATGGCGATGATGAACTGCTAGGGGTCAGTTTGCACGAAGAGCATTAGAACCTGATTTGCCACCCATTAGAGCCAGATTAAGGAATTACCTCTATCCCCCGCCAAAAAGCCACGTAGTCCTTGATGATCTTTGCCGCTTGGGAGGGCTCGGGGTAATACCAGGCAGCGTCATAGTTAACCTTGCCGTTCACATGCAGGTGGTAGTAGCTAGCTATACCCTTCCAAGGGCAAACCGTATGGGAGTCGCTCGCGACAAAAAATTGCGGGTTTACCGTTTCTGGAGGGAAATAGTGGTTCCCCTCCACCATGACCGTCCGATCACTTTCGGCCAATACCTGGTCGTTCCAAATCGCCTTCGGCATATGAGCCCTCAGGAGCGCTTAATCAACCTCGGGATACAGCATCTGCTGGATCCCGTAATTGGCTGCTCCCAGCAAGCCTGGTTCAGGATGGAGGATGATCTTTACCGGGAATCGCGCCAGATAATATTCATACCTTATCTTGGCCAGGAATGTGTCCATAAATAAGTACTGGTCGAACGCTGGCAAGATTCGCGGCGGGATACCCCCGCCAATATAGACGCCCCCTGTTGCACCCAGCTGAAGCGCTAAGCTCCCGGCTTCGCCTGCCAGGACGGTGATAAAGACGTCGAGGGTTTGGCGGCAAATCTCAGATCCTGGTTCAGCCTCCATGGCATGGTCGACAATAACGCGAGTCGGGTCGTGTGCGGCGGCCAATTCCCCAGCAAGCCAGGCAGGCTCTTGGGCGCGACCGCTCGCTTTCAAGAACTCGTAGATATTTGGCAACCCTACCCCGGAGGCGACATGCTCAACGGGTACCTGTTGCATTTTTCCACGGAGAAAAGAAAGCATTTCATCGTGAATGGTATTCACCGGGGCGAAGTCGGCATGCCCGCCTTCGGTGGCATAGGCATGATACCGCCCCGCCGCCCAGGTCAGGAAGCCGACGCCGAGCCCGGTGCCAGGCGCGATGACGAGTATGGTTCCATGTTCTTCGGGGATTCCTTTGTTAAGGACCTCCAGGTCTTTCGACTTGAGCAGAGGAACGGCATTGGCTATGGCCTTCAAGTCGTTCATCAGCCACGCCGCTTGCAAGTCAAATTCATCGCAAAGCTCTTTCGCATCAACAATCCAATTGATATTCGTGAGTTTGACGCGCCCCTCGACTACCGGGCCGGCGGTTCCGAAGCACGCCGCAACCACCGGTTTGCCGATTTCTTTGAGGTACTCGTGTAAAACTTCTACCAACCCGGGATAATTGGCGCCCGCGTACGTCTTTACGTGCGATGGCGTGGGCCGATGATCCTTGAGGTCAATAAGCGCAACTCGAGTGTTGGTGGCGCCGATATCTCCAATGAGAAGGAAACCGGGTTTAGATCTCCTGGTTTTACGTTTTTTTGCTTTTTTGGAAGGCATGAAAAGACCCACGTTTTTCAAATCAGTCGGAGGAATTATAATGCGGCATGCAGATCCTGATCGCTGAGTCGTGGATCAAAGCGCGCAAAACGATTGGCGCAGTCTACTCAAAGTACCACCAAGACCAATGTGCAATGCTCGGCGCGGCATTGGCGTTTCATAGCTTCTTTTCAATTTTTCCCCTGCTTCTATTGTTTGTTTTCCTGGGCGGTGATCTGCTTGCCTCGTCGCTGGTTGATGACTTCCTAACCAAAAGCCTGACCCAATTCGTGCCTATTGGCCTGGACACAATCACCGAAATCATCACCACCATCACAGAATTACGAGGCACTATGGGTTTGATAGGCCTCGTCGGATTACTTTGGAATGCTTCATCGGTATTCGCGGTTCTAGAAACCGCGCTAAATACCATCTGGAGAGCGCGACCGCGCGGATTCTGGCGCAAACGCATGGTTGCAACGGCCTCCATACTGGTGCTCAGCCTGGTCTTCATCACCAGCGTGACGATTGGGCAATTCCTGCCTCGCGCACTGGCGCTGATACGCCTGCCCGGCATTCAATGGATTAGCTCTTTTTTTGTTTTTCTCGCCCTGGCATTTGCCTTGCACGTTTTTTATCGGGTATTTCCAAATAGAAAAGTGCCTTTTCGTCCGGCGATTGCGGCAGCCGTGGCCGCCGCAATGTCTATCTCGGCAGCGCGCTTTGTTTTCGATATCTTCATCAATTCAACATTTGCCGATTACGGGGCTGTCTATGGGTCACTGGCATGGATTGTCTCATTGGCCCTATGGAGCTATGTGGTGGCAACGCTATTCTTGCTGGGCGCCGAGTTCGGCTCTGTGCTGGAAGGAATCCATTAATCTATGGGATTACGGTTGCCGGCCTTCACCGCTAAAACAAGCGTGGCTGGGTTTCAAACACTCCAGCCACGCTTAGGACATGCAGCAGGGCGTTAAGGAGTAAGCGGTGTTTCGGTTGGAGTTTCCGTAGCCGTTGCTGTTTCAGTGGCGGTTGCCGTGGCGGTCGGAGTGGGTGTGGCGGTGGGAGCCGAGGTGTTGGTGGCCGTCGGCCCCGGTGAAGTCCGGATGCTCGGCAGGAACCAGATGGCATCGGCTTGATCGAAGGTGCTGTTGTTAGGCTCGACTGTCAAAATAAAGCGCACCTTTTTGCCGGCAAGAAATGATACATCAATGTTGACCGTGCTCACATTGCCATCGCTCTTTTCGTCCCAGGAGGCAATAGGCTTTTCCACGCCATTCTGGTTGATGTAGCTCAGGGAGAAATGCACATTGCATTTGGTCCGGTCGCCATGGCAACCGATGATGGCGAAGAAGCGATCACCTGAGGCCACCTCGAATAGCGGATAAACTCCACGCGCGTATCCATTCGTGGCGTGATTAGGTCTCACCCAAAGCGCGGGTTCGTCTTCGTGGCGGTTTTCAAGTACCGGATTGAGCGTAAAAACCACAAAGCCTTTTGTGCCACCGACGGTCCCGGGGCAGGGAAGAGTTCCTGTCTTGCTCTCCCAGGACGCATTGCATGCGTTCGTCGCAAAATCGTATCGGTAAAACGTTTTCACCTGCGAAGAGGCTTTAATCTTGACCGAAAGAGGCGTGCTTCCGCCGAGGCCAAAAGTTTGGCCGGTGTCACTGCGCAAGATCCAGTTGCTGGTGAAATCACCCGTTTTAGCAGGCGCATACATGACGATGGAAATTTCCATATTTTGTCCCGGAGTTACTTTGCCGGAAAAGGCGAAACTCTTCTTATCAGCCATGTTCGTGCCGCTGTTGAAAACAATGGTGTATTTGCCGTTCCAGGAGCAGGTACCAGTATTTTTAAGTGTCCAAGTCACTGTGAATTTTTGACCCTGTGCATAGGCCAATAGATTGGGCGACAGTTTTTGAGAAACCAATTGCGCCTGGTTGCAAGGCTTTGGTTGAGTGCCCGTTCCGCCTCCACCGCCTGACTGGGCAGTCTGCGTAGGGGAGATGAGCGTGGACGTTAGAGAGAAAACAGATGTATTCGTTGCAGTGGCGGGAACAACGGATGTACGCGTAGCGGACAGGGAGGCCTGCGTTGGGGTTTGCGTCCCCACCTGCCCGGCATCGGGCTGTTCAGGAAGGGAGGTCAGCGTTCCTGCGACTTCGGTAAAGACTGCAATCAAATCATTTGTCGCTATGGGTTGAGGCCCGCCTGGAAAGCAGGCGCTCAATACCAGCGCCATCAGGGCAAAGCTACTGCCTAAAACCAGTCTTTTCATTTTTTTGTCCATCAATAATCTCCAACACTACTCTGCGTCGCTGATGCGAAACCACTTTATCGCTATCCCTGGACAAATGACCCTGTCAATTGGCCTAATGCAAAGCAGGCAAATGTACAATATAAAACTCAGGGCGGGTCTCCGTCCTCTACAACAGACGTCCTTGCGGCTCATTTTGTTCCCACAAGCAACAAACCGGAATCAGGGCATGCAAGTCAGGGCAACTAAGACGGCACCCAGGCTCAATAAGGTAGGCAAGGCGATCCTATCTGTACTGATTTTCCTATTGTTGAACGCATGCCGTTTGAGCAGTCGAACCTTGCCATTGGGGGAGGACAACTTTACTCTGAGGCTTGGCCCCGAAGGTGATCAGCGGGAGGTGATCCTGCACCTCCCACCAGCCTACGACGGGAGTACACAGTTGCCGCTGCTAATCGTATTGCACGGTGGCGGAGGCAACGGAGAGCAGGTGGAGCGCCAGTCGGGAATGGATAGCTATGCAGATAAGTTTGGATTTGTGGTGGCTTACCCGAACGGAAGCGGCCGCCTGGAAGACGCGATCCTGACCTGGAACTCCGGCCATTGTTGCGGTTACGCGCTCTCACACAACATTGACGATGTTAGTTTTTTGCGCTCATTGATCGACAGTCTGGTTAGCGAATACGCCATCGATCCCAGTCGGGTCTATATGACAGGCATGTCAAATGGCGCGATGATGGCTTACCGCGCCGGTGCTGAGCTGGCAGATAAGATTGCAGGGATTGCCCCGATTGCAGGCAGCATTGGTGGGCAAGCGCGGGTGAAGTATCCCGCCGTCTTCCTAGAATCACCCGCCGAACCCATATCTGTTATCGCATTCCATGGAATGCGGGACCAGCATGTCCCATATGACGGCGGGATTGGCCCGGAGGCTATTACCCAGGGCCGCATCGATTTCTCCGTCGAGAGATCGATCTCATTCTGGCTTTCAGCGGACAGCTGCGACCCGGATCCTGCAACCGAATCCCAAGCTAATGGCAACATCATCATCGATACATATTCTGGCTGCGAGGCTGGCACGGCAGTGGTGCTGGTGACGATTGTGGATGGTTTGCACGCCTGGCCCGGCGGGGTGCGCGCTCTGTTGGATGAACCCACCCAGGATATTTCCGCTAGCGAGATGATGCTGGAATTCTTTTTAGCTCATCCAAAACAATAATACAAAACCGCTCGGCCGAACGGTTTAATTCACCTTTTGCCATTTGGCTTTTACTTCGCCAAGTTTTTTCTCGTCTGTTACATACGTCTGGAACAATCCACAATCTCCGCAGAGATAACTTTCGTAATTCACTGGATTCGAGACCATTGAAGTGTTGACAAAAAAGCCGCCGCTCCCGAATTGCGCGCCTTTCGGCTTGGTGTAGATATTCTTCGAGCCACAGTTTGGGCATTTACCCGACTTCAATCGATTCTCCGATCAAAACGTTGTGTGGGCAAATAATCGATTAATCAAGTAATCCATTAATCAAAAGGATTAACGGATTAGCCGGTTTGATTAAAAGATGCCCCAATCTGCGCCGGCGCCCTCTTCCATGTAGGAGAGGTCCCAAAGTTCCGCACCCATCTGAATGGTGGTGTCACGCTTCAGGGCTTCGGCCGCCTTCTGGCGCGTCATTTCCAACAGCGCGGGGGCGTAGGGGCAGAACGGGGTGGTCATAATCATGGTGACGCCGGCTTTGTTTTCTTTTTCATCCAACTGAACATTGCGCACCAAACCCAATTCGATCACGTTGAGGCCGATCTCGGGGTCAACCACCTGGCGTAGGGATTTCTCCACCTCTTCTGTGAGGTCAGGATGTGTGCTTTCGATCTCCCAAACCGCCTGTTTGGCAGGATCTTGCGATGCTACTGGACTCATACCTATTTAGCTCCGTTCAATTTGGGATACTTTCCTTGATGGCGGAAAGCGGAACCACATAAGTGCAGTGGCTATCGCCATGCAACAGGCAAGTGGTCCGTTCCGGTTCTGCGGAGAGCACCTGCGAAATCAACCGTTTATCGATAGTGCACACTTCTCCGTGTCTGCGGCCGACGTAATAATAAGGGCAACTGCTTTCCTTAACCACGATCTCGTTCTCGTTGCGCTCCACCTGTACGGTGTAACCTTCGTTGGTCAGCCAGGTCTCAATTAACTCCAACCGCTGATCCAATGTGAGGTTGTCGAAATCTTTTCCACTAAGGTAGTTTTCGCTGATACTGGCGGCCATCTTTTCGAACAATCTTTGATAAGCGTCATCTGAAAGCTGGCTCTTCAACTGCTCCAGCAACTCGTTCGTGAAACGAATCGTCCGGCCGGGGAATAGCTCCATGCCGGCTTCGGTGAGGAAATAGAGGCGTCTCGGGCGCCCTACACCGTGCCTTTCTTCAACGGAGTCAATAAGCGCTTCGCCTTCCAGTTTGGCGATGTGATGGCGTACCGAGATCGGATCGATGCTTACGGCCTTAGCAAGATCGCTTATTGTGCATCGCTGTTGGGTCAACAGGTGTTGCAACACCTGATTACGAGTAGATCCCATACTGGTGCCGAGTATAACATTTGAAGATTTAGGTGTCAATATTTTAGAATATCTTCATAAATATTGACCTTTGGAGCCGAACCTGCTATAATTCTCCCGAATAAAATTACAACCAGGTTGAAAATTTCCCTTTTCGCCTGAGTAAACTGCAAGGAGCATCCTTTCAATGTCCGAGTTGGTCATTCGTGATTTACGCGTTAAGGTAGGAGAAAACGAGATCCTCAAAGGCGTAGATCTAACCGTCGAGCAGGGCAAGGTGCATGCCCTAATGGGGCCTAATGGTAGCGGGAAATCCACGCTAGCTTATACACTGATGGGCCACCCTGGCTATGAGGTCACCGGCGGCGAGGTTCTGTTCAAGGGCAAGAATATCCTTGATCTAAATCCTGCCGAGCGCTCCCATCTTGGCCTTTTCCTAGCCTTTCAGTATCCGGTCGCCATTCCTGGTGTTAGCGTGGCTAATTTCCTGCGCACTGCCATTAACTCACGCCGCAAGGCGGAGGACCCGGAGGACAAAGGCATGCCCATCCCGGAATTCCGCAAACTGCTCAAGGAAAAGATGGATCTGCTCAAGATGGATCACAGTTTCGCCGGCCGCTACCTCAACGAAGGATTTTCCGGTGGTGAGAAGAAACGGGCCGAAATCCTGCAGATGGCAGCCCTAAATCCTGAAATTGCTATCCTAGATGAAACTGACTCCGGTCTGGACATCGACGCGCTGCGCAATGTAGCAGAAGGCGTGGAAGCACTGCGCGGCCCGAACTTCGGCGCTTTGGTGATCACCCACTACCAACGCATCCTGAATTATGTTAAGCCGGATGTGGTGCATATTATGCTGAATGGCAAGATCGCTGAAACCGGCGGGCCGGACCTGGCGTTAAAGTTGGAAGAAAAAGGCTACGATTGGATCCGAGAAAAACAGGACGAGAAAGTGACGGCGTAGGGTTGTAGGAATAGAGAGTGGAGAAATGGAGATTAGAGATTGGTTATTAGTTATTGGTAATGGTAATTTCTTGGCAATGAAAAATGCTAATGGCTAAACGCTAATCGCTGGAAGCTGAGGTGAAAATGGCAATTGACAAAACAGTCGAACGACATAAAGAGGATGCGGAGCTGCTCTCCGGCATCGATGAATACAAGTACAACTTTGTAGACAAGGCCAACCCCGTCTTCCGTACGCGCAAAGGTCTGGACGAAGAGATCGTTCGCCAGATCAGCGCCAAGAAGGAAGAACCCGAATGGATGCTGGAGTTCCGGCTCAAAGCGCTGAAGCATTTTCAATCGCGCCCGATGCCCGTCTGGGGCGGTGACCTAAGCAAACTGAACCTGGATGAGATCTATTTCTATTCCAAGCCATCCCAAGCCGAAGGCAAGAGTTGGGACGAAGTGCCTGCGGACATCAAGCGCACTTTCGAGCGACTGGGAATCCCGGAAGCCGAACAAAAATTCCTGGCCGGCGTCGGCGCCCAATACGAATCTGAGATGGTGTATCACAACATCCAGCAGCACCTGGCGGAAAAAGGCGTGATCTTTAAGAGCATCGAACACGGTCGGCGTGATCACCCCGATCTGTTCCGCGAATACTTCAGCAAGGTCATCCCCATCGAAGACAACAAATTCGCCGCGTTGAATTCCGCGGTCTGGTCTGGCGGCTCGTTCGTCTACATCCCAAGAGGCGTCACAGTCGAGATGCCTTTGCAAGCCTACTTCCGCGTAAACCAGGCCGACCAGGGCCAATTCGAGCGCACATTGATCATCGTCGAAGAAGGCGCGCAGGCGCATTACGTTGAAGGCTGCACCGCACCCATCTACACCACCGATTCTTTCCACAGTGGTGTCATCGAAATCGTAGTCAAGAAGAATGCGCGCTTCCGCTACACCACCATCCAGAACTGGTCGAACAACATGTACAACCTGGTTACCCAGCGCGCACATGTGCACGAAAACGGCACCATGGAATGGGTGGACGCTAACCTGGGTAGCAAGCTGACCATGAAATACCCGTCGTGCTATTTGCTTGGCGAAGGGGCGCATGGCGAGATCCTTTCCATGGCGTTTGCATCCAAGAAACAACACCAGGATACTGGCGGCAAAGCGATCCATTTCGCGCCCAACACCAGCAGCAAAATCACCTCGAAATCCATCAGCAAGAGCGGCGGACGCGCTTCGTACCGCGGCCTGCTAAAAGTGCATCCCACTGCAGTGGGCTCCAAGTCCAACGTGGTCTGCGATGCGCTGCTGCTCGACGAAACTTCGCGCTCGGACACCTACCCTTACATCGAAATCGACGCAGAAGACGTGACCGTGGGCCACGAGGCTTCGGTCTCCAAAGTCGGCGAGGAGCAACTCTTCTACCTGATGAGCCGCGGCATGAGTGCAGAGCAAGCTACCACCATGGTGGTTTCCGGTTTCATCGAACCGCTGGTAAAAGAGCTGCCCATGGAATATGCCATCGAAATGAACCGTCTGATCCAGCTGCAGATGGAAGGCTCGATCGGCTGAGTCCGGAATAACAATCATGGCAGACCGAAAAAGTACCCGCGTAATCAAACGCGTAACTTCAACTGGCCGCCCGGCAGCCACGCCAGCGGGAGATTTCTCCTTCACCCAGGAAATGATCCCCGCGTTTTCGAATGGAGCGAAGGAAACGGCCTTCGTGAACAGATACCAGCAAGAAGCCTGGAAGCTGTTTCAAACCCTGGGCGTGCCGCAAATCACAGAAGAGGCTTGGCGCCGGACGGATATTCGCAATCTTCAGACAAATACATTCGCGCTTCCTGATAAGAAGCGTGCTGCCCAGTTGCCCGCGGTGCCCAAGAAATTGCTGAAGCCACTGGTTGGGAAAGGACACGGCGGACAGATCGTCTTAGCTCCAGGCGGTACAAGCATCGAGCTTAGCAAAGCCATCGCCAAGCAGGGCGTCGTTTTCACCGATCTGGCGACGGCAGCTAAGAACCACCCGGCCCTCCTCAAGCGGGCCCTCGGGCAGGTGGTCAAACCCAGCGAGGGGAAATTTGCAGCCATGGCGGCGGCATTCGCCAGCCGCGGAGTGCTTCTGTATGTCCCCAAGGGTGTCGTAGTAGAGGAGCCACTGCACTCGATGTTATGGGGCCCAGGCAGCGGATTGGCCTATTTCTCCCACCTTTTGGTTTGGATCGACGATGACGCGTCGGTGACCTACGTTCACGAATCCGCCTCCCCCACCGAGGACCAGCAAACACTGCATGCCGGCATCGTGGAACTCCATGTCGGGGAGGGAGCCAACTTGCGCTTTGTGGAACTGCAATCTTGGGGCGAGCAGGTTTGGAACTTCAGCCACGAGCGTGCCCGCCTGAAGAGGGACGCCACCATGGACTGGATCTTCGGCGCCCTGGGCAGCCGGCTGACCAAGAACTTCTCGGAGATCAACCTGGAAGGCGAAGGCAGCACTGCCCGCATGTCCGGCTTCTATTTCACCGATGGCGAACAGCACCTGGACCACGACACTCAGCAGAACCACTTGGCACCCCACACCACCAGCGATCTGCTCTTCAAAGGCGCGCTTGAAGATAAGAGCCGCTCTGTTTGGCAGGGCATGATCCATGTGGCCCCGGGCGCCCAGCGCACGGACGGCTATCAGGCGAACCGTAACCTGGTACTCAGCAAGCAGGCCCGGGCCGATTCCATCCCAGGGCTGGAGATCCAGGCTGACGATGTTCGCTGCACCCATGGCGCAACAGTGGGCAAGATTGACGAGAACGAGCTGTTCTACCTGCTCAGCCGCGGCATCCCGGACCGAGATGCCCGCCGCCTGATCGTCGAAGGCTTCTTCGACCCAATCATGCAGCGCATTCCCTATGAGGGGGTGCGCCAGCGGTTCAAGCAGGCTATTGTTCAGAAGTTGAAATGACTGTATATTGGATTGGTTCGGAATGTAACTTTTTTATCGTAGGGGCGGGTTTGGTTCCTTGCTCTCATCATTCAGGCCTACTGCCCGACTAAACCCGCCCGTTCGATAGCTTGATAGCCATAGGAAAAGAGAGATTGGAAATTGGTTATTAGTACCTGGTAATTAGTAAAAAACAGCTTATAGCTAAACGCTAATAGCTGATGGCTGAAAGCTGATAGCTGAAAGCCCAAAAAACTGGAGGCTCGTTTGACGGAACTAAGGTTTACCACCGCTCCCGACCGTGAGGATATCTATGGCGTTGGAGACCGCGTGGAAGTGTATTGCGACCACGAAGATGAGAAGGGAAACCGCGTGCGCGGCTGGCTGGAAGGCGTTGTCGTACAGGTGGATCCCAAGATCGTTGCGGTGCAATTCAACGAACCCGTATATTTGACCGACGGTTGGATGGTGCCGGACCATGTTCTATGGTGCCCGCCTAATTCCCAACAGATCCGGGCTGCCCGCAAGAGCAAACGCCGCCCAAGGAAATGACGGTGGTTATCCCAACAAAGGTTCAGGCGTTGGACGTCAAAACCATCCGGGCGGATTTCCCCGTCCTCGATGTGGAGGTACACCCGGGAGTCAAGCTGGTTTATTTGGATTCAGGCGCCAGCAGCCAAAAACCCAAGCAGGTCATTGAAGCCATGGATACCCTGTACCGCAAAGGGTATTCCAACATTCATCGCGGGGTCCACACACTGGCGGAAGAAGCCACGGCGGCCTATGATGTCGCTCGGGGGAAGGTAGCTAAGTTCATAAACGCTGCTAAACCTCGCGAAATAATTTTCACCAAGAACGCGACTGAGTCAATCAACCTAGTCGCTTACTCCTGGGGCCGCGCCAACCTGAACGCCGGCGATGTAGTGCTGCTCACGGAAATGGAGCACCATGCCAACCTGGTGCCCTGGCAGATGTTGGCCACTGAAAAAGGCATTCGCCTGGAATTCATTCCCGTAAAAGAAGATTTCACACTGGACATCGACGCGCTGCCGGGTCTGCTCGATCAATTCAGGCCCAAGCTGGTCGCGTTCACCGCCATGTCCAACGTGCTGGGCACCATCACACCCGCGCAGGAAATTATCAAGCAGGCACATGCGGCCGGCGCGTTGACCTTGATCGACGGCGCACAATCGGTGCCACACTTGGCAACGGATGTGCAGGCGTTGGACGCCGATTTCCTGGCCTTCTCCGCGCACAAGATGCTGGGCCCCAGCGGTTTGGGTGTGCTTTATGGCAAGGAAGCGCTGCTAAAGGAAATGCCGCCGTTCCTCGGTGGCGGGGACATGATCAAACGCGTCCAGCTTCGCTCCTTCGTGCCCAATGAGTTGCCGCAGAAATTCGAAGCAGGTACTCCGCCCATCGCCGAAGTGATCGGCCTGGGCGCGGCCGTGGATTATTTGAACGAAAAAAGCATGGGTGCGGTCGCCGCTCACGACCACGAATTAACCGAGTACGCGCTCGAGCGCCTGGAAGAAGTTCCCGGCGTATGGCTGTTCAGCCCCTCGGCTGAACACAAGAGTTCGAATGCGGCGTTCACATTCAAAGGCGTGCATCCTCACGATGTCGCCGAGATCCTCAATCGACATGGAGTGGCTACTCGTGCCGGACACCATTGCGCTATGCCAGTGCATGAAAAGTTTGGGATACCGGCAACCACAAGAGCCAGTTTTTATTTGTACAATACTAAGGAAGAAATCGATCAACTGATCGAAGCATTATATAAAGTAAAGGAAATTTTCGGCTAATGGACGACCTGTACCGCGAACTAATCATCGACCGCTACCAAAATCCGCGCTTTCGCGGCGCTCTGGACCCGCACACGCACAGTTATGAAGACGACAACCCCGTCTGTGGGGACCACATCCGCGTCGATTTGCGGGTCAATGACAAAGATTTCGTAACCGAAGCCATGTTCAGCGGCGAAGGCTGTTCCATTTCGCAGGCATCGGCTGACTTGTTAATGGAAAAAATCACAGGGATGCCTATGACAGAAGTGCGCAAGCTGGGAAAGCAAGACATCCTGGATATGCTCGGCATTGAACTAGGCCCGGTGCGCCTGAAGTGCGCGTTGTTATCCCTAAAAGTATTGAAGGGCGGAGTGTATGGTTTAGAAGAGGTGATGACGCTTGACGAACTGGCTGCGTCGTAGTTTTTGTGACATTCACCTATACCCAACTCTGTCCCAAAGAAGTCGACTTCGTTCCCGTTGCCGCTGATTCAGATCTGCCCACACTTTTCCGTCATTGCGAGGAGGCGCTTAGCGCCGCTTTAACGGCGCTGTCGACGAAGCAATTCCCCACAGAGAAAACAGGCCTTCAGACTTTTAGAATCCTGCCATGACCTTCACCTACACATCCCTAGGACCCAAAGAAGTCGATTTCGTTCCGGTTGCCACCGAAAATGAGCTGCCCAACGGCGAACGAATTTTCGTCGAAATCGACAACGAGACCATCGTAGTATTTAACATCGCCGGAAAGTATTTTGCCATCGGCGACGTATGCTCCCACGACAACGGTCCTGTGGGCGAAGGGGAGGTGGAAGGCTACGAGATCATTTGCCCCCGGCACGGCGCCCGCTTCGATATCCGCAACGGTGAGGTGAAGGCGCTGCCCGCGGTTATTGGCATCCCCGCCTACCCCGTGCGGGTGATGGATGGCCAGATTGAGGTTGGAGTGCCGCATAAGACTTAGAAGCTAAACTTACCTTGCCAAGGTTGGCCTTGAGCGAATGTTGATTTCAAGGCCAACCTTCGCAAGATTGATTTTATTATCAGATAGACGTCGATGTACCAGCACAAGGCTAACTAGATTTCCTGAGGATCAGAGATTGAAAATGAATATCTGCATCTTTTTCAAGCTCCACAGCAAGAAATCGAAATATCACAAATAGGTCGGACACCTGTTGCTTTAGTGTTTCATCTCGCCAGCGCGAGAAGAAGCGTTTGGGTTCTGCAAAATCGTCCTGGTAAATCCCTTCGTCGTCCTTTCCGCTGTACATTCCAAGAAAGAATAACCCGGCAGGTTTAAGCACGCGACGAATATTCTGAAGCGCCGCTTGAAATTCGGATTTGGGAACATGTAACAAACAATTCAGCGAGTACACTGCATCGAAGCTTTCAGAGAGCAGTTTCAGATCACAAACATCCATGACTTCGGCCTGCAATCCTTTTTCGCGGCAATGAAACACGTTTTCCTCGGTGAGGTCAGTCGCCAGTACGTCTAGCCCTTGGTCCTGGAAGAATTGGGCATCTCGTCCAATGCCTGCGCCGATCTCAAGCAGATTCTTCGCACCATTCTTCCGTAATTCTTCAAGAAAGATCCCGCGTTCCTCGATTTTCCAGGTCTCTGGCTCCTTGGCCTCTCGAGCATCTACCTGCTTGGAGTAAGTGCGTTTGAGGGCATCCCGTAATTCGGTATCCATTTTTATTCCACGATCTGCCATCCCCGCTTTTCAGCGATCGGTCGCAGATCCTCATCGGGGTGGAAAGCAATCGGGTGGCCGACCATCCCCAGCAGGTGGATGTCGGTTCCCGAATCAGCATAAGCCGTGCTCGCTTGCAAGTCTACAAAAATATCTGCATCCTGTAGAATTTTCTGCGCCAAAGAAGCCTTGTTTTCATCTAAACAAACTGGACTTGAGATCCCGCCGGTGTAGCGACTATCACGTATTTTCGGCTCGGTGCCAACAGCAATATCCGCGCCTACAACCTTGGCGATGGCTTCTTCCAATGGGGTCAGGCCGGCAGATACCAGCACCACCAGGTTGCCGGCCGCCTTATGCTTCTTGATCAAATTCAGGGCGTCCTGCCGCCAGAAGGGCTTAAGGTAGGTTTGCGCCACCCAATCCCAAACTTGCTGCGCTTGCTCCACGGAGTAGCCACGGATGAACCATGCAAGATGCGCTGCCCAGGGACGGCGGAACACCGCCTGCGAAACAAGCCCAGTTTTGTAGAGAAGATAGATGGGCAGGTGATAGGCCCAGAAGATGCGATGCGTCCAGCGCCGCAGCCCGTGCTGCCGGAAGTATTCCAGCATGCCGCGCCATACACGCTCGGTGGTCAGGGTTCCGTCTACGTCAAAGAAGGCGGCTTTGATGGGCATAGGTTGGTTGAACTGTAGTTAACTACGCGTGACTTACTCTGTTGCTCGGTCACTCCCAGCCGATCTCGTCCGCGTAGCACCAGATCCAGCTTTCCCCCGGTTCTAACGATTGGATGATCGGGTGGCTTAGCTCGTGAAAGTGCTTGAGCGAGTGTTTGTTTTTTGATTGCGTGCAGCAGCCTACATAGCCGCAAGTTTTGCAATACCTCAAGTGCACCCAGGTATCCCCCAATTTGAGGCAATCTTCGCAGCCGTTCGAATTTGGCTTCACCTCCTTGATGGCGTCAAGGTGAGCGCATCCCAATTCCATAATTACCCATTATATGCCTTCCCCGTCCCGGCCCCGCTTTCAGCTAACCTCAGCCGTTCTTTTTCAGCCGG
>DATDRZ010000071.1:0-10310 GCA_035291465.1 Anaerolineales bacterium
CACGCCGCCCTGCGCCACCTGCCGTTGGTCTGGGACCTGCCAGTGCCCTACACCGCCCTAAATCCAGTCAGCCTCGAGCTAAAGGCGACTCGCAAACGCAAGCAGCCGGAGGGTGCAGGCAACGCCTGGCTCTACGTCGAACCGGATGGCGACGTGCTGCCGGGACAAGGGATAAACAAAAAGCTAGGGAATATGTTGAAGGATGAGTGGAAGAAGATTTGGAAATAACGAGGGGTTGCTAGTGGAATTTAGAGAGATTGTTAGAAGTGCTAGGAGAAGGTTTATTTCACCTAGATCAATCCAAAGTTCCGCACAAGAAATTTCAACCCGGCGCTGGCCCATATGGGGAGCCTCAACTATTTGGCAGCATCGTTCAATTCGTTAAACAAACATATCCAGTTGAATTCAAGGGCATTCGTACTTCTCTTCGCCCAGACATCCTGATACCCGAGCGGTGGGCTGTTGAATGCAAAATTGTTCGACCATACGGAGACAATGGAGTGATTGCCGAACATTGGTCGCAAAATCTACTTCATCCGTATCGAGGTAACACAAGTTCAATTGGAGATATTTACAAATTGTTGGACCTGGCAGGACCCGAGAAGAAAGCAGTAGTCGTTGTTACCTTTAGTCAAGCCAAGCCTGAACTTGATCTTGAAGTAATCATAAAGATTTTTGAACTTATTGCCACCGAAGGGCTCAAACTTCCCATCTCCACAAGGTCGGAAAAGAAGATCAAGGGTCTAATTCACCCCGTTCATCAACAAGCCACAATCT
The DNA here is from genome assembly GCA_035291465.1 of Anaerolineales bacterium. GTDB lineage: Bacteria > Chloroflexota > Anaerolineae > Anaerolineales > UBA11579 > JAMCZK01. The sequence goes on from DATDRZ010000071.1 coordinate 778, forward strand.
ACGGATGGGAAGTTGGAATCGTGGATTAACCGGCTGCTCAAAATCTCCCCCTTACCGCCGCCCATACCGCCAGCAACAGAGCCAGCCCGCCAAACCCGAATAGACACCACGTGCCGATTGTAAATATCGTCGCGCCTTTGGCCAGCTCCGCGCTCAGCTGCGCCGGAGTACCGCCGAACAACTCGCGGATGGCGATCTCGTTTTCGCCCGCCTTGGTGCCAAGAGTGGTCACCTGGTCGCCGTTCTTGAATGTGAATGTTCGTGTCGATCCTTCCGCCAGCCGTTGCTCCTGGTAAGGAAACGTATCCGCAAACCCGGTTCCGGCAACCGCATCCACCACCTCATGCCGTTCACCGCGCAGGTTCACTGGCCCGGAAACCGTGGTCAGCACCACGCTGCCGCCATCGATGGTTAACACCAGCAACGGAATCTCGCGCTCAATCTCCTCCCAATCCCAATCGCTTTCATTGCCGGTGGTGGTGAACTCCAGCTGCTCGCGGACCAAGACAACCGCGTCCCCCTCAATAGTCGGGTTGCCGGTGAGTTCACCGTGCACCACCACATCATTGCCAATCGGAATCGCTTCGAATGCCGCCTTGTTGGCTGCGGACGAAGCCTGGGAAACGACAAAATCATTGGCTATCTGTGGCAGCACGATGAACATGAACAAGAATCCGATAAAAATAAATCCCAGCCCGACAATGAGTGCGTCGCGGCCGCGCGATGGTCTGCGTTTCAAACTACCTGGGCGTCGTTTGGCGGATTTCACTCCCAAACTACCTCGTCCGCATAGCACCATATCCAGTTTTCGCCTGGCTCCGGCGATTGGATGAGGGAATCCCCATTTTGATGCAATCTTCGCAACCCTTAGAATTCGGGGTTACGTCTTTGATGAGGTCGAGGTGAGTGCATTCTTTGTTCATAGGTCGCCATTATATGCCGGTAGTAAAAAAAGCCAGCGGCTTAGGCCGCTCGCTTTTTGGGCTCAGTAGTGACCTTGGGCTTCTTTTCCCGCGGCGGGCGCGGTTGGCCAAGTTTGCCAGCGCCGGGGCGCAGGCGGCCAAAGACCCCAATGATGGCTCGCACGATCGTGAAGAGCAGGGCAAACACGCCCACGATAGCGCCGCCGATGAGCAGCAGAAGTTCCAGTGTAGACAGGCTGACTCGCGCCAGCGGATTCTTGGAACCGACCAGCCGTTTGCGCAGATCGTTGACGAAGGCAGGGCGCGCCGGTACTGGCTTAAAGGCGGAGGCCAGCATCTGCTCGATAGAGCCCAGTTCTTTTTCGACTTTCTTTCGTTCCCAGGGCCAAACGATCTTCATGCGTGATTCCTACTCCTCGGAGGGCAGCTCGCCGAACATATCCAGCGAGAAGCTGCCCGTCGTATCTTTGGTAATTTCTTCGCGCAGCGAAAGCAGCGTGCGATGGTAAAGGCTTTTGATAGCGCCTTCGGTGCGATCCATGATCTCGCCGATCTCGGCATTGGACATGTGCTCAACGAACTTGAGGATCAATAACTGCTGGCGCTCCTCAGGCAGGTTGCGAATCAGGCGCATCAGCGCCTGTTGCTCCTCGCTTTCCAGCAAAGCGACTTCGGGGTGCTCCTCGCTCTTGCTGGCGCGGTAGCCATCCTCCAGTTCGACCTCCTGGTGGCGGCTGCTATCGCGGTGCCAGTTGGCTACCAGGTTGTGTGCAATGCGATACAACCAGGCCGAGAATGGCACGCCGCGATCGGTGTAATTGGTAATGTGCCGCATGGCCCGGAAGAACACCCTGGAGGTTATATCCTCCGCATCCTGCGTGCTGCCGGTGCGATAATACACATAGTTGTAAATGCGCGCGGCGTACTTGTCGTAAAGGCGGCCAAACGCGGTTTTGTCGCCCTGTGTGGCAGAGGAGAGGGCCTCGTCATCCGTGAGCGGAGGCATGGTTCTCCTTAAGGTGCGAGGGCATTATAGTTAACCCGTTCATATGGAATTCGTTACAAGTTGGGGGAGACCAGGAACATTACCGGCGGAAAGTATAACAGAGGGAGATTGGGGATCAGAGATTGGAAACTGGAGTTAGGAGATTGGGGAATGGCAATTGGTAGCAGATAATCAGTTATTGGTTATTGGTTAGTGGTTATTAGTTATTGGTAAAATACAATAAGGCGGCTGAGCCGCCCTATTATTATCCAGCAGTGTAGTCAGCCTACTTCTTGCCGCGTGTGGTTCTTCGAGTGGTGGTTCGCGTTGATCGTGAGGAGAGCCCGGACGCGATTTCCGTCGCGGGTTCGCCAAGGGTTCCGAAGCGGGTGAGCAGCACCGCGCCAAGTCCAACGGCGCCCAGCACCACGCCCGCGAGCCAGCCAACGCAAGGAATAATCCCGATCAAACTCACAACAATGCCAAGACCAAGAGTGCCAACCCAGGCCTCGAGGATAATGGTCCATTGCTGAGTAAAGGCGGAAGATAGGCGGCGGCCGATTTCATAACCCAGAGCCACCCAGCCCAGAGCCAAGGCGATGATAGTCAGGAAGGCGATCACCACGGGTCCAATCAACGTAATGATGGTGATTATCAGGACAAATGGGAGCAGAATAAACGTCAGGCATCCCAAACCTCCCGATTCGACTGGACGTTGGACAATGGACCCCGCGGTGCGACGCAGGTGATCGGGGGCAAAGAGCGCGATGAGCACGGCCACCGCAGACATCGCCAGGGCCTGAAACAGCATCCAAACCACGCTGCCCAGGGCCCAGGACCCCCAACCGAATTCATAGCCGCGGGAGAAAAACGGACCAACTTCGGAGAATTGGTTGCCCTGGATGGCGCCGGTGTTGCCGGAGATGTTCCCGCCCGGCGAAACCACATCGCCCTCCACCAGTGCATTTGGACCCAACTCGATATTGCCGCCCAAGATGAAGACGTCGCCATCCAGGTGGCCATCCATATCGACATTGCCACCAAATACAACCAGGTCACGTTGAATCGTGGACCCAATCTCGACAGTCACGTTGCCCCCAAAGACAACCAGGCTGCCAGTAATGGTCTGTCCGCTTTCCAGTGTGTAATCCTGGCCGAAAATAACAACGTCGTCCCCGAACGGCGTTTGATCACCTGAAGCCAGCGCCGCGGTTGGTGCCGCGAAGAATGCAACCACAACCACGAACACCGAAATTAATCGAATTTTTCGCATATAGACTCCTTACCTGTCATCAACCAATCTACGAATCACTAACGACAAAGTTACACCCGCACTTTGCTTTCCACATATGCGCGGCTGAATATAACGGTCCACAGTGCAATGAGCCCGAAGAAGGCCATGGCAACCATGAACCAAACCAATGGAGTCAGTTTCTGGAGAAGTGTGAGGCCCACGCCAAACCACACGACAACGAACCTCAGGATGTCCAGTAAAGATTCGAGAACTCCGGCGAAAAGGGATGCCGGCTGGCCGATTGTCGGCCAAAGAGTTATGGCGATTACACCCAGGATCACTAAGATGGCCGTACCGTTCCCAATGGCCAGCCAGAGATCGCGGTGCTTGCGTGCCACCAAATCCCGGCTGTGTTGCGCCTTAAGCCAACGGTCGGCAAACCCCCTACGCGGAGCAATCGGTCTCGCCGACCTAAAGCTGTATTCGATCTTAGACCAAGCGGACGATTCCTCTTTGGCCATCGGATCCAGGTTCGCGTCAAAACGATACGGTTTCACGCGGCCTCCTTTGGACGGGCTAAGGTGCTGTGAAGCAAGGGAGCTCCATCGGTTTCCAGCCATACTCTGGCAAGAGAGCGGCGCGCTCTGTGCAAGCGTGCTTTTAACGCGCTCTCGGTCAACTTGAGTTGTTTGGCGATCTCCTGGTACGAAAGGTCATACCAATAGTAGAGAATGATCGCCGCCCGATCACGAGCAGGTATTTGGGCCAGGAGGTACTGCACTTCATCTCCGGTTTCTTGCAGCAAATAAGCCTTCTCCGGGCCGGCGCTGCGCTCGCGAAGTTCACCGGGCGCAGCCTCATCCAAGGAAACCTGGGGCGCACGGACCCTGCGCTGCTGGTCTATGCAGTAGTGGGCGGCGATACTAAGCAGCCAGGTAATGAGCTTTCGGCTGGGATCATAACGTTCGAGGTTCTTGTAGGCGCGCAGGAAGGCCTCCTGCGCGGCATCCTCAGCATCCTGCGGGTTACCTAGCATGCGGTAGCAAAGGTTATAGACTGGCTTCGCGTACATATCGACCAGCATGGCAAAGGCCTGGGAGTCGCCGTTGCGGGCGTCCTCCAGCCAATGACTCTCCTCTAGCGGCAACGTGAGCGCTCCTGATCTCGTAGACATAAGTGTATACGCAGGTTCGATAGCATGGTTTCAGGCGCCAACCAAGTGACAAATGACATTAGGAACACAAGGTGAAAGGAAACAAGGAGACAAGGAAACAAGGCCTTGTCTACTAGCGTACCTGTGTACTTGTTTACTCTCGTAAGCATGCGACCTTTTCTGCAGTAATTCGTATATCTGGAAGACAAACAGATCCAAGAAAGGAGGTAACTTTGTCAACTCGTAACCGTAATATTGGATCACTGACCGCTGGCGTGATACTGACCGCGTTCGGTCTGTTGGCCCTGGCCTCGCAGCTATTCCGAGGGTTCAACTTTTGGGGCACCTTTTGGCCGCTTATCATTATCGGCATCGGCATCATCTTCTTTGCCGGCATGTTCGCCTCGGGACGATCTGGAGGCGGGCTAGCCATCCCAGGGGCAATCTTCTCGGGAATTGGCCTGCTGATGTTCGTCCAGAACATCACCGGTCACTGGGAATCCTGGGCTTACGCATGGACCGTGATCGTGATGTCAGTGGGCGCCGGCATTTACCTCGCAGGATGGTGGTCAGGCAGTGAAGGCCAGCGCAACGCAGGGAAGCGGGTGTTAGGCATCGGCCTCATTCTCTTCGTGGCATTCGGAGCTTTCTTTGAAATGATCTTTCAGACATCCACTGCGGCGCGCCTCTTCTTCCCAATAGCCTTGATCGTGTTGGGTGGCTATCTCATCTTAACTCGTTCGCGCGGATTTTCGTGGAAACCAAGCGAACCCGAAGAAGTGGAAACTCCCAAGAATAGTAGGAGCAAGAAATGAACGGAAATCGCTCTTTGTTTTTCCCCATGATGCTGATCGGCGCCGGAATTCTTTGGCTGCTAGTCAACCTTGGGTATATTCCCTCCAGCAATCTATGGGCATTAGCCCATATATGGCCGATCTTCCTGATCGGCGCAGGATTGGGCTTGATCCTGCGGCAGTATTGGTCCGAAGCCGGAATCGCAGTCTCAACCCTGGTCGTGTTGGGCGCCGTGTTGGCGGTGATATACGCACCGCAGCTCGGATGGACTGCGAGACCTGGCTGGGGATTTGATTTCGACATCAACGGCTCGGTCGCAGGCTCCCGCGTGATTGAAACAGAGACACGGCCAGTCAATGGATTTACGTCAATCGATATTCGCTACCCTGCCAACGTAACCATCCGGCAAGACGACGAGGAGTCGATAACGGTGACGGCGGACGATAATCTGCTGCCACAGTTGAGCACAGAAGTCAACGGTGGCACTCTCACCATTCGCAGCAACGAGCCCAACCGGAACCGGAGAGTGAACGCCAGCCAAACAGTGGAGATCGTGATCACAGTTGCGGACCTGCGCCAATTCTCTCTGCATAGCGCGGGTTCCGCTAGCATCACGGAACTCGACGTTGATCATCTCGAAATCAAGCTTGAAGGCGCGGGCAGCCTGGAACTTACAGACCTGAGGGCTGTTGAGTTGGAGTTGCGCCTAGATGGCGCGGGCAGCGTGCAAGCCAGCGGCAGCGTCGAGAGCCTGAATGTAAGGCTTGACGGGCTGGGCAGCCTGGACGCAGAGGCTCTCAGCGCGCAGACTGCTGAGGTTCACATCAGCGGACTCGGGTCGGCAGATCTACGCGTCGCCCAGGAGCTGACCGTTGAGATCGACGGTGCGGGTTCCGTGAATTACCACGGGTCGCCGCAAGTTCGTCAGCAAGTGGATGGATTGGGGTCCGTAAATCAAATAGACGATTAGCAACCCAAGTTATGCAAAAAGACGGAGCGAAATCTCCGTATTTTGTTTCTGAGATTGACATATGCACCAAAAGATGCTATCTTGTGATAGATTGCACAATAACCTGGTCGCTAGAGCAACGGGTTGCTTTCGGCAGCGTTTAATTACAAACAAGGATTTACACTAATCCGCCACTCTGTACAAAACGAGTCGGTCCCCAAATTGGTTGGAGATTGATTCGTCGCAATGACGGAGAAATAAAAAGGAGTTCGCCATGGCCAAGACTTTAGAGAAAAGCGTCATTACCTGCGACATGGAGGGCCGCATCGAAACTTTCGGCGACGGCTCGGAGAAAATGTTCGGGTACACCAAGGATGAGGTGCTCGGCAAGAAACGCGTCTCGCTTTTCTCGCCGGGGCAAGTTGTGCTTGAGCATGTGCCCAAGTGGCTGGGGATTGCGGCTACGCAGGGAGAATTCAAGGGGCGCACTGTTTTTCTGAGGAAGAATGGCGACCCGTTCGCAGCCGAGATCCGTATTACCCCGACATTCAAAGATGGCAAGATGTCCGGCTTCTGCGGCGTTACTGAGGAGTTGGAAAGCGTGGATCCAAAAGAAGTAATGCCAAACGTGAGCCTTATGACCAAGATCTTCACCTGGCTGGTTATCACTCGAGCGCCTTTCCTCACCGCGATCATCGTGCCTATGCTCATCGGTGCGGCGTGGGTCGCCACGCTCGGTTTGGCAACGCCATTCCCGTGGGGAATTTTCGCCACGGTTCTTTTCGCGGGAATCACATTGCATGTAGCCGCCAACACTTTCAATGATTACTTTGACTGGAAGAGCGGTACTGATCAAGCCAACAACGACTACTTCCTGCCCTACTCAGGTGGAAGCCGCTCAATCGAATTAGGGCTGGTTACTGAGCGCAGCCTGTTCACAGTGGCGAGTATCGCGCTCGCAATCTCGACTGTGCTCGGTGTAATGCTGGCAGCGCAAAGCGGCTGGGGTGTGCTGGCCTTCGGCGCTATTGGCGCGTTCTGTGCTTTCTTCTACACGGCGCCGCCGCTGCGCCTGGCCGCCCGTAGCGGGCTGGGAGAGTTGGCGATAGGACTGAACTTCGGGCCGCTGGCAGTTGCCGGGACCGTGTACGCGCTGACCGGCCGCGTGACGCTGGCCGACTTCCTGGCCGGTGTTCCCATCGGCTTGTTGACCATTGCGATCTTGTGGATCAATCAGTTTCCCGATCTGGAATCCGACAAAGCAACGGGCAAGAACAATCTGGTAGTGGTGCTCGGCAGAGCTCGATCTGCCTGGGGATACGTTCTGCTAATGTTGACGGCCTTCGGATTGGCAATTTACTGGACTCTGCAAACCGGCACGTTCCCCATCGGCGCGCTGCTGATATTGGGCGGCGTGCCGCTGGCATATCAGGCGAGCCGCGTGATCCTGAAGGAATACGCTGAACGCAGCCTGGTGCGCGCCAACGTGGCGACCATCAAGCTGCACGCGATCTCTGGCTTCCTGATGGCAGCGGGAATTTTGGGAAGCGGGGCAATTGCCGGTTTGTTTGGGATGTAAGACAAATACCCTCACTCACTGTAACAAAAAAAGTGAGAGGCAGTTAACCGCTACCTCTCACTTTTTTGTACCGACGACTTATGAAGCCTCCGGGACGTCAGAATGCTTGCGGGTGCTATACTGGCGGCTCATAATACCCAAGAGTTGAAATCCAGCCACTTTCCCAATCATGAATAACAGATTTCCGACGGCCATCACCCTTACCTATCCAACTCTGCTGGCCTTATTTCCTGTGCTGGCACTGCGCAATAACAATCTTCAATATACGGACTTGGCCACAATTCTTCGTGCCGCTCTCCTGGTCACGCTGGCAACGTTGTTGATACAAGCCGCTGCCTTTCTCTTGTTCCGCCATATTGAAAAAGCCGCTCTCATTTCCTCGATCCTAGTGATCTCTTTTCTGACCTACGGCCATGTCTATGCTTCTTTCAATACTTTCACATCGACGCCAATCCGCCACAGTTATCTCGTAGGAGGCTATACCCTTCTCCTGGCAGGGATCCTTGGTCTGATATTGAGGAGAGAAGAACGGGTTGGCGGCGCGTCTTCCTTCCTTGCCGTTACCAGCATCGTGTTGCTTTCTATGGCTATGTTCACCACTTTGCGATACGACCTGCGCCAATTCGAGGCTGCGGCAGCGGCAGCGAAAAACAGCGCAAGCGAAAATCCCGGCCAGGCAGGAGAGGAACTGCCGGATGTCTACTTCATTCTTTTGGATGCACATGGCCGCTCGGATGTACTGCGAGGCATTTTTGGCTACGATAACAGCCAGTTCGTGAATGAACTGCAAAAGATGGGGTTTTACGTTGCCGAGTGCGCTCAAAGCAACTATGCCTCTACCAAACTTTCTCTCTCTTCGGCCATGTATGCCAGTTACATCGATGAGATTATCGGAGAGGGACAAGGGGTGCTTCCCCCGCTGGAGACCAGTTTGCTGAACCAGGCTCTCAAAGCTCGGGGTTACACCACCATCACCTTTGAAAACAGGGCGCGCGGCCACTTCAACCTCAACGAGGACGTGCGCCTGGCGAGGAACCAACTTCTTCTGGGAGAATTCGATCTCCGGGGCGGGATCAATGAATTTGAGGAAGTCATGATCGATTCCACTTTCCTGCGCTTCCTTCTGGACACGGAACTGATCCCAGGTTTCGACCGGGATACGCTGAAGGATTGGGAGAACCGCGAGCACTTTGCCCAAACGAACTACATTCTATCGAAACTCGAGGAACTGCCTTTCCTTCCAGGGCGAAAATTCGTCTTCGCTCACATCATGGTTCCCCACAGCCCGTTCATTTTCTCGCCCGATGGGGTTTACCAGCCCACGTCCGACCCAATTCAAGGCTATGCGAATAACACGGCATTTATCGATGGCCGCCTGCCAAGCGTTTTGGCGACCATTCTGGAGAAGTCCGATCCAAGCCCAGTGATCATTATCATCGGGGATCATGGACCCGCCCCCGATGGCAAGACGATTACACGCGAGGCGCGCATGGAAATTTTGGCCGCTTTTTTTGTAAGCGACAAGGCGAAGTCGGAGCTCTACCCGAATGTGACGCCTATCAATGCTATTCGCATAATCTACAATGAATATTTCGGGGGTGCGCTCCCCCTGCTAGAGGATCACAGCTATTATGCTTACCAGCTCGACCAGGTGAGCGATGCGGAGGAATACGCGAACAATTGCTCGCCCGCCAGCGAGTGAGGACGCGGCCACGTAAGCTGCGCATTCGGTGCGCAGCTTACGTGCTCTTAGATGTTTGGCGAATTACCAGATAATTGAACCCAGGTGTAAGTCCCTCTACTCAATCGTCTCCAGGAACTTGCGCGCAACGCCGGCGATGTCTTCGTTGGTGGAAATGCCCTCCCAGGGATCGCCGGGGCGCACAAGGTTGACAACGACGATATTGGCGCCATT
>DATDRZ010000072.1:0-24215 GCA_035291465.1 Anaerolineales bacterium
GGGTGCCAAGGGAAAACACAATAAAGCCATCGCCTATCAACTGGGAATTTCGGAAAACACCGTCGAAAAACATTTGCAACATATATATGCAAAGTTGAGTGTTAGATGCCGGACGGAAGCCGCACTAAGATTCCTTGCAAAAGAGAAAATGGCGGAAATCCGTAATTGACCCACTGCGGTTCGCCAGTCTACGATTGGCATCTTCAAAAATAATCCCAGTGATTCGAGATTGCTTCGTCCGCTTGCGCTGCTCAGCATCGCAATGCTCCACGCAAGGACAGATTGACGGGATCCTTGCCACTCTATGCGGATCGGCCTGCCTCAGAATTAAGTTTCGCAATTCTCCCCGCCAACTCATCCGTCAGGGCCTCGGCCTCCACCTGCCAGCCCCAGTTGCCCAGCGGGCGGCCGGGGTAGTTCATGCGCGCTTCCGTGCCCAGCTCCAGGAAATCCTGCAGCGGCGCTACCACCAGGGTGGCTCGTGAATCCCAAAGCCTATTGATCATGTCCCAGGCAAAGTGCTCACCATCGCTGCCCAGGTATTCTAGACTAAATTTGCGCTCGGCTACCGGAGCGCTGGCAAACCACCCCATGGCAGTGTCGTTGTCATGCGTACCGGTGTAGGCCACGCAACGTTCGGGGTAGTTGTGGGGGAGGAACTGGTGTTCGCGCCCATCGTCGAAACCGAACTGGAACACTTTCATCCCCGGCAGTTCAAAGTCATCACGGAGCCTGATGACCAACGGCGAGCTTTCCCCGCCTAACTCTTCGGCGATCAGCGGCAACACGCCCAGCTTGTCGCGCACGGTCTGCAGGAAGTCGGCGCCGGGGCCGAGCTCCCACTTGCCGTTTTCCGCGGTTGGTTCTGAGGCCGGCACAGCATAGTAGTCGGCGAACCCGCGGAAGTGGTCCAAGCGTAACACATCCACCAAATCCAAGTTGGCGCGCAGGCGCTCCAGCCACCAGGCGTAGCCGTGCTTCTTCATCACGTCCCAGCGATACAGCGGGTTGCCCCAAAGTTGCCCGGTGGCGGAGAACATGTCTGGCGGCACACCAGCGACGCGATACGGCCTACCATGCACATCCATTTCGAAGAGGTGGCGGTTGACCCAGACGTCGGCGCTGTCGTTCGCGGCGTAAATGGGCAGATCGCCGATCAGTTTTATATCCAATTCCGCCATGCGCTGGCGCAGCCGCGCCCACTGGCGGAAAAACAGGAACTGCTGGAAGGCGAAATAGGATTGCGTGGAAGCGAACTGTTGTCGAGCTTTCTTCATTGCCTCAGGACCGCGATCGCGCAAGTCGCCCGGCCAGGTCGTCCAAGCGCGCAACTCTTGCTGCTGCTTTATTGTCATAAACAAACTGAAACCTTCCAGCCATTTTTCATTCTTGCCGCGGAATTCATCAAACTCAGCACGCAATTGCGGCAATTCGCTCAAGCGCATGAACCCTACTTGAAAAAGGCCGCGCTTGTATTCGATCACAGTGGAGAAATCCACATGATCGGAAAGGAAGTTAGGGCGGTTTTCGAGGTGCTCTTTATCGATCAAGCCATCTTCATACAGCAGCTCGGGGCTAACCATCACCGGATTGCCCGCGAAAGAAGATAAGGATTGATAAGGAGAGTCCCCATATCCTGTTGGACCCAATGGCAGAACTTGCCACCATTTGCATCCCGTCGCGGCCATGAAATCCAGCCAGTCATACGCGCCCTGCCCCAGGTCGCCGATCCCGTAAGGGCTCGGAAGACTGGTGATATGCATCAAGATCCCGGATTTATGCTGGAAGTTCATCAGGCGGCATTCTACCTTGATTACACAAAGCGACCGGAAACCGCGCGCGATTGACCGATTAAAAGATTAATCGATTAATCAGGTAATCCGATAATCAAAAGCCTATTCGTCTATCCGCTTATCCGGCACGATATAGATCAACGGCATGCTAACCAGTGTCACTCCATACTTAACCAGCAGATTCACGATAAAGATTCCCCACACCGATTCCCAGGGCAGCACGCCGCCAAAGGCGCCGATGGAGAAAATCAGATTGTCCACCGGAACACTAATGCTGTTGCTTATCAGGACGCGCAACCACTGGTAACGGCGAGTGATGCGAGTGACCACCAGGTGATAGATCTCGGTGTCCATCAGTTCAGCAACAACTTCGGCTGCGATGGATGCGAGTACGATGCGCCAGACCAGGCCAAAGACGGCGCTAAACTCGGCGCCCAGCCCCCAGCCCGGATCGCTGGGAAATCCAGCAGTCCAGACCAGGTAGGCCGCCATGATCACGTTGATCACACCTGCGCTGACGATCAGCACGCGAGCGTTATGGCGACCCAGCACCTTATGCACGACATCGCGCAATGTAAATGTAATGGGATAGACAAAGGTGCCCATGTCGACCGCCAGACCCGCCACGAGACCGATCTTCAGGCTGGCAATATCGGAAAGCATTTGGGCGGCGACATAAGTAGCAACGACGATGACTGCGGTGGCGGGGATTAATTGTCGAGATTGTTTGGCCATGATTCATCCTTTCAATGCAATGAAAAAAGAACGGCAGGCGTTCTTTACCTAAAATCCATCGCTTTTTTCAAAAGGATGGATTTTGGGATCCTAGTTTTGACAAGCCGGGTGGGCTGGTACCGGCACGATCTTGAAATTTGTGACATTATAATCATAGTGTTCGTTCGTCCTATTGCCTATGAGCGCCATGGAACACCTTACCGACAAGACCTGCGTTCCCTGCAGAGGGGATGAGCCGCCGTACACCCGCGGCCAAATTGAGGAGATGCACCCCCAGGTTCCCGATTGGGATGTGGTGGAGGTCAAGAACGTCCCCCGGTTGCAGCGTGAGTTCAAGTTCAAAAACTTTGCCGAGGCGCTGACCTTCACTCAAAAAGTCGGCGAACTGGCAGAAGAACAAGGCCATCATCCAGTTATCGTTACAACCTGGGGAAAGGTCACCGTCACCTGGTGGACGCACAAGATCAAGGGTCTGCACCAGAACGATTTCATCATGGCGGCCAAGACCGACAAGCTCTACGCCAACCTGGGTTAGTAATAACCTTGCGAAGGTTGGACTTGCAGAACGATCTGATTTCAAGGTCAGCCTTCGCAAGGTTTCTTGTTTGGGTTGCGTTCATCTTGTTTCTTTCAGCTTGCAGCCCGTTGGCGGCTACCCAGCCTGTCGGAAACGGCAGCCTGCCCCTGCCCGGGCAAACAGTGCTGCCAATCATTGAGACTGCCGGGGTCGCGACTGGCACGGCCACGGCGTCCCCCACACCAGAGAATATCCCCGACCTTTCGGGCGAGACCATTAGCGTGCCGGCGCTCTGCGACCAGTCCAGCATTCTGGCGAGTGGCAATGCGGGCCGTGTCATGGCGCTGGAGGACGCGGCGGACACCATCAACGCAAACGGCGGCATCTTCGGTGCGGAGGTGGATTTGCAGGTAATAGATACGAAGGGATCACCTGACGAAGCCCGGCAAGCGCTGGCGCGCACCATTCGAGAATTAGGCGAGGGTCCGCTGATCCTGATCTGCGATCCACACACTGAGGCAGCGCTGCGCGAGACCCTAAACGAACAAGAAATCCCTGTGCTGGGGCCCGGCGACTTTGCCGAACGCAGCGGGTTTGTCTTTGGTGTGGACGCAACACCTCAACAACACTTAGGCTTCTTCATTGAAGATTTGATCGCCAATTGGAACGAGCGCAAACCTGCGGGCGCCGGCAACGAAATCCGGCTGGCCTTGATTTCCTGGCCGCCTGAATTCAGCGGACCGCTGACCAGCGAGGAATTTCTTACCGATCTGGCCGACCTTGGGATCCAGATTGTTTACCAGGCGGAACTGCCCGCAGAGTTGAACGCCAATGTATTCGACTTGATTTACAGTTTGCGCGATGCCAACGCCAACGTTATCTACACAAACACGCGCGGTTTTGGGCTGGCGGCGCTGCTGAACGCCCTCCAACAGCTTGGCTTGCGCCAGCGCTATGTAGTCGGCGCACCGGCGCCCGCCTATGACACGCAATTCTTTGAATACCTGGTCGATCCAGTTAACGCGGAAGGTCTCTACCTGACTTCAACCTGGGCTTGGTGGTCCGAAGCCGAGAATCCGGGTATCCAATTGGCGGGCGAGTTGGGCGCCGGCGAGGGGATGAACGACTGGGGTTACATCCAAATGGCGGGCGCTGCAGCATTGGCGCAGCACGCTTTGGAAGACGCAATACTCGAAGTTGGCCATGCGGCGCTGAGCCCGGAAGCAGTGACAGGGGCGCTCACGTCCCTTGAGGATTACCCTGTGATGTCTGGGGTGTTCATAGTTGACTATTCAGGCGGGAACCGCTCACTGGATGGGTTGCATACATGGGTGGTTGGAGCGGCACCCGGCGAGATAGAGGTCTCGGAATGATCCTGGGATTGATCTCCGATCTGTTTTTTGTCGGTCGTGTTCAGGAGGCTGCCAAGGCGGCCGGACTTGAATTTACGACTTTGTCCGAATACAAGCTGGCAAATGAATTCATTGAAATCTTGCGAAGTAAGAAACCTCAACTTATCGTGCTCGATCTCCACTCCGCCCTGCCCTGGCCGGATTGGCTGCCGGCTGCGAAAGCCGACCCGCAGACGGCATCCATCCTTTGGTTGGCTTTTGGCTCGCACATGAACCCGCGGCGGTTGGCGGCCGCCCGACACGCCGGCGCCGACAAGGTGGTGCCGAAATCGCAGTTGGCTGAAGAACTGCAAAAGTTGTTGAAACCAACAAAAAAGTGAATAAACAGAAATAATTCGCCGAATCAAAAGAGACGCGCACTGCGCGTCTCTTTCTTGTGTTGATAACGATGATGGGCTATGCCCAGCCTTGTTTCTTCACAAAATCTGTGAGGACCGGGATGTTCACTGATTTACCGTTGAACGCTTGGAAAGCCCAGTACAGCTGCGGGATCCAAATCAACCACCCGATGCAAACAAAGAAACCAAGGGTGATTGTGGTTAGGACGAACCAAGCGACGATCACGACGACGCCCCAAACCAAGGCTTGCATATAGTGCTCTTTGATAAATGGACGATTTTTCTTATCCTCGATAAGCATGAGGATAATGGGCACGAGTGGCGTAAAGACCCAAGCTAATGCTGCCCAAAGTTTATCGTCGCTTGTAACGGAATTGCTAGCCATTTGAATCTCCTTTACTAGAAGAGCGAATTGTGGTTCCTTTCCATTATAAACCCAGCATCGCTCAAAAAAGCTACTGCCGCGTTAGATCCCGGTAATACAATAGGTAACAAAAAGAGACGCTCTGCGCGTCTCTTTTCATGGATCAAGATTCGAATTAGAAAGCGCTCATGAAGGTGAAGCCTGCCACCACGGAGCCCAGGATGGCGGAAACCACGAAAATAGCGACCCAGGCAATGACGATGGTGATGATCGTCTGAGTCCAATCAAGGCCAAGAGCTTCCTTGACCGCAATGGCCGCTGAGACGGCGCCGAGGACCGCAGCCGCTAAACCAAGGACGCCGCTGAGGCAGATGAAGGCGGGGCTAATGAGAATGAGAATTCCCAGCACGCCGACAAGTTGCCATACAGAGGCCAGGCCAACCGTGCGGACGATCTCATCGAAGTTAGCTTTCGCCTGGAACATGGAATTCGCCACGAACATGATTACATAGGCGCCCACGGCGAAGGCGACGACGCCAATTACTACCGCGACGATCGCGCCGACCAGCGACCCTCCGGTTACAGCCGCAGCGCCGCCAAAGTCACCAAGGCCCCCAAGAGCGCCCAATGTTGCCGTGGCTACGGCACCGGCGATGAGGAAACTGACCAGTTGGTTGATTAGGTTGACGCCAACCACGATCCCCCAGGCCGTTGGAGTGAAGGTGGTGTCTTTCTTCACATCGGCATACACTTCACGTTTGAACATGAAGGCCCCAACAATTCGATCCATTAATGACATAGCTCTCTCCTTTGAAAAAAAGACAGAAATAGAATTGCTGCTTACATTAACCCCAAGGTAGCATAAAGTTTCTTGGAATACAAGGTATTCTTGGTTTACAAGTCTCGAATGCCCGGAATTCCGCCTGCACCCTTGGCAGTCCGCACCGCCCGCACCACAGCGAGCGCCACTACCTCGGCTGCGTAAGCCCCCACGATGTTGACATCGGCCTTGCGTTTGCCAGTGGCCAGCGCAAATAAAGTGTCCCCATCCAGCATGGTATTGGCCGGTCGAATGGTGCGAGCGATGCCATTCATGGCCATGCGCGCAACCTTGGTGGCCTCTTCTTTATTGAATTTGGCGTTCGTGGCAACGACCCCAATCACGGTGTTGCCGCGGGCAAAAGCAAGGATTCCTTTCTTGGCAAGTCGCCTCATCACCTTCATGGAGTCAGCCAAAGGCGTTTTTCCCTTCTTCTTGCTCCTTGCTCCTGCGATGATTTCACCTGTATCGGGATCGACGACATCCCCAAAAACGTTCACCGCCATCATGGCGCCCACCTGCACCCCGGCGCCGATATCGATGGCGGCGCTGCCTATTCCGCCTTTCATCGCTTGACCGACCCCCAGGATTTTCCCCACCGTGGCGCCGGTTCCCGCACCCACGCTACCTTCAGCGGGCGGTGACTTGCTGGCGTTGAGGCAAGCCTGGTAGCCCATCTCCGCATCTGGGCGCCGCTTACTTGAACCAATGCCCAAATCGAACAGGATCGCGGCGGGCACAATGGGCACACGCGCCACACCCACATCGAAGCCAACTTTCTTTTCTTCCAAATAGCGCACCGCCCCGCTCGCAGCATCGAGGCCGAAAGCCGAGCCGCCAGCCAACATAATCGCATGCACCTTGTCCACCAAGTGGACGGTTTGCAGTGCGTCGGTTTCCCGCGTGCCTGGCGCGCCGCCGCGTTGGTCCACACCGGCCACGGCTCCTTTTTCACACAGTACGACCGTACAGCCGGTGATGGCTTCGTAATCTTGCGCGTGGCCGACGCGGATTCCGTCGATTAGGGTGATGGAGTTGTTTTTCACATTTGTCTCCGAAAATAACGAAAATCAACCACGGAGACACTGAGACACGGAGGTTTATTAATAATTAAAATCTCCGTGCTTCCGTGTCTCCATGGTAATCATTTCGCTAAATCAATCTTCGTCTTCGCGTTCCCTTCGCAAACGACGTTTGAAATCCGGCATGCGTCGGCTGTATTCTTTATCCATCAGTGATGAGGTGATCAGGAAATCCGCAGTCGCCCGATTGGACGCCGTAGGAATATTGTGCAGCACTGCCAGGCGCAGCAGCGCCTTCACGTCGGGGTCATGCGGCTGCGGTTCCAGCGGGTCCCAAAAGAAAACAAGCATATCTAGCTCGCGAGTAGCGATGGCCGCCCCGATCTGCTGGTCGCCGCCCAACGGGCCGCTCATGAATCGATTCACAGTCAGACCAGTTTCCGAAGCAATAAGGGCGCCAGTTCCTCCCGTTCCATACAACTCGTGGCGTGCAAGCTCATCACGGTTGTGCTTCACCCATTCGACCAAGTCGGCCTTGCGGCCATCGTGGGCAACCAGGGCGATGCGTTTCCTGGCTGGCAAATTTTCAGTGGTCATTGCGTTTTCCTCTTCGATCCAGCATTAACTATAAGCGATGTCGCTTAACCAAGCACAAATTGCCGCGTTTATAATCGCGGCATGACCAATCAAGAATTGGCGGATGTCTTTGCCTTGGTTGGCGATCTGTTGGAAATCAAAGGGGAAATCGTGTACAAGACGCTTGCTTATCGCAAAGCAGCCGAGAGCCTCTCGGGATTAGGGCGGGACGTGAATGACATTTGGAAAGAAGGCGGGCAAAAAGCTCTTATGGAAATTCCCGGTGTTGGCAAAGCTATCGCTGAAAAGATCGACGAACTATTGCAAACTGGCAAGCTCGAATATTTAGAAAAGGTCAAGAAAGAAGTTCCAGCCGAGTTAGCCGCTCTGCTCCAAATCCCAGACCTGGGACCTAAGAAGGTGGGAATGTTCTACCGAGAACTGGGCATCCTCACAATCGACCAATTAAAGGAAGCTGCCCAGCAGCAAAAGCTGCGCGATTTACCGGGCATGGGCGAAAAATCCGAAGCCAAGATCCTTGCCGGCATTGAAGCGCTCAGCCGCCGCAGCGGGCGGCTGCCACTGGGCACCGTGCTGCCTTTCGCCGAGGAATTGCGAGCCAGCGTGCGCAAAATGCCCGGCGTGAAGGCCGCCGAGTTGGCTGGCAGCCTGCGCCGTATGCGCCACACCGTGGGCGATATCGACTTGCTCGTGGCGGCCAGGAATCCCGAAACGGTCATCGCGGCCTTCGCGGCCGCCCCCAACGTGGCGCGTGTCACCGGGCAGGGGACCGTGAAGGCCGGCGTGGAATTCCACAACGGCATGCGCGCCCAGATCTGGGTTCACCAGCCGGAACGCTTTGGCACTGCACTGCAATATGCCACCGGCTCAAAAGAGCACAATGTGCGCCTGCGCGAGATGGCGCTGGACAAAGACCTTTCGCTGTCGGACCAGTCGTTTCTACGAAAAGATGGTACAGAGCTACTTTGTGCCACCGAGGCCGAGGTCTACCACGAACTAGGAATGCCCTGGATCCCACCAGAAATTCGCGAGGACAGCGGCGAGATCCAGGCTGCACTCAATGGGGTTCTGCCAAAGTTGATTGAGGTGAAGAATATTCGCGCCGACCTGCATTGCCATTCCACCTGGAGCGATGGGCAAACCAGCATTGCGGAATTAGCCAAGGCCGCCAAAAACCGCGGCTACAAAACACTGGCGATCACCGATCACTCACCCAGCATCGGCTTGGTCAATGGACTCTCGATCGAAAGGCTGCGCGAGCAGCGCAAGGAGATCGAAAAGCTGCGCAAGAAGTTGGGCGACTCTTTGCTCATTCTGCACGGCGTGGAGGTGGAGATCAAAGCCGATGGCAAACTGGATTACCCGGACGATGTTCTGGAATGGCTGGACATCGTTATAGCCTCGCTGCACGTCAGCATCCGCCAGCCGCGCGCCCAGGTCACCGAGCGGGTCATCGCCGCCATGCGCAACCCGCACGTAGACATTATCGGCCACCCGAGCAACCGCATGTTGCCCGACCGCGAAGGCGCGGATCTGGATTGGGACGCTGTGCTCAAAGCAGCTGCCGAAACCGGCACCGCTCTGGAGATCAACGCCAACCCGCGCCGCCTTGACTTGGACGATGTGCAGGCGCGGCGCGCGATCGATATGGGGATAAAATTGTCGGTCAACACCGACGCGCACCACCCCGATCACATGGATTTCATCGCTTTCGGCGTAGCCACCGCGCGCCGCGGCTGGGTCACCGCTCCCGATGTCATCAACGCCTGGACTCCAAAGCAGATCAAAGCATGGCTGAAAGATTAAGCGTGGGAACACGGGTGCAGAGGAACTGGGGAGGAAAGGAGTGTTGTGATCGCACGAATTTGGCATGGAATGACTCCGGTAGAAAAAGCTGACGAGTATACGGATTACCTCCACCGCACCGGGCTGCCCGATTACAAGGCAACGGAAGGCAACCTGGGCGCCTATATCCTAAAACGGCCGGAAGGCAACAGGATGCATTTCATTGCCCTGACTTTCTGGGAATCAAAGGAAGCCATTCGACGATTTGCTGGAGACCAAATCGAGAGGGCGCGTTACTACCCAGAGGACGAAGAATTCCTTATCGAAAAAGAACCATTTGTCCATCACTATGAAGTTGTAACTTAAATAAAAACAGCGCTTCAAATAAAGCGCTGTTTTTGATATCCTCGTAGGATCTACGAAACCACTACAGCCGTCACCATGCCGAACATGCCGTGAGAAGATTCGGCGTGGGTGAGGATATGGCAGTGGAAAGCCCACGCGCCAGGGGCGTCGCAATTTACGATCACATCATAACGTTCGCCAGGCGCAATATTTAACGTGTCGCATTTGTAAGGTTGTGGCAGCCACCAGCCATCCTTGGCCCACACTTCCTGCACCAGTCCGTGCAAGTGCATAGGGTGAATGAGCAGCCCTTCGTTCAGGTAGCGGATTCGTATACGATCGCCGACCTTGGCAAGGATAGGTTGCGTGTAAGGAAAAGACTTGCCGTTGATCGTGAGGCCAATGGCGGTGTCATTCAATGTAAGTGTGTACTCGGCGTCGTACTCTGGCTGCGTTTCCACATCGCTGGGCTCGATGATGAACGCGCCGAACAATCCTTTGGTGACCTGCTCCGCCGCGTTGTGATGGGAATGATAAATGTGGGTGCCGGGATTCCTGGCAGCGAACTCATAGGTAAAGGTCCCTCCCGGCTTGATGGGCGGCTGGGTAATGAAAGGGACGCCGTCCATTTCGTTAGGCAGCAGTACCCCGTGCCAGTGAACACTGGTGGATTCGCTCATTTCGTTGGTCACTACCACCCTGACCTTCTCCCCCTCCAGCACTCGGATCTCGGGTCCGGGTACGATGCCGTTGTAGGCCATCGCTTCCACGGCCTCGCCGGGTTTGGTTTCCCACTGCACACTCTGGCAGGTGAGTTCGAAGATTTGGAAACCATCCTCGGTCCGCGGTTTCAATCGCGTTCCCCAAAAGGTCTTGTCTTTGCCGATATTTTCCAGGAAAGTCTTGACGCCGGCCTCATGCATGGCGTCCATTTCCTCCGCGCTGCCGCCACCGGTCTGGCCCATGCCCTCTATGGTAGGCGTGGGCGCGGCCACGGTGGGAGCGCAGGCCGAGAGGCCCAACGCACCCCCGGCGACGCCGGCCAGCTTGAGGAAGTCGCGGCGAGAAATAAGCGAGTCTGATTGACCCATGTCTCCTCCAATGAGACGAATGTAAACGGGCATCCCTGCCCAGCTCCGGGGCTAAGGTATCTGAATATGCAGATACGTTTTAGGTCGTTTTGACCCCCATCTGGGGAGACATTTGTCCCGCAGGGGTAAATGGGTGGCATGACCCGACAGATTAGGGGCATATAGCCCTAATAGCCGTCCATACGCCGCCCTAAACTGGGATCAAACCGCCTTTTAAAAGGAGGCTTAGCCATGAAAGTTACCCTAGACCGCAGATTCTGTACCCGCTGGCAGGCAGCTTGTGAATCCTGCTTCTCGCACCGCTTGGAGCAAGAGAACTTCGACGCAGCCGATTGCGGGTTACGCGTGGAAGATGATGGCCGCGAAGTCATTGAGTTCTCCATCACCGACCGCGACGGAAGCCTCAAGACCCTTACCGTCACTCCCAAGAACCGCGCCGAAGCCATTGACTCCTGGCTGCTGTTGTGGGAACAGCAGGCAGGCCCTGCCGCTGCCTGAAAAGCTCGTCTGTGCATCTATCGGAGGAGGTCGCCATGCAGGTCATCCTGGATCGCAACCTGTGTAATCGCAGGGACTCCTCCTGCGATACCTGTTTTGCAAATCACCTGGTGCAGAACGATTTCCCCCATGCGACCTGCTGGTTGAGCACACTCGACACACAACGCCCTGAAGTCGTCTTCAAAATATACGACTGCGATCACAGCATTAAAACTTTGGTTGTGACGCAGGAAAATCTGCTCCCTGCGTTGACTTCCTGGACTGAATTGTGGGAGCAGCAATGCGGTCCATTGATTTAGCCTATTGCTTATAGCCTAGAGCTTAACCCTAATCCTCAAACCATTTGAAAACGGAGCGCAATACACATGCCCGCCAAAGGTTGGATCGAAGTCGACGAACTGCAATGCAAAGGTTGCGAGCTGTGTGTGGAAGCCTGCCCGCAAGATGTGATGAGCCTCGACAAAACGCGCCTCACGCGCAAGGGCTACCACCCTGTGCATCTGCACGCCGAGGGCTGCACCGGCTGCGCCATCTGCGCCGTCGTCTGCCCCGAGGCTGCGCTGACCATTTACCGGCAAGTCGAACCGCGACCAGTCGCCGCTGCAGCTTAGGAGCGAGCATGGCAAAAGAATTACTCAAAGGCAACAACGCAATCGGAGAAGCCGCAATACGCGCCGGAGTAGAAGCTTACTTCGGCTATCCCATCACTCCGCAAACTGAATTGCTGGAGCATATGGCCGCCCGCATGCCGGAGCTGAAACGCACATTCGTGCAAGCCGAATCCGAAGTCGCCGCCATCAACATGGTATACGGCGCGGCATGCACTGGCAAACGCGTCCTGACCACTTCATCCAGCCCAGGCGTGAGCCTGATGATGGAGGGCTTGTCTTATATCGCCGGCACTGAAGTCCCCATGGTGCTGGTGGATGTCATGCGTGGCGGTCCCGGGCTCGGCAATATCGCGCCGGCGCAGGGTGACTATCACCAAATTGTTCACGGCGGCGGCCATGGTGACTACCACCCCATTGTGTTGGCGCCCGCCAGCGTGCAGGAAGCCATCGATCTCACCGTGCTAGCCTTTGAACTTGCAGAAAGATATCGCACCATTGCCGTTGTATTGCTCGATGGCAGCATCGGCCAGATGATGGAACCTGCCGAGCTGCCGCCAATGATGGAGCTTAAGAAGCATCTTCCGCATTGGGCTGTGACCGGCGAACCCGGCCGCGCCCGTCGGTTATTGACTTCGATCTACTTGAATCCGGACGATGAAGAAGTCACCAACATGCGCCTGCTTGAACGCTGGATGACCATCCGCGAAAACGAGGTGCGCTACAAGCAATATTTCGTGGACGATGCGAAGTTTGTCGTCGTTGGCTTCGGCACCGCAGGCCGCGTGGCGCTGACTGCTGTTCGCCAGGCTCGCGCTGAAGGCATCAAAGCTGGCCTGTTCCGACCCATTACATTGAGCCCATTCCCGGAAAATGAACTCAAAGAGATTGCCGCGGGTTCTGAGGCCATGCTTGTCGTGGAGATGAACGCAGGCCAAATGCTGGATGACGTGAAGCTGGCCGTGGAAGGCTCGCTGCCTGTAGAGTTCTACGGGCGACTGGGTGGCGTTGTGCCTTTCCCAGATGAAATCCTTGCCGAAATCCGACGGATAGCCGCCGGTCCCATCCCAAATCAAAATGGTAATGCCCGCCAGCGCTGGCTGGAACGCCTGGCGATTCTGAGGGAGCGAACCTGACAATGATCACCACTTCAACCAACGCAAACGCACAGGTTGTTTATCAGCGACCCAAGTCGCTGACCAATGCTGTCACTCACTACTGCCCCGGTTGCACCCACGGCGTCTCACAGCGTCTGGTAGCTGAAGTGCTGGACGAGATGGGCTTGCGCGAGAAAGCCATCGGCGTGGCCTCAGTGGGTTGCTCGGTCTTTGCTTACAACTATTTCGATGTAGATTTCGTGGAAGCCGCCCACGGGCGCGCTCCCGCTATGGCGACCGGCATCAAGCGCGTTTTTCCCGATCGCACAGTGTTCACCTATCAGGGCGACGGCGACCTGGCCTCGATCGGCATGGCCGAGGTCATGCACGCTGCAGCTCGCGGCGAGAACATAACCATCATCTTCATTAACAATGCCATCTACGGTATGACCGGCGGTCAAATGGCGCCCACCACTCTGCCTGGAATGAAGACCACCTCCAGCCCGATGGGACGCGATATTGAGATGACGGGCATGCCTATCCGTATGTCGGAGTTACTGGCCAAGCTGGACGGGTCAAGCTATGTCGTGCGTCGCAGCCTGCACGATGCCACCAATATTCGCAAGGCCAAGAAAGCCATCCGCACAGCGTTCGAAGTACAGCAGCAGGGTCTGGGCTTCTCGCTGGTCGAGTTGCTTTCCACCTGCCCTACCAACTGGGGCCTGACGCCTAACGAGGCGTTGTGCTTCGTGGAAGAAAAGATGATCCCATATTTCGAGCTGGGCGACTACAAAGTCGCCGACGCGGTTAAGGCTCTGAAGGTTTAGGAGGCAGCGTGCAAACTGAAATCGTGATCGCGGGATTTGGCGGCCAGGGCGTGCTTTTTGCCGGGCAGGTGCTGGCCTACGCCGCCATGGATAGCGGCAAGCACGTGACCTGGTTCCCCTCCTACGGCCCTGAAATGCGCGGCGGCACGGCCAACTGCACTGTGATCGTAGCGGATGAAGACATTGGTTCGCCCAACGTACGCAATCCTCAGGCAGTGATCTGCCTTAACCTTCCCTCGCTGGACAAATATGAGCCGCTGGTCGTCAATGGCGGTTTGCTGGCATTGAATACTTCGCTTATCAATCGCGCAGTGGCGCGCGAGGATCTGCATGTGGTTGAGGCGCCTGCCAACGAAATGGCGGAGGAGTTAGGCGACAAGCGCCTGGTGAATGCAGTGATGTTGGGCGCGCTGGTGGAAGCCACCGGCGTGCTGCCGATGGAAGCCATCCAAAAAGCATTGAAGGACCATTTGCCTGCCAAACACCAAGATCTGCTGCCGGCTAATTTCATTGCCCTGGAAAAGGGCGCGGAAGTCGCTCGCCGCACGCTGGCGCAGCCAGCTTGATCATCGCCCGTCTTTGCCAGGAGGCCGGATGCAATGAGGCCAGAGCCTGTCCCGAGCGAGCCGCCTGGCGGCGACGAGGGAAAGCAATCCCCAAGTAAATACTTGGAAGCGCGTTGATTTTCGACCAAAATCATCCCGCTGCTCATCTTGTCTTCTCCTGGACGCCCCGCATCTTGCGCTGACACCGCTACTGGAGGACTATGAGCAACTGGAAGACTATGAGCACGAAATCAGCAGCTACTCGGCTCATCAATGTTAGCCCTATGCAAATCCTCGCCTGGGGCGGCACTTTGTTGCTCTCCATCCTGCCCGACGTACTGTTCCAGGAAATCATCGGAAGCAGTCCCGTGTGGTTATATGGCGCCAAACTGGGGCTCCTTGCCATCTTCTTGCTGCTCAGTCTGTTCTGGGATCCGGCCAATAAATTGCAGCGATATTTCCTTGTGTTCCTGGCGCTATTCCTCACCGAGCGAGCCTGGCAGGTGGTCGCGGATTCGTCTCAGTGGCAATCCTGGTTCCCGACTGTTGGCACGGGATTCCTCCTCCAGATGTTCAGCATCCAGTTGGGCAGGCTGGTTGTCGCCTTGGCGATGATCATCGCATTATTTATCATTGGGTTCCGACGCAAAGAATTTTTCCTTGATTTTGGCGACCTGAACGCAGCCGCCGCACCAATGCCCGCTGTAGGTGTGGATAAACCCAGCCATTGGCGTGCACTTGGCCCGCGGCTTGGTTTGTACGCGTTTCTTGCTTTGTTCATCATCCTCATTTTTTTCTCGGGCGCTTCCTTGGACTTCGCTAACCTGAGCGCGTTGTTCCCCGCGTTGCCCATGATCCTGCTATTAGCTGCGATGAACTCCTTCAGCGAAGAAGTGACCTATCGGGCGGCGCTATTGGCGCCGATCCGGCGCGTACTCGGGGCTGGGCAAGCAGTTTGGCTGACAGCCGCCTTCTTCGGCATCGCCCATTTCTATGGTGCACCTGGCGGTTACCTGGGCGTGATCGCCACAGGGTTCTTTGGCTGGATCCTGGGACGCAGCATGCTGGAGACCAAAGGATTATTCTGGCCCTGGTTCATCCATCTTTGGGCGGATGTGGTCATCTTTGGGTTTATGGCGATCGGCGCGCTGCAAATAGCGAGCTAGATCTTTGCTGGTTAGGTAGTTTAGTAGTTGGTTGACGCGGACGAACGCGGATACACGCTTATGCTGCGAATTCAAGAACTGCCAAAACCTGGCCCTGTTTCGATGCCGCTCTAGGAGCGCCAGCGGAAGACTTTGCCAAAGAGGCCGAACGTCACCCGGTATTTCGATTAATAGCTGCGTAGGTTACGTTTTTTGTGCCGCGATCCAGCGATCCAGATCGCGCAAAAAGAGATTGATCCCCGAAGGCTCCAGTTCCATCACCGCACCGTTTTCGTGCACCAGGAAAAGGTGCAATCCCAAATCCTCGAAAACGATCGAGTTCGAATACTTCTTGAGCGCCCGCCTATAAGAAGGATGCTGGCCGCCCGCCGTTGATCCAAAGGCGATGCCGATGCCAAGGCGTAAGTTAGCGTCGCCGGCCTGGTGCGCATCGACCATCCTTTGCATGGCGGCCTCGAAGGCGCCCAGGTAGGCCATGCCTTCTTCGCGATCAGCGCACAGCGTCAGCCCCCAGCGTTCCGCCCCGTTGGTTAGTTCCAGATCGAGATCGCCGGACTCAACAGTTGTAAAACCTTCAGGTGCAAAGTGTTTTGACAGGGCAGTTCGCAATTCCGCATTATCCATTGGCTAAATTATAGCGGTCGCATCTTCCAATATTACGGTCTACCAATTTGAATATTTGTTCTATAATATGTTTTCGCCAAATTAACAGGAGCTAGCATGGAAAACGTTCTTCTGTATCTGATCACCGTCCTGATTTGGGGATCCACCTGGTTTGCGATCACCTACCAATTAAACGTTTCTCCGGAGCTATCTGTGGCCTATCGCTTCTTCATTGCCTCGGCCTTGCTCTTCGCTTACAGCAAATTTCGCGGTCTTAACTTGCGTTTTTCGATCAAAGAGCAGCTCTTCATCGCCTTTGAAGGCTTGCTGTTGTTTTCCGCCAATTACATCCTTGTCTACTATTCGGAGCTTCACATTGCCAGCGGCTTGGTCTCCGTTCTATTTACCGTTGTGACTATCATGAATGTAATTTTTAGCGCCATATTCCTGGGCATCCCGATCAGCAGCCGCGTCGTCCTGGGTTCGGTCATTGGCATCCTGGGAGTCGTGCTGATCTTTCGCCCCGAAGTGGAAGGTTTTCAACTCGCAGACGGCGCTTTACTCGGGCTTATCTTCGTACTGGTTTCTGCCCTCTCCGCCTCACTGGGCAACGTAGTCGCTGCTCGCAACCAACGCAATTCGTTGCCCGTTATCCAGACAAATGCCTACGGCATGCTATATGGCGCCATCGCCACCTTTGCCATCGCGCTGGTTAGAGGGGTTCCGCTGGCCTTCGACTTTTCCGCTCCCTATATCATTTCATTGCTGTACCTTGCCTTGTTCGGTTCGGTGATCGCCTTCGGCGCTTATCTCACACTACTCGGCCGCATCGGCCCCGATCGCTCCGGCTACGTGGCCGTTTTGTTCCCGGTGGTCGCCCTGTTGCTTTCCTCGCTCTTTGAAAGCCTGCACATGGATCCGCTGCAATTCCTTGGTGTGGCTCTTGTTCTGCTGGGCAACGGCATTGTGCTGTACCGGCGACAGCGGTCACTGACCGCGGTTGCGGCTGCAAAGTAAACAATGCGCCGCGCAGCGAAAACCATCATTGCAGAAGTAACTTCCTGGCCGGACGTAACCACGCAGCCCGGCCGCTTTGGCTCGACTCAATTTGTTGTGGGCAAACGCGAGGTCGGCCATGTGCACGGCGATTCTGTCGTCGATATTCCCTGCCGCAAGGAGAAATGCGCCGAATGGATCGCCGCAGGCCGCGCCGAGCAGCATCGCTTTGCGCCGGGTTTCGGAGTCTCCATATTTCTTCACAAAGAAGAAGACGTCAAGAATGCCCTCGAACTGTTGCGTGAATCCTACGGGATGGTGATGGCGCGCTCAAAATAAGTGCCCTCGAAAAAACAGGACATCTGCGCACACTACGGATATTGGGACGCGGCGCCCTCGCAATGAAAAAATCGGCAGGAGAAAAAGTGAAGCTTTTTGCCATTAGTGCACTCTAACCCATAACCATGTAACATGACTGTATCTTCGCCATAGGAGAACGCCCGTGAAAAACGCCCGCTCCCTGCTACTTTATGCCTGTCTCACCGCTTTCCTCGCCGCCTGTGCCCCGCAGAACCTCGCCGCCGAACCCACCCCCGCCCCCTGCCTCCCCGCCGACCTCGTGGCGCCCGTCCATGTGAGCCCGGCCACCGATTACGAAATCATCCCGGACCTCGACCACATCTTCGTCTGGTCCTACTCCTCCTGCGAGCCAGACGGCTGGCGCGTGGAACTGGCGCTGCACGACCCCGATACCTACGACCAATATCTCGTCATCGACCAGTTCGGCCTGCCCGTGCCGGCGCAAACCTCCTGGGTCTTCGATCAGCCACCCCTGCAGCCCGCCACCGCCTACGAGTGGCACGTGGAGGCTTTCATAGCCGGCGTCGAAGGCCCCTACTCCAACACCACCATCTTCTGGACCGGACCCATCTGCGAAACCGCCGACCTCACTGCGCCTGCGCAAATCTCCCCTACACATGGCGGCACCCTGGAATTTTTTGAAGGCCCGCTCATGTGGAACTATAGCGGCGCCTGCGTCCCCGAATTCACCTTCGTGGAACTGGGCACCAACCCCGGACTCGGCGGAACGAACCTGACCAGTGGATTGGGCCCGCCGCGCATGATCGCCTACCCCGCTGACCCGCTGGAAGACTGCAGCGAATACTTCTGGCGCGTGCGCAGCCAGAGCACGGACGGCGAAGGACCCTGGTCGCCCGTGTGGAGCTTCACCACCGACTTCGAAGGAATCTGCAGCGAACAGGGCGGCGGCGCGCCGATTGAACCCGGCCCACCGCAGGGCCTCGCCACCCGCGATTTGAACTGCCGCGCCGGGGATGCCACTGCGTTAAATGAGACCGGCTTCTTCCCCGAAGGCGAAATCGCCGAGATCATCGGCAGGAACGCTGCCGGCACCTGGTATGTGGTGCCGCTGCGCCTTGGCGGCGGCAACTGCTGGGTCTCCGCGCAATACGTGGAACTTTTGAACGATTACGATCCGGCGGATTTGTCCATCATCGCCTCGCCGCCGCTGCCCACGGCCACGCCGACCTCGCCGCCCGCCACGCCCACTTTCCCGCCGCCGCAGTGAGCGCGCTACGTTCTCGGTGTTTTTGTAGTAACTGATTTTTTCACAAAAAGACGGCGCCATAAGGCGCCGTCTTCGTAATCATTTTTTTGAATCGTTGGGGCGCAGCATGCTGCGCCTGATCGCCGCATCTTTTGCGGCGATTTTTGGTCTATCTCTTCTCCACCCCAAGCATCACCTTCTGCCCCTCAACCTTTTGCTCCTCACTGAATGCCCCCTCCGGCACCGATCCAGTCGTCAACTGCTCGCTGAGTGTTTCCGCTTTGATGTAACCCGCCCAACCCGAGAACACCGCCGCCAGTTCGCCCTCCGCTTGATAGTAAGTATTGATGCGGTCCTCAATATTGAAATCCGCCTTCTTGCGCAGATCCTGGATGCGGCGAACCAGCTCCCGCGCCAGGCCTTCAGCCTTGAGCTCGGGCGTTATCGTTGTATCCAACGCAACGGTGACACCCTTTTCGGCGGAAACCGCCAGGCCTTCGGCCGGCTGGCTGTTCACGATCAGATCCTGGGCGGTCAGCTCCACGGTTTCTTTGCCGATCCTGACAGTCACCACATCCCCGGCATCCAGCAAGGCTTTCGCCGCGGCGGCGTCGGCAGCTTCGATCGCCGCCCGCAGCTTGGGAAAATCCTGGCCAAATTGCGGACCCAGCCTGGTATTGTTCGGCTGCAAACGATACGTCACTAAAGACCCGGCCTCCTCGACAAACTCGAGCTCTTTTACATTCAATTCATCTTTAACGATGTCAGCTAAGTAATCCGGCAACCGGTTAGTGCCCGAGCTGGCATGCACCAATGCTTTTGCCAGCGGCTGGCGCACCTTGAGGTTGGCGTTTCCGCGGGCGCTAAGACCCAGGCTGGCGATCTGCCGCGCCAGGCTCATCTCGGCAAGGAGGGAATCGTCAATGGCTGTGGTCTCTGCCTTGGGGTAGAGGGTGTGGTGAACGCTGATGTGCGCCTTCTCGTTTTGGGTTGCCACTAGGTTTTGGTAGATCAGTTCAGCAACGAAAGGCGTCATGGGAGCGATTAGCCGCACCAGTTTGACCAACACGTGGTAAAGGGTGGCGTAGGCTTGCTGCTTATCGGAATCCTTTTCACTACGCCAGAAACGACGGCGAGAGCGGCGCACGTACCAATTGGTGAGGCCGTCAATAAAGGATTCGACGGAAAGAGTAACAAAGAACGTATCCCAATTATCTAGCCCGAATTGAGCTTTGGTCACCGTGAGATTCAGCCATGCAATAATCCATTTGTCTAATGGATTATCAGATTTCGGGGTCGGCCCTTCTGGATGCGCGGGATCGAAGCCTGTTGTCTCCGGGAACCAGCCATCCAGGCGTGCGTAGGTGGCAAAAAAACTGTAAACGTTCCAAAGCGGGATCAGGAAGCGTCGCCGAACGTCGTCGGCGCGGTGGTAACCGAAGAGCAGGTTGTTCTCCGGTTTTTGCGCGCAGTACATCCAGCGCATCACGTCCACACCCATCTTGTCGGCTGCTTCGTTGAATTCGATGGCATTCCCTTTGCTCTTGTGCATTGATTCGCCTTGCTCATCGAGCAGCGTCGAATAGCTGAACAGGTTCTTGAACGGTGCCGTTTCGGCTACCACAGTGCCCATGGCCAGCAGGCTGTAGAACCAGTTGCGGAATTGCCCGGGAAAGCTCTCGCTGATCCAGTCCGCCGGGAACCACTTCCGCCAGTATGCCGGGTCGCTGCGATAACGCAGCGTGCTGAAGGGCACGATGCCGGCGTCCAGCCAGGGATTGCCGACATCGGGGATGCGGTTCATAGACCCGCCGCAATCTTCGCAATTAAGTTTGACCGCATCGATATAGGGCCGGTGCGGGGTGTGGCCGGCAAATGTTTCCCAGCCGGCCACTGCGCGCTCTTTCAGCTCGACCTCGCTGCCAATCACCGTGTGCTGCTTGCAGTTCTCGCACACCCAGATGGGCAGCGCCAGACCCCAATAGCGCTTCTTGCTGATCATCCAATCGTGCATGTTGCGCAGCCAATCCATTTCACGCGCATGGCCGAATTCAGGCACCCATTTGATCTGGTCCACCACGTCCATGATCTGGTAGCGCAGGGTGGCCTCTTTTTCCGCTTTGGTCAATTCTTCTCGAGGCTTGTCGTAGGTCGCGCCCATGTTGATAAACCACTCGTCCACCACGCGCCATACCAGTTCGGTTTTGCAACGCCAGCAGGTGGGATATCGGTGTGTGTAATCAGACGTGTTGTACAGCAACCCTTTGCGCTCCAGGTCTTTCAGGATCGGCGCGCGCGCCTCATTGACATCCTTGCCCGCCAGCCAATCGGCCACTCCGGGCAGGAAGCGCGCTTCCTCGTCAATGCCGACCAGCACCGGCAGCTTGAGTTCGCGTCCCAGCCGGTAGTCATCCGCGCCGGCGCCGGGCGCGATGTGCACGATGCCCGTGCCTTCCTCCTCGCCTACTCCATCCCACAAAATGACGCGGTGCGCCTGAACCGCGTTTTGCGGGATACCTTGTTTAACCTCCTCCACCTCGACGAAGCCACCCACCGCCTGCGCGATGGGTAGATCATCGAAGGGGCCATCGTAGGTCCAGCCCTCCATCTCGCGACCGGGCAGCTCGCCGAGCAATTCGTGTTCGCCCTTAAGCATATGCAGCGTGCCCTTGGACAGGTAATAGATCTGATCACCTTGGCGCACTTTTGCATAAATCAGATTCGGCCCGACGGCAGCGGCCACGTTACTGGGCAGTGTCCATGGAGTCGTCGTCCAGATCAGCAGGTTTTCGTTCGGACGCTCGCGTAGCGGAAAACGCAGCGTAACGGTGCGATGCGTGACTTCTTTGTAACCATCAGCTTCGATCTCATGCTGGCTGATGCCTGTGGCGCAGCGCGGGCACCAGGGCATCGAGTCGGCGCCGCGGTACAACCAACCCCTATCCCAGCATTTCTTGAGAAAGGCCCAGATCATATAGTTGTTTTCGTCGCTGAAGGTGAAATAGCTGCCGCCCAACTCGGGCAGCCCCAGACGCCCGGTGATCTGTTCGGCGGAGCCTTCGGCGCCTCCCGCCGGACCCTCATACTCGATCACCTTCTGCGAGTCGCCGGCCAGCTGTTCGCCAAGCCAGCGCAATTTGTCGGGATTGTCCCATTCCATCCAATACCCCAGGCGAATCGATTGCTCAGTCTGCACCGCGGCGTAGCGCAGCACGCGCTCTTTGCAGCGCAGCACGAATTTATCCAGCCCGTATTTTTCGATGTCGCGTTTGCTCTTGAAGTTGAGTTCCTTTTCGACCTCGACCTCTACCCACAACCCCTGGCAATCGAAACCTTGCTGGTAGCGGAGTTCGTGGCCTTTCATTGCGTAGTAGCGGTTATATACATCCTTGTAAGTACGTCCCCAACCGTGATGCACGCCCATGGGATTGTTGGCTGTGATCGGTCCATCGACGAATGACCACTTAGGCGCGCCTTTGCGCAATTCGCGCAATTTATCCAATGCTTTTGTCTCCCCCCAGAATTTCAGGATGGCATATTCCTGCGCCACGAAATCGACTTTGTTGGGTACTTCTTTGAATGTCATAAGGACTCCAGTGATTATTGATTGTACATAGTGTTCTGCGATCAGGAATCAGGCAATCAGGAATCAGGCTTCCTGTTCACTGATCCCTGTTCAGCAATTACCGCTCTTTTGCTACTTAAAGCACAGCGGCTCTCATCCTTGTTCGGGACGAGAGCCGGTTACGGTTCCCGCGGTACCACCCGCATTCCCGCGAAATTCGCGGGCGCTTTGCCAACCGCAGTCACGGTTGCGCCTTTGATAACGGGGAGCGACCCCGGTTGCAGCTACTAGGCTTCTCGCGTGGAGAACGGGTTTTTTGTTTTCCGTTCTCCCGCGGCGATGCCTTTCGCCGCACGGCTCAGGAGGGATTTCCGACTGGCTTCACTCGCCCGGCTTCCACTTTCTCCGGGCTCGCTGAGGAGCGGCGACCAGCCTACTCTTCTCCGTCTTTGCCTTTGATGCGGAATTATGCCACAGGGGCGTGATAGGCGTCAACCACGCCGGCCCAGCTTGATTTTTGTCAATTTTATGACTTAATGTCCAGACAAAATTGTAAAGCGCCATATAGTACTTTTTTCCCCGTAATGGAGTGACGATTTATCCGTTATCTCCGTATAATTTCCATACAGGAAAACAGGAGGCAGCACATGAAGAAAGTCACATTCGGGTTAGGCTTGGCGCTGGTTTTGGCGCTCTCCCTGACCATCACGGCTTTTGCCGCGCCGATAACTGTGGAAGGGACGGTAAGTAACATTGATGAGGTGGCCGGCACGTTTACACTGACACTGGCTGATGGTGTCACCACCTATACGGTAACCCCGTCCGCCGGATTTGACTGGACGACCATTGCAGACGGGGCCACAGTCGAGGTAAGCGGCGAAGATGATGGCGCCGGAAATATCACCGGGGCGAGCGTGACGCCCGCCACCACCGAAACCGTGGTTTCGGGCCAGATTCAGTCCATCGATTACACTACCTGCACGTTCACTATCCTCACCAGCGAAGGCACGACACTGACTGTGCTGCTCCCTGAGGGAACCGATTGCAGTGGCCTGCTGTTGGGCGGCTACGTCGAAGTCACCGGCACCCTGAACGAGGACCTAACTTTTTCCGCCAGCGGCGTGGTGGTGACCCCGACGCCCAGTGAAGAAGGCGTAAATACCGGCTTCTATTGCTCCAACCCCTCCGTTCCGCACCCGGCCTTGAGTAAGGTCGCGGCTGAGCATCTCACCGATTACGGGGCAGCCCTGAACTGGTTCTGCGGCGGCGGCCTTGGTATCGGCGGTGTTGACAAAGTGCTGAGCTTCGGCGAAGCCTATGGCAAGACGCCCGATGAGATCCTCGGCATGCGCGAGACCATGGGCTGGGGCCGCATCTGGAAGACCCTCCAGGCTGAAGCTGCTGCCGTTGCGATTGAATCTGGCGAAATCCAGACCCAAGGCAATGGTAATGGACACGGTGGTGGCAAACCCGAGTGGGCCGGTGGTGGCGGTAATGGCCACGGTAAAGCCAACGGAAAGAATAAGTAAACATCGACCATCTATGTAGACAGCAGAAGCCCTCAGCCGAGGGCTTCTGTGTTTTTAATGCAACTCTTCGATTTTCGTTTTGAACGTTAGCGTTAAATAAGCCGACTCTAAGCTCTCGCTTAATCCCAGCCAAATCCTATATTGCCATCGCCCTGACGTCGTTGTGCCCCCTGCGTGGGTGCTATCCCCACGTCAAAGATCCCAAGTTTTGAAAGGAGGCACACAAATGGCTAAGTTGTTTCTTGGGGCTAGCCTGATCACGACACTGGCGCTGGTAGCCGTTCTACCGGCGATCGCTGCCGTGAATGTAAGTGCGGAAGGTGAAGTCACTGCCATCGACGCTGTCGCCGGCAACTTCACGCTCCAAGCAGGGGCAGATGTCTACGCGGTGATTG
>DATDRZ010000073.1:0-14493 GCA_035291465.1 Anaerolineales bacterium
CTCTGGCGCCCATAGTTTTAGTTCTTCAAAATAGGCCAAGGAGCGATCACGTCTCTGAGTTAAAAGCAAAATGGTCCGGGATCCGGCTTCGGCAAGGGCCGCAACCACCGGCAGACGTGCGGCGCGCATTGACCCCAATCGCATTGGCGAAGTGCCGGAGGCCAACTCCGCTTTGAATTGTGCGAATGCCGTCTGCTCCTTTATCTTTTTTAGAATCGCTTCCATGAATCCTCAATAACGAATAACCAATAACCCATACTAATTACGATTTACTAGTCTCCAATCCCCAAACCCTAATCCTCTGTATTGTTGTATTTATTCATTGCCGCTACAATTCCCTCATGCACCCATTCTTCAACAGCTTCAGCCGCTCGGCGCAGAACGAATGGCAGTGCTTCTTTTTCTTCTCGTGAAAAATCCTGCAGTACGTGATCCGGTGTCCTCATGCGTCCTTTAGGCCACCCTATGCCAACTCGAAGTCGCGCAAAGCCCTGACTGCCTAAGCGCTCAATGATGGACTTCATCCCGTTGTGCCCGGCAGACCCGCCGTCCGGGCGCAGGCGAAGCGACTCGAAGGGCAGGTCCACATCGTCGTAAACAATGATCAGCTTATCCAGTGGTGTTTTGTAGAAATGCTGCAACTGCCCCACGGTAGATCCCGATTTGTTCATGAACGTGCGCGGTTTTGCCAAGATGAGACGATGCTCATTATGGTTAACTTGTGCAATTAGTGCATTGCTCTGCATTTTTCCGAACTTAGTTACTAATCCTTCAGCCAAGGTATCCAGCACCATAAACCCAACGTTGTGGCGGTTGAACTTGTATTCAGGTCCTGGATTCCCCAGGCCAATAATGAGGAAAGGCGGATTGTCGTTCGTTTCTTTTTTCCTGCGTCGAAATATCATCACGTCCTCTTAAACACGCATCCCCGCCCACACATCTGCATGGGCGGTTAGTGGACAACCAATTGTAGCATTCCGCTTTCTGCATATATGACACTATCCCTATTCAAAATAGGGATTTCTCCCGATTTCGAATAGAGGGTTTTGTCGTAAATTCAGGCTGAAATCAATCCATTTATTTCAAAGGAGAAAACGCATGGCTACTGTCAGCATACAAGGTCGTACCATCCAGGATCCTCCATTCCTGGCAAAAATTTTCAGCAGCCCTAAGGCTGCCTGGTTTTGGCTAATCCTGCGTGTATGGGTGGGCTATCAGTGGATCGAAGCTTCCCTGCATAAGATTGGCAATCCAGCCTGGACCCAGACGGGTGAGGCTCTCAAGGGCTTCTGGACCGGCGCCGTGGCTATTCCTGCCGAAGGCCGTCCGCCGATTGCCTTTGACTGGTACCGCTCATTCATCCAGTTCATGCTGGATTCTGGGGCTTATACCTGGTTCGCCAAGCTGGTAGCATACGGGGAATTGCTGGTTGGCATTGCGCTGATCGTAGGTGCGTTTGCTGGAGTGGCGGCCTTCTTTGGCGCTTTCATGAATTGGAACTTCATGATGGCTGGTTCAGCCAGCACCAATCCATGGCTGTTCGTGCTTGCCTTGGGCATCCTGGCTGCCTGGAAGATCGCCGGTTACATCGGCTTTGATTACTTCCTGTTCCCAATGATCAGCCGTCTGTTCGATAGGCAAAAGGTGCGGGCACGGGTACCGCAAACAAGCCGGTAATCCTTGTTCCTACGCTAAAAAAAGCCCGCTTTTCCCCTTGGCGGGCTTTTTGACATTTGTCCTAACTTGCTTAGTCATCTATCAATTGACAGGGTCTCGCTAAGCCCTTAAAGTCGGTTCAATGTTGGATTTCCTGCGCGAATTCCTCAAAGTCAATTCGGTACTGGTCTGGTTTGTTTACGGGCTAGTCTTCTTCGTCCTGGGTTTAGCCATTGCCCTTCGTTCTCGTGCTCATAGCCGCTTGGAACTGGCACGTCACCTGAACTGGCTGGCCGCTTTCGGTTTCCTGCATGGGCTCAATGAATGGGGAGATCTTTTCATTCCCATCCAAGCCACATACCTTTCAGCCAGCACGGTCGACACCCTTTATTTCGTGCAAAGCATTATATTGGCGGCTTCGTTTGCAGCGTTGTTTCAGTTCGGGGCCGAGCTCTTACGCGACCGCTTGCCAGCTCTTAGGTTGTTACCCGCCCTAGTTTCTCTGGGCTGGCTAGTCTGGTTTCTGATTGCACACATCAATCTCCACGGAAATATGCTTGCGCACCGGGATATTGCCGCCGTGTGGGCACGTTACCTGATTGGTTTTCCGGGGGGGCTTATTAGCGCCATCGGTTTGCATCATCAGGTTCAAAAACAGATCCGGCCGATGCACCTGAAAAAAATTGAAACGCCATTTCTTGTCGCCAGCCTGGATTTGGTAGCTTATGCATTAGCTGGAGGATTGATTGTTCCTCGGGCTGATTTCTTCCCCGCTTCATGGTTGAACAATGACGCCGTGGTTGCGCTGCTGGGGATCAATCCACCGGTAATTCGATCCATCATCGGTTTGACCCTGGCTGTTTCCATCATCCGCGCCCTGGAGGTTTTTCAGATCGAAGTTGACCGCACCATCGAGCAAATGCAGGTGGAGCGTGAGTTGATTAACGAACGCGATCGCATTGGCCGCGAGTTACATGATGGCGCCATACAAACCATCTACACCGCCGGCCTGCTTGTCGAATCTGCGTCGCGCAAACTGGAATCCGACAGCCCGCTGGCGCAACCGCTGGAGAGAGCAGGCAAAGCTATCAACGAAGCCATTGCCGACCTGCGCGCCTTTATCGGCGGTCTGCGGCCGGCAGAGGCGCCGCAATCCCTGCGCCAGGCACTTTCTGAACGCGCCGCCGACGGCCAGCTAGCTTCGCTGGTGGATATCGAGTGGAATATCGATATTCCCGAAGCTTTGGATTTCCAAACGGCTCGCATCCCCCACGTGATGGGCATCCTCAACGAGGCATTGTCCAATGCGATTCGCCATGCAGGCGCCAGCCACGTCCGAGTCGAGGCAAACCGATCGAATGGAAAATTCGAAATGGTCATCGAAGACAACGGCCGCGGCTTCGATAGGCGCACCGACGCCCGCGGGTTTGGCTTGCGCAACATGCAAGACCGCGCCCGCCTTCTGGACGGGACCTTGCATATTGAATCAAAACCCGGAGCAGGTACAAAGATAGTATTATCGGTTCCCTGGGACTGGTCCCGTGAATAAAATCCGCGTACTCCTGGTGGATGACCATGAGATCGTGCGCCTGGGGCTTGCCTCTCTGCTGCAGGACTTGTCCTGTGTGAGTGCAGTCGGCGAGGCCGGATCCGCTGAGGAAGCCATCCAGGCCGTCCCCAAATTCAAGCCAGACGTAGTGGTAATGGATATTCGGTTGCCGGGTGAAAGCGGAATCGAGGCCTGTCGCCAAATCAAGGCCGAACATCCAAACGTCCATGTGTTAATGCTCACATCCTACGCGGAAGATTCCCTGGTTTTCAAAGCCCTAGAGGCAGGCGCCTCGGGTTATGTGCTCAAGCAGGTTGGTAACCAGCAATTGATCAACGCGCTGGAAGCCGCCTGCAGAGGAGAATCGGTCCTGGATCCACAGATTACGCAAAAACTGATCGACCGCGTGCGACAATATGAGCGGACGCAGCACCACGGTGCCTTCGAAAACCTGACTAAACGAGAGCTGGAAGTCCTCGCCCTGGTGGCCGAAGGCAAATCCAATGCCCAAATCAGCGAAACGTTCTATCTCTCGGAAAAGACGGTAGGCCATCACGTGAGCGCCATCCTGGGCAAATTGGGGGTTTCTAATCGCATCGAAGCCGCCAAGTTCGCCAACGAGCACCACATCCAGGATCTGCTGCGGCCTGATTAAAGTGCCTGTGTGATTCATCCGCTCTTTCAGTATTCGCCAACCTGTATTCAATGGTAGACTGCCAATAGCTATGGCTGAATCGCGCTCCGCAGAAATGGCCAATCGCCTCCGCGATCTGCAAGCCGCGGCGCCCGACATCATCGCGGCCGCGGTGGTCACATCAGACGGTCTCACGTTAGCCTCGGCGCTGCCCGCCGACGTGCAGGAGGAGCGCATCGCCGCCATGTCCGCCGCCATGCTCAGCCTGGGCGAGCGCATCGCCGCGGAGTTGCAGCGTGGTTCGCTTGAAGAGGTCTATATCCGCGGGG
Source organism: Anaerolineales bacterium (assembly GCA_035291465.1). Taxonomy (GTDB): domain Bacteria; phylum Chloroflexota; class Anaerolineae; order Anaerolineales; family UBA11579; genus JAMCZK01. Next base: position 4,169 of record DATDRZ010000073.1, read on the forward strand.
ATGAGGGGTTGGTGCTGCTAACCTCAGTGGGCAAGGAGGCTGTGCTAACTGCCCTCTCCCGCAATGAGGCAAAATTGGGTATCATGTTCCTTGAGATGCGCAGGGCCGCGGCCGATTTGGAAAGGTATGTATCATAAGATTTGCAATCAAGATCTCACTGTCTACGCACTCCTCGGGGAGGGCTCCTTAGCGACCCTCCCCGTTTCGTTTAATCACCTCAGTATCAGTATATGAAGGAGGAGCCAGCCATGGATATTAAATACGTGTTTATTACTGGAGGCGTGGTCAGCTCGGTGGGCAAGGGCGTCACCTGCGCCGCCATTGGCCGCCTGCTCAAGGAACGCGGCCTCAAAGTGTCCATCCAGAAGCTGGACCCATACATCAACGTCGACCCCGGCACTATGAGCCCTTATCAGCATGGAGAGGTCTATGTGCTTCAGGACGGGGCTGAAACCGACCTTGACCTGGGTCATTACGAGCGATTTGTAGATGAGGACCTGACCCGGGTATGCAATGTCACCACCGGTCAGGTCTACGCTGACGTGATCGCCAAGGAGCGTCGCGGCGATTACCTGGGCGGCACCATCCAGGTGATCCCACACATCACCAACGAGATTAAACGCCGAATCGCCCTGGTGCCCAAGGAAACTGGCGCCGAAGTGGTGCTGGTGGAAGTTGGCGGAACGGTTGGCGACATCGAGTCGCTGCCGTTCATCGAAGCCCTGCGCCAGATGCGCACGGATGCGGGCCGCGACAATACCTTTTACATCCACGCTACCTGGCTGCCGCACATCGGCGCCACCAACGAGCTGAAGACCAAACCCACACAACATTCGGTGCGCGAGTTGCGCTCCCTGGGCATCTCGCCAAATATGATCGTGGCACGCGCCGACACCCACATTCCGGCCGACCTGTGCGACAAGATCGCTCAGTTCTGCGACGTGGATCGCGAAGCCGTAGTGCCCATGCATACCACGGATGTTATGTACGAAGTTCCGCTGCTCTTGGAGAAGCTCGGCGTCGGTGATTACCTGATGAAGACGCTGAACATCTCTCCGCGCCGCGAGCCCAATTTGGGTGAATGGGAGCGCCTGGTCAAACAAGCTCGCAAGAAGAAACCGGTCGTGCGCGTGGCTCTGGTCGGAAAATATGTTGAGCTGCACGACGCGTACATGTCCGTCAGGGAATCACTTACTCATGCCGGCCTTGCCCTCGGGGTCCAGGTGGACATCGATTGGGTGCACGCCTCTGAGCTGGAAAAGGGTCGCGGCTGGGACGAGGTACGCGCTGCGGACGGCGTGCTGGTGCCCGGCGGATTCGATAGCCGCGGCATCGAGGGCAAGATCGCCGCGGGCCGCTACGCACGCGAAAACAAAATTCCCTATTTCGGATTGTGCCTTGGCATGCAGACCATGTGCATCGAATTCGCCCGTAATGTCCTCGGTTATTCCGAGGCGAACTCTACGGAGTTCGACCCGTCGTCGTCGTATCCGGTGATCGATTTGATGCCGGACCAGCGCGAGCTGGCCGACAAAGGCGCTACGATGCGCCTGGGCATCTATCCATGCCAGTTGCAGCCCAACAGCATCGCGGCGCGCGCCTATGGCAACGGCCAGATCGAGGAGCGACATCGCCACCGCTTCGAGTTCAACAATGCAGCCCGTGAAGCCTTCGAGGAGCACGGCATGCGTTTCTCGGGTATCTCCCCCGATAACCGCTTGATTGAGATAGCCGAGTTGAGCGATCATCCCTTTATGCTCGGCACCCAATTCCACCCCGAGTTCCTGTCGCGTCCCACGCGACCGCATCCACTGTTCGTCGCCTTCGTGCAGGCCATGATCGAGAGGGCTGGGGTCAAGGTCAACGGGGCGATGCTGATAAAAGAAGAAGCCGCGAAGGCATAATCCCATCGTTAGGGCGTAAGGGCGAGGCATGCTGGCCTTCCGTATGTATAGGCGCTGGATGCTGCGCCCATGCGAAAAAACCGTGAGTTAATGCGCAGTACAATCCCCGAATCAATACATAGTCATACATCGGAGAATTCATGGCAAACTCAAAGATCGATTCCATTCACGCGCGGCAGATCCTCGATTCGCGCGGCAATCCCACCATCGAAGTCGACGTGCGGCTGGAGGACGGCGCCTTCGGGCGCGCCGCGGTCCCCTCGGGTGCGTCGACAGGAATCCACGAAGCGCTCGAATTGCGCGACGGCGACAAGTCGCGCTATCTTGGCAAGGGAGTGACGAAAGCGGTCGCCAACGTGAACGGCGCCATCGCTGCCGCGCTCAAGGGCGCCGATGCGTCCAAACAGAAGGAGCTCGACGACAAGCTCATTGCGCTGGATGGCACTCCCAACAAGGCCAAGTTGGGCGCCAATGCTATCCTCGGCGTCAGCCTAGCGGCGGCAAAAGCCGCGGCCGCGTCGGCAGGGATGCCGCTGCACCGCTTCCTGGGCGGCGAAGATGCGACATTACTGCCAGTGCCGATGATGAACATCCTCAACGGTGGGGTGCACACCGGCTGGCAGTCCACCGATTTCCAGGAGTTCATGGTGATGCCGCTGGGCGCGCCTAGTTTTGCCGAGGGGCTGCGCTGGGGTGTGGAGGTCTATCACAATCTCAAGGCCGTGCTGAAAGACAAGGGTTACACAACGTTGGTGGGCGACGAAGGTGGTTACGCCCCGGCATTGAAGTCCAATGCCGAAGCCATCGATGTGATCCTGCAGGCTATAGAGAAAGCAGGCTACAAAGCGGGCGAGCAGGTGTGCATCGCGCTCGACCCCGCCGCCAGTGAACTCTTCGACGAGGAGAAGAAAGATTACATCCTGCGCAAAGAAGGCCGGCGGCTCAGTAGTGAGGAGATGGTGGCGTTCTGGGCAGACTGGACCAGCAAATATCCAATCGTGTCGTTGGAAGATGGGCTGGCACAGGAGGATTGGGACGGATGGAAGGCGCTCACCAAGCAGATCGGCGACAAGGTGCAATTGGTGGGCGACGACCTGCTGGTCACCAACCCGGCTTTCGTGCGCCGCGCCATCGAAGAGAAAGCCTGCAACGCGCTGCTGGTGAAGGTGAACCAGATCGGCAGCTTGAGCGAAACCATCCAAGCCATTCAGCTCTGCAAGAGCGCAAACTGGGCGACAGTGATTTCGCATCGCTCCGGCGAGACCGAAGACAATACCATTGCAAACCTGGCCGTCGCTTTCAATCTGGGCCAGATCAAGACGGGCGCTCCCGCGCGCTCGGACCGCACAGCCAAGTTCAATCAGCTTCTGCGCATCGAAGAGGAGTTGGGGGGCAGGGCGAAGTACGGTGGCTGGGATGTGTTGAAGCGATAGCATTCCCCTCTTTGCATCTCTCGCCATTATTTATTCAATTTGCTTCAGTGTATTCTAGAACCGATGGTGGAAATTGCTTCGCGGAGTTTAGCCTGAGCGAAGCGAACGGGTTCGCCGTGACGATAAGTGGTTTCACCCGATCCAGTCAGCCCATTGTTCGGGCAGCTCTTTGCCCAACGCGTGCAGGTGGACCCAGGCCTTGCCGCAGAAGATGAGCAATGCCTGCAGGTAGATGTCGAAGTTCAGCTCGATGGGCACCATCCAACTGCCGCGGCCGAGACGCTTGGTTTCCAGATCCGCATCGCTGAATGCTCTCAAGGTTTCTTCCATTTCATTGTCGAGCTGGGTATACCAAGCGGTCAGCGCGGAGACGCTGGAGGCCAGCGTCTCGTCGGGGTTGTGGTATTTGAAATCCAACTTGAGGGTCTTGAACGAGTTGACGTAAGACTGTTCGGTTTCGCCGAATTCCTTGCATAGCGTACCCAGGCTGGGGCTGCCGGGGAATGTGTGGGCCAGGTCGGCATCGGTGAGCAGAGCGAGCATCTGATGCTTGAGGTCCTGGTAATGCGGCAGCAGCTTGAGGAATTCTTTGAAGGTCTCGCTCATGTTTGCTCCTCTGTGACCTTGATAACCGTAGCTCCTGTTAGCCGCTGCAGGTCGGCGGGCGCCAGCGGGAACACCGCATTCGGCGTTCCGGCCGCTGCCCAGACGGTCTCGTAGCCGAGCAGCGATTCGTCGATGTAGGTATGTGCCAACTTCGAGTAGCCGAAGGGCGGCACGCCGCCGATGGCGAAGCCTGTGGTCGAGCGCACGAAGTCGGCGTCGGCTTTGCCCAGCTTTTCGCCTACCAAGGACTCTACTAACGGTTCACTGACGCGGTTCGAACCGCTGGTGTAGACCACGACAGCCTGGCGGCTGTCGCTGGTCTGAAAGATGATGGATTTGACGATGGCGCCCACTTCGCAGCCGATGGCGGCCGCCGCGTCGGCGGCGGTGCGCGTGGTCTGGTCGAATTCTACAACTCTCCCTGAAAGGTCGAGTTGTTTGATAGTTTCCTGGAATGCGATGGCGGTGGGGTTGGTGGGTGGGCGCATGTTCGTTGGTTTGTCATTCCGAGGCGGGCAAGGCCCAGAGCTTGCCCCGAGCGAGACGCCTTGGGGCGGCGACGAGGGGAGGAATCCCTCTGGCCAAAAAGAAGGCGACTTGGTTTGGCCTAAGGGGCTCCTTGCGCAGTTTACACTGAGCGAAGCGAATGTGCTCGGAGTGACAAGAAAAATTACTCTACGATGATTTCCATGTAGATTTGCACGCCGAAAGGCTGGTCGAGTTGGTCGTGTGCTTTCCAGGCGGTACGGTAGGTGCCGGGCTGGGGAGGCGCGGTAAATTGGATGGTGATGGTCACAACCTGCCCGGGCGTTGCCTCCGGCAAGGCCTGGCGGTCGATGGCGCCCATGGCAATGCCGTCCACCAGGCGCAGCGAGTAGCCGCGGGTCCAGGCGCAGCTGCCGTCGTTACGCACCTCCCAGGTTTTTTCGATGGGCTGGCCGGCAAGGAAGTGCTGATTGTCGGGCACAGTGACATCGCGCATAAAGACGAGGTTGTTCTCGCAGGGCGGCGTGGCGGTCGCCGGCATCGGCGTCAGCGTCTCCAGGATCACAGGTGTGGAATTGCCGACGATGGTTGGGGCGATGAAGGGGCCTTGGTCGGCGGGCAATGCGGAACGCGTACACGCCGCCGCAAGTAAAAGAACGCCCACGGTGACCAGCAAGCCGGTCTCAGGGGCGCTCTTCTTGAAGTTAGTAGAACCAATAATTTTTGTCATTTCTCCCCATGAGTATACATCTCAGCCCTCTTCTGCACTAATGCGACGGGTCGACTGTTTCACCTCTTAGTTGACAACGCCTGATGGCCTTCACCTTATTCTGTCATTTCGAGGAGGCCGCATCGCAGCTTTTTAAAGCTGCGGGCCGACGAGAAATTCCTATTGTGATGGTTGAGCTGCAACGCGGGCAGGCGGCAAATCCTCCTCGAACCAACCTTGGCTTAAGTCCTCCCATTTCGGATTTAGAAAGCGGATAAGGTCGCGCTTCTTTGACCTCCGCCAAGTCTTGATTTGCTTTTCACGATAAATTGCATCGTTGATGTATTGATGCTCTTCATAATACACGAGCCTATGCGTTTTGTGTTTCCTAGAGAATCCGGGAACCTGCCTGTTTTATGTTCCTCAACGCGGCGGATGATGTTGTTGGTGACGCCGATGTAGGTGATACCGGCGCTGTTGGACATGATGTAGACGTAGTAGGTGGGCAAGTCATCGGAGCGGGTCATGGAATGTCCGTTAATTAGAGTGGGTTGACCTGCTTCCGGCGATCGTTATGCTCCGAGACGCGCACTAGGAATTTCTCGTCGCACTGCGCCTTTTTAAAGGCGCAGTGCGTGCTCGCTCAAAATGACAGAAAAGAAGGAATGCGCTCCAATCTCGCTTGGCCGCGCGGGTTCCTAAATCTCCGCCGGCTCCAGGTCTTCGACCAGATCTGCGGGGGCGAGTTCGGAATCCTCTTCGCCGTTGAACATGGCAGGTTGCTGGGTGAGCACCTTTTCGCGGATCTGGCTTTCGATGGATTCGGCGAGTTCGCGGTGGTCGCGCAGGGTTTCCTTGGCGGACTCGCGGCCCTGGCCCAGGCGCTCTTCGCCATAGTTGTAGAAGGAGCCGCGCTTGATCACGATCTCGTGCTGCACGGCGAGATCGAGCAGGTCGCCGCTCTTGGAGATGCCTTCGTTGTACATGATGTCGAACTCGGCGGTCTGGAAGGGCGGGGCGACCTTGTTCTTCACCACGCGCACCCGCGTGCGGTTGCCGACCACGTCTTGACCGGTCTTGATGGATTGGATGCGGCGCACGTCGAGGCGCACGGAAGAGTAGAACTTGAGCGCCATGCCGCCGGTGGTGGTCTCCGGGTTGCCGAACATGACGCCGATCTTCTGGCGCAGCTGGTTGGTGAAGACCATAGCGGTGTTGGTTTGCTTGATGGCGCCGGAGAGCTTGCGTAAGGCTTGAGACATAAGCCTTGCCTGCATGCCCATGGTGGCGTCGCCCATGTCGCCTTCGATCTCGGAGCGGGGCACCAGCGCCGCCACCGAGTCGATCACCACCAGATCCACCGCGCCGGAGCGCACCAGGGCCTCGGCGATCTCCAGGGCCTGTTCGCCGGTATCGGGCTGGGCGATGAGCAGGGTGTCGAGGTCCACGCCGCAGCGGGAGGCATACACGGGGTCGAGGGCGTGCTCCATGTCGATGAAGGCGGCGGTGCCGCCGCGCTTCTGGGTCTCGGCCACCAGATGCTGGCAAAGGGTGGTCTTGCCGGAGGATTCGGGGCCGTAGATCTCGGTGACGCGACCGCGGGGAATGCCGCCGACGCCCAGCGCCAGGTCGAGCGAAATGGAGCCGGTAGAGACGGCCTCTACGGTCATGCGGAGGGCGGCTTCGCCCAGGCGCATGATGGCGCCTTCGCCGTAGCGCTTCATGATGTCATCCAGGGTGCGCTGCAGGGTCTTGAGCCGCGCATCTTGTTCCGGGTTATGCCCATTGGAAGGGGGTGCCTCCGGGGCGACTTTTATCTCAGTTAATTTAACTTTTCTTGCCATCGTCTGTCTCCTATGCCTTCGAACTAGTGTTCTAATATAGAACAGATAATAGAACATTTGTACTTGTCTGTCAAGGCCTTTTGTTCATAGGTATGTTTATAGCTCCCGTCGTAGAATGTCCCATAGATGCGAGCCCCTACGCCGCATCGGCGAAGAAACGCACCCCACCCCCGGGGTGCGTTTTTCATCTCCGAAACGGCCACCCGGTTTTCGCCTGTCAAGATGATGTTTGCTGAACAGGTGGGGATGGCGCAAACAACCCTTCTCCTGGCAGGCCAGGCTTGTCGAGATATTATTCCGCGTGCCACCAGGGGTGGGGTCATCCTACTTGAAAAGCTCGCGTCGCTCAAGACCACCCTTTTCGTCTGCTTCGCAGACATCCCTCGTCGCCGCTTGCCGCGGCTCACTCGGGACAGGCTCTTCCCCGTTACTAGGAAGGGAAAGCGCCGAAGGCGCAGGGATGGGTTGCATTAATGTACGGAATTCGGTTTCCAGGTGCAAACTGCCGGCCGTGTCAAGCAAGAAGCTATAATTGAGGCAAGTTCAAAAAAGTGGCGATGGAGTTCGCCCTTAATTGCCCAGTGGCGGATGACTCCTACGAAATCATTGTGATAGGAGAAAAGTTCATGGGCAATATTGTTTTAATCGGCATTGGCGGGTTCGCGGGCGCGGTTGCCCGCTACTGGCTGGCAGGCCGCGTGCAAGAGATCTCGGGCTCGGTCGGATTCCCGTACGGCACGATGGCGGTCAATATCCTTGGTTGTTTCATCCTCGGCGTGACCTATTTTTTGGTCGACACACGCGGCCTGCTGGGTCCCGAAGCGCGGTCGCTGGTGATGGTGGGCATCCTGGGTGCATTCACTACTTTTTCCGCGTTCAGTTTAGAGACGCTCAATATGATCGTAGACGGCCAGATGCTGCGCGCCCTGGTGAACGTGGCTGCATCGGTCAGTTTCGGGTTGATCGCGGTTTGGGCCGGGCGCTTCCTGCCCTTGCTGGTCTGGAGGTAAAAATGGATTTCCTGCAAGATGGTTATTTGCTGCGCATCTTCATCGGCGAGAGCGACAAACACGAAGGCAAGCCGCTGTACGAATGGCTGGTGAAGGAAGCCAAAGCCAAACAATTGGCAGGGGTCACCGTATTGCGCGGCATCATGGGCTTCGGCGCCAGCAGCCGCATCCACACCAGCAAGCTGGAACGGCTCTCGTTGGACCTGCCCATCATCGTCGAGATCGTGGATAGCTCCGGGCGGCTGGAGGAGTTCCTGCACTACATCGACCACGCCATTACAGGCGGCATGGCCACGCTGGAAAAAGCGCAAGTGCGCATTTACCGGGAAAACAAGGAAGCAGAATAGGATGCCGGATGATGCTTATGGATAAGGAAATTACAAAATTAGAAATCGAGATCGCGCCGGATACGGCCAGGGATCTGCAGACTTTCTTCGATGAGCAGGACTGGGACCGGCAAGAGGCGCTGCGCAGTTTAGTAGGAGCCGGGCTGATGGCCATGCGGCTGAAGACATTCGATGAAAATCCGGAAAAGGTGCTGTCTACTCAAGCCCGGGCAAGATGGTTGGAAGTCGAACAAGACCTGGCAGTGCTCAGGTTCCGCATGTTCGAATTGGAACAGGCGAATTCACGCTGGGAAATGTCCACCGGGGCGATCAAGACCCAGAACATTGCTTTTGAGCAAATGATTCGTGCCAAGGACCAGGAACTGGCTGAACTGAGAAGGATCATTGAAGAAAAAGATAAGGAAATCGAACGCCTGAAGAATCTAGCAGGTTAAAAACTATGGCTGCTACCTGCGCCAGTGGAGCGGGCTATGCTTACGCATTATTGCTCTAATTGCTGGGCAAATGTTGGTGAAAAAGAGACAACCTGTCCAAACTGCGGATTTGATTTATCCGAATTCAGCCAATACCCCTATGAGAAAAAACTTCTCCTTGCCTTAAAGCATCCGGTTCCTGAACGAAGGATCATTGCCATAAAGGCGCTTGGGGAATTGAACAATATTGAATGCCTGGGGAAGTTTCCAGCAAATGTTATTGAATGACACTGAAGATTATTACACGCTGGCAGCCGTTATCGAAGCCCTGACAAAAATCGATCATCCCCGAAGCCGATCGCTGCTCCTTGAGGCAGCCAGGCATCTATCTAAGATGGTCCGGGAACGAGGAGCCGAAGCCTTGCGCGAAAAGGCATCCATTCCAAAAGAATGACTGAATAGCCCTCGGCGTCACAAATGGGATGGATGAGCAAGCCTAAAAAGCCGCCTCTGGCGGCTTTGACCTGCCGCTGGACGTTGCGTACGCGGCGCCAGCCGAGTAGAAACTCCCGCGTGCGTTCTTTCCGCACACACCTCTTTTGCGACTCGACGAGCTCTGCAGAGGTGCCGGCGGCAGGTTCCCTTATACTGCCATCCTATGGCAGCCACACGACCCCGCCGAGTTGTTGATTTCCTAGGCTTACGCAAAAGCATCGTTGGCTTGCTAGGCATGGTTGTATTAGTCGAGATGGGGGAAAAGATGGCCGAGCAGTTCCTGCCCATCTACCTGCTGGCGCTGGGAGGCTCCGCCCTTTCCATTGGCCTGCTCAGCGGGCTGGATAACCTGCTCAGCGCGCTGTACTCCTTCCCCGGCGGCTACCTCAGCGACCGCATCGGCTATAAGAACGCCCTGGCGTTCTTCAACCTGCTGGCTATCGCCGGCTACGCCATCGTGCTCATCTTCCCCACCTGGCAGGCGGTGGTGATCGGCGCCATTTTGTTCATCGCCTGGAGCGCCATCTCCCTGCCCGCGGCGGTCAGCCTGGTCTCCCAGGCGCTGCCCGCCAACAAGCACACCATGGGTATCACCCTGCATTCCTTCGTGCGCCGCGTGCCCATGGCGCTGGGACCCATTCTGGGCGGCATCCTGATCGCCCAATATGGCGAATACACCGGCATCCGCATCACGTTTTGGATCGCCATCGCCCTCTGCCTGGCCTCGTTGACCATCCAGCAATGGCTGATCGAAAAGCGGGAGGCGCCGCCCGCGCCGCCGGACGGGAACTTACTGCGCGTGTTCCGGGCGATGCCGCGCCACCTGCGGCGATTGCTGGTTTCCGACATCCTGGTGCGCTTCTGCGAGCAGATCCCTTATGCCTTCGTGGTGGTGTGGGCGATCAAGAATATCGGCATCTCGGCGACCCAGTTCGGTATCCTGCGCGCCATCGAGATGGTCACCGCAATGCTGGTCTACATCCCGGTGGCGTACCTGGCGGACCGCTCCACCAAGCGACCTTTCGTGGCGATGACCTTCGTGTTCTTTTCACTATTCCCGCTGTTCCTGACCTTTGCG
>DATDRZ010000074.1:0-37973 GCA_035291465.1 Anaerolineales bacterium
GTGGCGGAGATCAATGCCCGCTATTTGGGGGAAACAGTAAAAGTGTTCTTCGAAGAAGAAGTAAAAGGCAGATGGAAAGGCCGCACAGAGACCAATAAGCTGGTGTTTGCGCAATCCGAACGCGATCTGCGCGGCCAGGTTTTGCCAGTACAGATCACCTGGACCGGGCCCTGGTCGATGCAAGGGCGGCTGGTTCCAGATGCTGCATCCATTCGAGTTCCACTTGAGAGCATTTCAGTAAATGCTTAGAGACGATGGGCGAAGAAAAAATTCTCACCAAGCATCCGGATAAGAATAAAAGCGGGAAGCGCATCAGCAAAGAAAAATACGATGTGATCAAGCAGGCCATGCTTTCAATCCTGAGTGGAAAAGAACTCACCCACATTCAGTTGTTTGACAATTTGGAAGCCAAGCTTGCGGGGAAATTTGATGGAAACATCAGCTGGTATGGGGAAACGATAAAGCTGGACTTGGAAGCCAGGAAAATAATCGAAAGAACCAAGTCGCAACCTGTAAGGTATCGACTTAAATAGCTCCACACAAAACAAGTCCATACATTCTGCCTGCAAAAAAGGCATTTGTACCTAGCGGGTTCTGTAAGTCGCACTTTACGCTAACCCAACAACACAAAACTTCCCATCGTTTGTTTGATTATCCATCGGAGGATAAATGGGTAAGCAGGCAGAGCAAGCTAAAGACAAAGAGTTATGGAAACAGCGGGTTGAATTGGCTCAAAATCTCTTGAAACTGATCGTCGCCGGCCAAAATGGCGAGGGTCGAACCCCGCTACCTGAGGACCAATACGTAGTGTGGATGAAAGTGCTGGCCGAGGCACCCCTGGACGTTGTGCTGGGTTTTTCCCAACATCCTGAAAAGCACGGGAATTAGAAGACTATGTAAAAAAAGAATTGATGAAACGATTCAATTAAGTTTGGGTGTAAATCAAAAGACCGCCACATGGCGGTCTTTTGATTCCGATAAAAACGAAGAAGCTTATGTGGCTTCGATCGCTTCAATTGCCTCGCTTATTTCTTTTGTCGCGGTTTCCGGGCGCCCAGCTTCGATGTTCATTACGCTAGGAATGAGGAGCCCTATCACACCCATGGCCACGCAGAGCAGGCCAGCCATAGACGCCGCATTAGGCGCAAGCCCAACTGTCGATCAACGCGGGCAACCCCGCCCATTTGGCGCGGTGAGCGATATCGGCGCGTTTGAAGTGAACGAAGGTGACTTTTCCGCCAGGGAATTGCAGGTTACCAGGCGGGCTGGTTGCATTGTTTATTAACCTCCTTGGTTCACCGCCGCTTTTGACCCGCATAATTGGGCATTATTTCACATAGCTCCCATCGATTATTGACAGCTTTTTCGAATTCCTGTATTTTATAGACACAAAATACGCTCGGGATAATTTGAAGCGTTTTACAACGAAGCAGGTCTAAAAGGGAAGATAGCAGTTCTATTCCCGGGCCTCGTTTCCTCTTCATTCATACATATCGATGTGAGGTCCGATGCATAGCACACCATTTGCAACTTCACCGGACGGCATCCAAATCGCCTATGATGCCACCGGAACAGGACCGTCAATTGTGTTATTGCATGGTGAGGGCATGACACGTCAGCGCTGGTATGACGGCGGCTATGTCGAGCGGCTCATACAGGATTTCCAAGTCATCACCATGGATATTCGGGGTAATGGCGAGAGTGATAAACCGACTAACCCGGCCGACTACACGACTGATAAACTCTGTGACGACATTCTAGCCGTCACCGAAGCTTGCCAGGTCGAGCATTTCACACTCTGGGGGTTCTCAAAAGGGGGCAATATCGGCCGCTATTTGGCATCGCAATCCGCCCGGGTGGCTAAGGTCATTATTATCGGGGTCCCCTTCGGCTCAGGAGCCTCGGGCGATTTCCGCCAGTTCATTCTCAGCTTCCGCGAGCACTGGACGCCTATCATGCAGGCGCAGCTGGAGGGAACGCTTGATTTACAGGTGCTCTCTAAGGAGGATCGGGACCAACTGCAACGCGGCGACATTCCGATCAGGTTGGCGACGATGACTGCCGTGCTGGATTGGGCCTCTATCAAGCCGGGCGATTTGCTCTGTCCAGCACTCTGGTTGATCGGTTCGAGAAATGAAGCCGCGATGGCGAGCCTCCGAGAGTACGAAGAAGCGCTCCAGCAGTCGAAGGTTCGCGTTCATGTGGCAGAGGGGTTGGACCATGCACAGGAATTCACTGAAATTGAGAGAGTGCTGCCGACGATGCTGGCCTTCACCCAAGCATAGAAGCACGCTAGACGAGGGCCGCTCGGTGGCGAAGTTCAAGCCCAACACGTTTGCGCGATCGTCTGCCTGGGTGGTTCTAACGGATTAGGCTGGTTGGACTGCTTATTAACATCGCTGGATAAAACGCCGTGTTTGACCTGCGTATTTAGGCATTATTTCACATAGCTCCCTTCGATTATTAACCGCTTTTTCGAATTCTTGTATTTTGATAAACATATCTACTAATCGATTGCCGGAGGAAAGATGGCTATCGCCAAAGAAACCCTTACTTTACATTTCGAAGAACGAGGCACTGGAATCCCTCTACTGCTCATTCATGGCTTTCCGTTCAGCGGAATGATGTGGATCGGGCAGTTGGACAAGCTATCTGCATCAGCGCGCGTGGTGGCACTGGACCTGCCCGGTTTTGGGGATTCGCCAGCCGGCGAAGGCCGCGCAAGCGTGGACCAATATGCTGAAGATTGTTTTGCCGTCTTGGACGCCCTGGACATCATGGAGCCGGCAGTGATTGCCGGACTCTCGATGGGCGGCTATATTGCGCTGGCCGCTGCGCGCATGGTTCCGCTGCGCATCCGCGGCTTGGTTCTGGCCTCCACACGCGCTGGCGCGGATTCCGCGGAGGGTAAAACGAGTCGCGACAAGACCATTGCGCAAGTAAAAGAAGCTGGCGCTTCCGTGGTTGCGGATAGCATGTACCCAAAATTGCTATCGCCCCACAGCTATAACGACAAACCCGCAGTGGCTGAGGAACTAAAAGAGATCATGCGAGGCGCAACCCCGGAAGGTGTTATCGCCGCGCTGACCGCTATGCGCGATCGTCCCGATGCCACCGAGGAGCTAGTCAACCTGCATATGCCGGTGCTTATCATCCACGGCAAAGACGATCAGATCATTCCGTCTTTGGAGGCCGAAGCGATGGCCAAGGCGATTCCGAATAACGACCTGCGTCTGATTGACAAAGCGGGGCACTTGCCGAACCTCGAGCAACCGGAAGAGTTCGATCGCATCGTGGAAAAGTTTTTAGTGAAATTGGCGTGATGGGCTGCGCGGTATAATCCCGCCATGCAGGTTCCCGCGCGCCTAGAACCCGTTGATTATCTGGTAATCGGACATATCACCATTGACAAAAACGCTGAAGGCGCGCGCCTCGGCGGTTCAGTGGCGTACGCCGCGTTGACTGCACAAGCACTCGGCTTGCGCGCTGGCATCGTCACCGCCTGGGCAGAAGAACTGCCGCCCGGACCTCTGGAAGAAATCCCGATCGTAAATGCAGGCGCAGATCAAAGCACCACGTTCGAAAACCATTACACCCCAGATGGGCGCCGGCAAAGATTACTTTCGCAGGCGCCCTTTCTTGAATATCATCTGATCCCCGAAGCTTGGCGCCAACCGCGCATCTTGCATTTGGCGCCGGTGGCTCGCGAGGTTTCACCACGCATCCTGCGATATTTCACGGATTGCACGCTGGGCCTAACCCCGCAAGGTTGGCTGCGTGAATGGGATGTTTCAGGGGAAGTGCGCGTGGCCCATTGGGAAGAAGCGGATTTGCTGCTGAGCGGCGCCGACGCTGCCGTCATTGCGCGCGAAGATGTGGGCCATGACCCTGATCAGATCGGGCGCATGGCCGCCGCCTGCCCCATCTTTGCCGTCACTGAAGGTGAATCGGGCGCCAACCTTTACGCATATGGCGAAGAGCATCAGGTCGGGGCTCCGGCTGTGGAGGCGATAGATTCGACCGGTGCCGGCGACATTTTTGCCGCGGCCTTCTTTATTCGCTTGCATCTCACCGGTGATGCGATCGACGCTGCCCGTTTTGCCAGTCAACTGGCTGCGCGCTCCGTCCAGCGCGTTGGCCTTGACTCCGTTCCCACCAGGGACGAGATCTACGACTTAATGACCGAGGCGCTCTAATATGGCGCGCATTTACACGATGGTGAATCAAAAAGGTGGCGTTGGCAAAACCACCACCACCATCAATCTCGGCGCCTACCTGGCGAACTTCGGGCAACGCGTTCTGCTTGTCGATCTCGACCCTCAAGCGAACACGACATCATGCCTGGGTATCGACAAAAGCAGCGTGAAGAGCGGGACCTACGAAGCGCTCATGGGAACACGATCCGTGGCAGAAAGCATCTTGCACAACAAACAATTCCGGCTCTCTTTGCTTCCGGCAGCGCCCGGATTAGCCGGGGCAGAAGTTGAATTGGTCGGCGAAATGGCGCGAGAAACGCGCCTCAAACGATCTGTGTCCCCTCTACGCGATCGTTACGATTACATCTTGATTGATTGCCCGCCATCGCTGGGATTGCTTACGCTCAACGGAATGGTAGCTGCTCAAGATGGGCTTATTATCCCAGTCCAGTGTGAATACCTTGCACTCGAAGGACTCGGCATGCTGACGGACACTATTGCGCGCGTGCAACGAGCCTTATTCCCCAACCTGCGCATCCGTGGCGTGTTGCTGACCATGTTCGATAACCGCACGAACCTTTCACAGGAAGTGGTCGACGAAGTGCGGCGGCATTTTAAGAAACAGGTATTTACCACGATCATCCCGCGCTCCGTGCGCCTCGCGGAAGCTCCTTCACATGGATTACCGATCCTGGCCTACTTCCCCAGCTCCCCCGGCGCACAAGCGCACCGCGCCCTGGCAGAAGAAGTACTGGAGCAGGACGGCGTGAAAGTCCCTGAGCCCACACCGCTTAGGGCAAGTTCCAGGGTCTAATGGCCGGTAAAATCCGTCTGGGCAAAGGGTTAGATGCGCTGATCCCGCCTAAGGACAGCGCCCTAACAACCAGTGATGTACAGCAGGTCCCCGTCGACCAGATCAAACCAAACCCACACCAACCGCGCAGCAGTTTCCCCAGGGAGCAACTTGTCGAGCTAGCTGATTCCATCAAGGCCCACGGCGTTATCCAGCCCCTGATCGTGAAGCGCAGCGGCGAGAGCCATTACACGCTGATCGCAGGAGAACGTCGTTGGCATGCGGCGCGGCTGGCAGGGCTAGAGGAAGTGCCCGTCGTATTGCGCGAGGCAGACGACCAGGCGCTGGTCGAAGTGGCGCTGGTGGAAAACGTGCAGCGCGCCGACCTAAGCCCACTGGAAGCCGCCGACGCCTACCAGCAACTGCACAAAGAATTCCGCCTGTCACACGAGCAAATCGCAGAAAGGGTTGGTAAAAGCCGGGTGGCGATTACCAACACCATCGGTCTGCTGGACCTCTCGGACCCCGTTAAGAAGGCGCTGGCTAACGGGCAGATCAGCGAAGGACATGGCCGAGCGCTAAAAGCGTTGGATACCACCCAGGCCCAGTCGGCCGCTTTGCGCACCATCATTTCCCAAGACCTTAATGTGCGGCAGACCGAATTGTTGGTCCGCAAATTGAAAGGCCACAAACCCAAGAAGGCTCGCAAGCCTTCGGCTCCAGCAGAGATTCGCGCGCTGCAGAATGAATTACGCAATGCCTTGGGAACCAAAGTCAGTTTACAGCACAGCTCCAAAGGCGGGCGGATCACCCTCTATTACTACTCCGACGAAGAACTTGACAGCTTAGTTTCCCGCTTATTGAAGCGCAGGTCTTGAAGCAAGAGTCGGTTCGGCTCCATGCGAATACTGCACAATGGACCCATCTATACTCTAGATCCGCGGACGCCAACAGCAACTGCCATCGCAGTTGAGCAGCGATTGGATTACACGGGCCGCGTTGTGGCGCTAGGCGACCTCGAAACC
Source organism: Anaerolineales bacterium (assembly GCA_035291465.1). Lineage (GTDB taxonomy): Bacteria > Chloroflexota > Anaerolineae > Anaerolineales > UBA11579 > JAMCZK01. The sequence continues at coordinate 6,015 of DATDRZ010000074.1, forward strand.
CTCAAACAAGATTTTCCAAAGGCAAAGGAGGACAATTTGGGTGGGCATGTGGTCATGCCCGGTCTCACCGACGCCCATGTGCACCTTCGCCAATACGCGCACATGCTGCAAGCCGTGGATTGCCGCACTCCCACTCGGGCGGAGTGCCTAGAGCGAGTCGCAACTCGTGCTGCAAAAACTCAACCCGGGGCATGGATCCTCGGTCACGGCTGGCAGCAAAACGACTGGCCCGAAGGCTTCGGCACTGCCGCTCAATTGGATACGGCCGCCTCGCATAATCCTGTCTTTCTCACCGCGGCCTCGCTGCACGCCGCCTGGCTCAATAGCGCCGCTCTCAAAGTGGCGGGGGTCACTTCCGAAACACCTGATCCGCCCAATGGGCGCATCGATCGAAATCTCGACGGATCACCGACCGGCATTCTTTTTGAAGCCGCCATAGGGTTAGCGACCAGAGCTATTCCGGAGCCATCGCCGGACGAGAATGTCCATGCCATTCGGGAGGCTCAAACAAATCTCTGGAATTATGGGTTAACCAGTGTCCACGATTTCGACCGCGCAGAATGCTTTCGCGCTGTGCAAACCATGCGCGAACGCGGCGACCTAAAGTTGCGCATTCTCAAAAGTATTCCCGTCGAGGATTTACAGCACGCGCTCGATATCGGGCTGCGCAGCGGCTTCGGAGACGACTTGTTACGCATCGGCGGAGTGAAAGTCTTCGCCGATGGCGCATTGGGACCGCGCACGGCCGCCATGTTTGACCCTTACCTTGGCGAACCTCAGAACCGAGGCATGCTTTTTATCGATGGCGAGCAATTGTTGGAATGGGGCCAGCAAGCCGCACTTGGAGGTCTGAGCATGGCCGTTCACGCGATTGGCGATCGAGCCAATCATGAAGTGCTCAACGCCTTTGTGCAGCTTCGCTCGTTTGAGAAGGCCAAACAATTGCAAGCACGCCGGCACCGTATCGAACATGTGCAGGTATTGCATCCGGATGATCTAAACCGTCTCGGCCAGCTTGGCGTGGTGGCCTCCATGCAGCCAATTCATGCCACCTCTGACATGAAGGCGGCCGATCCATACTGGGGAGAACGCGCAAAATATTCGTATGGATGGAGGACACAGCTAGAGGCAGGCGCCGTTTTGGCCTTTGGGTCAGACGCTCCGGTCGAATCTCCCAATCCCTGGCAGGGAATCCACGCCGCGGTCACGCGCCGCCGCGCGGACGGCGGCCCCGGCGTCGACGGTTGGATACCTGAGCAGCGCCTAACTTTGCAGGATGCGATAGCTGGCTTTACGACTGGCGCGGCCTACGCAGCGGGAAGAGAAGGCAGCCTCGGACGCCTGGCGCCTGGTTACCTGGCCGACCTTGTCGTATTGGATCAAGACCCATTTAAGATGGAGCCCCATGACCTGCAGCATGTGAAATCGCTGGCGACTATGGTCGGCGGTGATTGGGTGTGGAGGGTATAACAATTAGTCCTGCCGACGTTAGCGGGAATTGCTCAGGAATCGCTCGTGTTCTGCCAAGGAGTCACGAGCCATTTCCAGTAATGTTTGCAGATTTCGCTCTGATTGATCGCTCAGATGTTGCAAAGCATCCTGCAGGTTGCGCAAATCATCTTCCAATTGGGCAACTTGATCGACCAGTTTCTCGCGCTGGCGAGCCGTTTCGCGCTGCTGCTCCTCATGACTTAAGGTAAAACTGGACCAACGCTTGTGCGCATCAGCCTGGAACGTGGACCATTCCTGGCGGAAGCGCTGGTCACCCAAACGCTGGATCTCGCCAAGCTCGTTTACGCGGCGGTTAATCTTCTCGACTAATTCATTGAAAGCGGTTTTGGCCCGCCCGAGGGCGATTTCCGTAGAATCAAATTCCTTCAGCCGACCGACAACCTCGCCGGCCAGTTGTTCAACGCTGGCGAACCGCTTGTCCCATTCCTTCCAACGATGTTCGCGGTCGGATTCTGCCAGCGACACACTCTCCATCGCCGCATCGTGTTCCTTTTGTCGCTCGGCCTCTGCAGCTGCAATCGCCTGCATGCCTTTCTCCACTTTCCGCTGAGAAAGCAGAATGCCCTCAGTCTGCTTCGCAGCGGACTCCAGCCGGGTTAATAACGCGGCCACCTCGGCATGCATTTCGGTGAGCCGCTTAGCATCTTGTTTGCTGGATTCCTCCAGACCGGCGGCGATCTGGTTGCGTCGCTGTTCGCCTGTGATAACCTCTTGAATGGATTCTTTCAACAATTCCACGTTGCCATCCAGGGCTTTAGACTGATCATTTGCTTGATTCAGCCCCTTTTGCAGAGCCTGCAATTGGCCGATTTCCTTGCGAAAGTCTTCCAGTACTCGGTTTAGTCCCTTCTGTTCCTGTTCAAAGGTTTTTTCGAGTTGCCTGCGCTCTTTCTCGAGCGTTTGTACAAACGCTTTCGTCTCGGCGCGGTGGGCTTTTAGCTGTTCCTCGAGTGAGCCAATTTTCTCACCCTGATTATTGAGACGTGTAGTATGGCCTGCAATGGCCTTGGTGGAAGCCGTCTCTTTGGAAAAGGATTTTTCAAGGTCGGCGAGCCTTCTTTCCAACGAAGCAATTCCATCTAATGTCTTTCGACGCTCAGCGTCCAGCCATTCGAGTTTCTTTTCAAGCTGTTCTTTTTCCATAGTAATTTGATTTCTTTCGCACCAGCGCGAAACTGAGCGATTATAGCATGCGGAGATTCTGAACTCTTTTAAGGAAAGAGTAATGGAAACATGGCCGCCAGGCTGGGCACTCCGGCAAGGAAGAGCCGCGAAAAAAGACCCAAACCAAGTAATCCAAAACCAGATATCACCACAAACATCCAAGCATAAGGATCTGAAAGGTCGCTTTTTGTCTCGGAGTCAATGGGCTCGACTTCTTCAACCCAGCCAGATTGTTTCCTGCCGGTTTTCGGCAATATTGTCGACACGATCTTCACACCCGCGCCTGCCAAAGCCAGGCACCCCACCAGGGCAACGACCGCTGCCCACGTGGACCCCGCGGCCAATTTCGTGAACAGCGCCAATCGCGGCGGAAAGCTGCCCAGCGAGGGTATCCCTGCCAAGGAGAACACAGCAAGAAGTAATCCGCAGACCGCCAGGGGTGATGAATTGAACATATTTCCAAGTTTTTTCAAATTAAATTCGGATTCTTTACGCCAGAGCGCGCCCAGTGCCACAGCCATTGTCCACAGACCGAGCAATTGCGGAAGCAGCAGGGCAAAGAAGATTTGCACTCCATCAGCGCCAGTCAAGCTGAACCCTAACAAGCTAAACCCTACGCCCAACATGGCGGCAAAGCCCAGTACTCGAGCCAAATGACGCTCAACGAATGCCCAAAGTCCTGAGAGTAAGATGCTGAGACTTCCTATCAATGCAACGATTTGGTAAATAAACTCACTTTCACGCAGCCACGCATAGCGGTCAAAGAAGCTAATAGCAAATATCATAGTGATTGTGGGCAGAAAAAAAAGGAGAAAACCCAATACGTAGGGATGGCTTTCCCTTGCCAGCATGGGTATCCACGAGTGAAATGGGAATAATGCCAACAGAAAAGTGAAACCCATGAGCAACAGCAATCCCGAGCGCAGGGTCAACGTCAGGTTCCCAGGGCTTGCTTCCACCCCGGTAAGAATCCAGCCGGTGAAGAGAATAAAAGGAACAGCGATGATTTGAAAGATTAGAAAACGCAAAGCCCCTGGTCCGGCCGACTCGCCGGGTGGTACTAGCAATGGAATCAGCACGAGCACTGCAAGAACGATAAAAATTGGGGCATAGAGAAATGGATCAACAGACAAAGCGGCTACAAAAAGGCTGACGCAGACGAGGCTGATGGGTACGAACAAACGCGGCGGCTTGGCGATGACGGTTCCCAGCACCCACAAGGTCTGGAAAAAGTAGACCAGTGATAGAAGGGGTCGATTTACATTGGAAAGGGTGAGGCTGCGCCCGAAAAAAGAGAGGGAGGGGAATATTTCAAACGAAAAGGGGCCGACGGTTAGCACAACATCGATTGGAAACTGCCAGGCAATCCAGGTGAGAAAAAGGCAGGTCAAGGCAACGACAGCAAGAGGAAAACGATCCGCACGTCGATAAAAAAGCAGACCTAAGCCAAGCATGCCGGGAAAAACAATCCACAGAATGGCAGAGCTCATTCGCGCGGCTCCAATACCGGCGCCAACATGAGATACGAACCTGCCAGGGCTATCCCTAGATTCAAGATGCCAAGCAAAGCCGCGACGAGCAACGAGGCTTCCACAGCCGCGTATAGGATCTCGAAACCGCTCAACAAGGTTAGCAGACCGATGATGCCTCGAAAACTATTGCTGCTGAGTCCAACCTGCAACAGTCCCATGCCGACCAAGAGCAGCCCACCCGAGACCTGATCCACACTAATTTGGCGCGCCCAACTGGATAAGGCAGGACCAGCGCCTAGAACTACCAGTAGAACGAGGGCGGACGCGAGGATGAGAAAGGCGGGAGTGGTGGGTAACCGTTTTCCATCCTCGTCGGGTTGCTCCGCTAGATTGAGCCGCGTCAGGCCTAACACGGCGCCAGCCATCCAACCGGCGACCAGCTTAACAGCGGCCAGTTCAAGCGGCCAGGAAGGTGTGATCAACAAGAACGCAAGAAAGTATTGAATTGCAAGGGCGGCCAGCGTCCAACGCCAATCGCGGTTCATTAGCAATGTCAGTGCCGCCGCGAACAAAAGTAAAAGGATAACGAAGCCGAGAAAACCTTCCATGCTATCCGCCAAAAGCATACTGCGATGCAACCGACAGCAAAAGGGTGATTAGTAACAACGCCCACAGGACGCCAGCCTGTCCTTCCAGCACGCGATTCGTCATGCGCAAGACCCAACCCAGGGCAGTAAGCATCCAGTCTATTGAGGTGTGTAACCAGCGCAGCGAAGCAACCGGTTCAACAGCCGTTATTAAGCTCCGCGAAATGCGATCCTGTCTCGAATCCCCGCGACTCGCAACGAAAAATATCGCGGCCATCGCGATCACGGCAATGGCTGGCCACCAGATTGCTTCCGTTGGGGTTAAGGACTTAGGGGCTATACCCAGGGGGAGGAGAGCAAGTATCACCGGAATCAATACCAGCCCCAACGCGCGTATTACTCTCATCCAGGGCTCGCCAACAGGCATATCTGGCATTTCGCCAAGAGCACTTCGTGACCAACCAGAAATCAAGGCGGCATGAATGGGCAGAAATACCAGAGAAATCAGCGAGAAATTACTATCAGGTGAAATGACTGTATATGGCAATGCGCTCAGTGATAGCAAGAATGCTACAACTAACGGCCCACGCCAACGGCCCGAGGATTTTGCCAAAACAAGTAAGCTTCCAACCACAAGGGTTATCAATCCAAATGCCAGCGCGATGGTCGGCTGGCCAATGGCAGCTGCCATGAGGGCCAGGGCAGCGAATCCGCGCTCAAGGGTTGGATTGCCCCCGCCTGGAACCTCGCGTTGATTCGATTGAAGCACAATGAAAACCGCAAGAAGCAACAATGCAACCAAAAGCCCAATCAACCATATTCCGTCCAAGGTAATTGGGCGGGAAAGTAAAGCCAATACTGAAGCCATCGGCAGAGTTCGTAAATATCTCAATTGGATCGAATCGAAACCGCTAACCCGCTGAGACGAAAATACTCCAAGCCGCAAGGCTGCGCTGACGAGCATCAAAAAGCTGCCGAAATGATTTGATGAACTCATCACAACCCATGCGATCAGGAGCAGGAAGCTCGCTGAGATATTTGCAGGCAAGACACTTAATGCCGCCCGCCGATCCTCCGGCTTCGGGGTAAATCGAAACACGGCAAACGAAGCGACTAGGTCAACCAGGGTCCAAAAGAAGGCGAAGGTGAGCAAATCTCCGGATAGAAGCGCGAACAGGCTCGCGGTTGCCAGCGCCAAATTAACAGCCCAGTTTAACCAGGGGGCGCTCATTGCCCCTTCGACTTCCATCATGAAGAGAGCCAGCACCAGTCCTGCAGCAATGAATGCGATCTGCCAAGAAATTTCATCCAGCAAGAAGGTAATGGAAGAAACCAGTCCTTCGCCAGCCCACCAGGCAGAAAAACTCAAGGACAGGGGCAGGCGTAACCTCAGGAAAAGGAGGCTCATAAAAGCCAGCGCTGAAGCGCTAACGGCAAGCAACCAACTCGAACGAAAACCGCGCTGGAAGAGATTGCTTGCCGCCAGGAAGACCAATGCCGCGCCCAGGACGATGTGAGGGAGGAACAGCAGCATCGGTTAGATGAATTGCCCTTCCCCGCGAACTAAATATTGTCCCAGGCCGGCCCTACCTAACCATTCGTCGCCATTCACAATAAGCGTGCCGCGCAAAAACACCTTTTCGGGAAAGCCCTTTAACTTCCAGCCCTCGAACAGGTTGTAATCTGTCCGGTGGTGGCTGTGGGTTCGGCCGTAGGTTAGCTCGCGCTCCGGATCCCAAATCACGATGTCCGCGTCTGACCCGGGCTGCAACGCGCCCTTACGCGGATAAAGTCCAAATATCTTGGCTGGGTTAGTACTGGTCAGCGCCACGAACTGTTTTGGCGTCAACTTGCCTGAACCAACGCCATAGGTCCACAAGATGGGCAACCGATCGCCTACCATAGGAAGGCCATTAGGGATCTTGGTGAAATCATCCTCGCCGAGCTCCTTACCGGGAATTGACATGGATTTACCCTCATATTTAATAGATTGGCTGCCATCGAAGAAGAACGGACAATGATCGGTGCCGACGGTTTGAATCTGGTCTTTAGTGAGCCCGGCCCACAAAGCATTGTTGTCTTCTTTGGCACGCATCGGCGGTGAGCAGACCCACTTGGCGCCTTCCGGCCGCCTCAGATCATCCTCGCTAAAGAAAAGGTATTGGGGACAGGTCTCGCCCATGACCTGAACGCCGCGTTGGCGCGCGTAATTTAGCTGGTCCATCTCTCCCGCGCTGTTCATGTGAACAATATAGAGCCGCGCGTTGGCCTGCGCCGCCAGGGCGCAGGCACGAAGCACCGCTTCCACGCCACCCCAGGCCGGACGGGTGCGCGCATGCCATTCAGGCGACGTGTGCCCGGCCGCCAGCGCTTCGGAAACCAGAATATCGATTACATCGCCGTTTTCGGCGTGTAACATGGTAAGCATGCCGTGGTCGCGCGCCAATTGCATCACACGGAAGATCTCGCCATCCAACAAACGCAGCCGCCCGTTGTAAGCCATGAAGACTTTCAGCGTCGATATACCCAAAGCGAGCAGGGAAGGGATTTCTTTGGCAACCCTTTCGTCCAGCCGGGTGATGTTCATGTGGAAGCCCCAATCAACGGCTGCCCTGGAATCTGCCTTGGCATGCCAGGCGTCAATCCCCGAGCGCAAGGCACCTTTGGCTGGCTGTGGCACGAAATCCATTACTGTGGTGGTTCCGCCGAAGGCGGCGGCTTTGTGCCCCGTGTAGTGGTCATCTGAGGAAACCGTGTTGAACATTTCTAAATCGAAGTGGGTGTGTGGGTCCACGCCGCCTGGCATTACCAGCTTGCCGCTGGCATTGACGACCTCGGCTTGCGGGGTTGTGAGATCCGCGCCTACCTCACTGATCTTCTCGCCTTCGACCAAAAGGTCGGCGCGAAAACTACCCTCGTGGGTAACCAGAGTGCCCGATTTGATCAACAGCATAGCTATTCGGCGTCGTCGCCAGAGTACAAGGGGCCTGAACCTCGCAGGCCAAAGAAAGCCAACAACTCCGGGTCCCACGGGAGCTCAGGCAGGTGATCTGCCCCATATTGTTGCTCTTTTTCAGCACGCTCACGCAAAGCGCGCCACAGAACTTGGCGCTCCTCATCGTGCACACTCAGGTCGTCAATGGTTTGCGCGTTGAGCACCCGCTCACCGGTTGTGTATAGGAAGGTGATCCTCTTCCAATCCGTCGCAGGAATCGGACGAGAAAGCGCTTGTAATGCCCCTAATTGCAGTTTGAAATATTCTTCACCTGATCGTGGATGATCCGAGTCTTCCTTAAATAGCTGGCCGCGAGTAGTCAACTCGTGACCCAAGACGGGCGCTACGAATTCGATGCACCATTTATGGCCGTCGCCAAAGGTGGCTGGCTGATAAAAAGCCAAGGTATCTACGGCCACTACGCGGGGAGCGGTGCGTAACGGGATGCGATACCAACCCAAGACGCGGGCGATCTCCAAATCCTTCGGCGAAGGAAGGAAAGCAACCAAAACGAGATCATTGGGGGAGGGATGGTCGGGCATGTGTTAAAAAAGCAGGAAAGCAATTGCTTTCCTGCTTATTGTAACTCGACAGGAATTCCTAGTTGAGCAAGCCAACCCTTGCGTTGAACTGTTCGATCAGTGCATCTATTTCAGGCACCTGGCGCTGCACGCCGGTCCAGTAATTGGGATCGTGCCACTGCGCCATGATTTCATCGTAGGTCTTTCCTTGCTGCTCGACCCAGGTGAAATATTTAAGGTTATGGATGCGCCGCCGATCTTGCTCCGAGAGCTCCAGCAAATTATCTGTGCGTTCTCCCAGCAGATAGCGAGCCTGGTCGGCAGCGGCATTGAGTTCCGTATATTCTCCCATCTCGGCGTGCATCTCCTGGAGGCGGCTGCCATACAACTCCATCGAATCGGTCAGGATAGTCAGCAAAACATCGTCCGGACCCAGATCGTAATACTTAGCCATCTTAATACAGGAGAGAACGTTGCTGATGCCAGAGAAACCTAACAAGTCCAATTGATTCACGATGGATTCGGGAACGCCTTGCTTGACCAGATACTTGCGCCCAGCCGGTTCGTTAAATAGGCGCGCCAGGTTGACCACCGCATTGTCATCGATGGCAATGACTATATCTGTGTTTTTCAGATTATGGATCCAGGGCACGTGCTTGTCGCCGATGCCCTCGATACGGTGCGAGCCGAAGCCGTTCTCGAGAAGAGTGGGGCATTGAAGAGCCTCACTGGCTGCCACTATGCTGGCCGGGAATACTTGCTTCATATAGTCGCCGCAGGCAATGGTGCCCGCTGACCCAGTGGAGGAAGCCAGGCCTCGAAAGGTTCCTTTGCCAAGCTCCTTTTCCAAGACCTCTTCCATGGCATGACCGGTCACCTCGTAGTGCCAGAGGTAATTTCCGAATTCCTCGAACTGGTTGAAAATCATCAAATCCTGGCCGGAAGCGCGCAGCTCTTTACATTTGTCGAAGATTTCCTTGACATTGGATTCGCTACCAGGAGTCTTGATCGTCTCGCCAGCGATCTTCGCCAGCCATTCAAAGCGTTCTTTGCTCATGCCCTCCGGCAAAATCGCAATGGATTCGCAGGCTAATAATGCCGAGTCATACGCGCCGCCGCGGCAATAATTACCAGTTGAAGGCCACACCGCCTTCTGCGTAGTAGGGTCGAACTGACCCGTCACCAGCCGAGGCACCAGGCAGCTAAAGGCGGCGCCCACCTTGTGCGCGCCGGTAGGGAACCATTTTCCGACCAGTGCAATGATGCGGGCTGGCACGCCCGTCAGACTGGAAGGCAATTCGACGTAATTTACAGCGCCGTAGCCTCCACCTTTGGCCTTGGGCTCGTTCTTCCAAGTAATGCGGAATAAGTTCTGCGAGGCGACATCCCATAGGCCTATGTTCTTAAGGTCGGTCTTAATCTTCTCAGGCGCTTTCGTCGGATCTTTCTGCTGGGCATAGGTAGGAACAACAATATTTTGCTGCCGGGCGCGCTCCACGCCACGTTTGAGGCGCTCTTCCATCACGGTGAGATCGATCATGAAGCTACTTTCCTTTCTTGGGTTCTTCAGGGGGTTGTCGCAAAATGTAAAGGGGGCGGCCGCGCGTCTCGTCGTATAAACGGCCGATATATTCTCCCAAAATGCCAAGTGAAATCAGTTGAGCGCCGCCAAAGAACAGTACGGCAATCAACGTGGTTGCTTGGCCGAAAAAAGCAGCACTGCCAACCAAACGTAAATAAATGACCACAGGGATGGCCAGTAAGGCGATCCCGGCGGAAATGAAACCCAGATAGGTTGCCAACTGCAGCGGGAAGAATGAAAAACCGGTGATCGCCGTCAGCGCCAATCGAATCATTCGTCCCAGTGTGTAATGCGTCTCCCCCGCAAAGCGCGGCGCACGATCGTACGGAACCCCTACTTGCCGGAATCCAACCCAGGCGGACATGCCGCGCAAAAAGCGGTGATGCTCCCGCATTTGGTTGAGCACATCCACCACGCGACGATCCATCAATCGAAAGTCGCCAGTATCCAATGGGATGTCGATTTCGGTGAGGCGATTAATTAACCGATAGAAAAAAGAAGCGCTGATCCGTTTGAAAAAAGACTCCCCTTTGCGCTGACGGCGCACAGCGTATACCACTTCATGGCCATCACGCCAATTGGCAATCAACTCAGGAATGACTTCGGGAGGATCCTGCAGGTCGCTATCGATCAAGATCACGGCTTGACCACGGGCGTGGTCCATGCCGGCGGTTACCGCGATCTGATGGCCGAAATTGCGCGCGAATAAAATGGGCCGGATACGTTTGTCTTTGGCGGCGTGCTGCTGAATGATCTCGGCTGTGCGGTCCTTGGAACCGTCATCGACAATGACCAGCTCATAGGTTTCACCCAGCTTCTTCATCACCGCCGTCGTCCGGGCGATGAATTCAGGCATGGTTTCTGCCTCGTTATAAGCCGGGCTGACGACTGAAAAAACGAGTGGCTTGCTCAATGCTCTACCTCGAGAGCGCGTTTCAGCGCCGCCAGAGTAGGCTCTATGACCGGAGCCTCCCCAGCTGCCTTGCGCGCGGCGGCAACATCTTTTAAGCCGCTGCCCGTGTTGAGAACTAACACCGGGTTTCCCTCAGTGATTAAACCCGATTCGAGCGCCTTCCGCAGCCCCGCAAATGCCGCTGCCCCTGCGGGTTCAGCGAAAATACCATAACGGCCAAGAACGCTAATTGCCGACAAAATCGATTCGTCGCTGACTTTGATGTAGGCGCCGCCCGTTTCCCGGGCTGCGCGCAAAGCACGCAGGCCGTCGCTCGGCAGGTCCACAGAGATGCTGTCTGCGATCGTATGCGCTTGGACGGGTCCGATTTCTTCTGTGCCGGTTTCGAATGCATTGGCGATCGCCGCTGATCCTTCAGCCTGAACGCCAAATATGCGTGGAACCTGATCGATCCAACCCAGCGCCATCAGGTCCTTGAAACCTTTATGGATTCCCGAAATGATATTTCCGTCTCCCACCGAAACGAACACGCTGAGTGGTTGTTCCGAGCTTTGAGTTGAAAGCACCTGTTCCCAGATCTCCAAGGCGGCCGTTTTCTTCCCTTCCGCGGTGAACGGGTTGTAACCCGTGTTGCGGCAGTACCAGCCAAAGGCTTCTGCAGCCTGTCGAGAAAGCTCGACTGCATCGTCATAGCTCCCGTCAACCAAATAGACGCTGGCCCCAAAAATCAGCAGCTGGGCTACCTTCGCTGGAGGAGCCTTCTTGGGCGCGAAGATCACCGCGCGAGCGCCGGCAGCTGCGGCCATGCCTGCCAGGGCTGCCCCGGCATTGCCAGTCGAAGCGGTGACGATTACATTGGCTTTAATCTCCTGAGCGCGTGCCACCAGGACCGCGCTGGCACGGTCCTTGAATGACGCCGTCGGATTGGTGCTTTCATCCTTGACCCAGAGTTTGGACAGACTCAGTGATTTGGCCAGTTGGGGCGGGGAATAAACCGGTGTCCAACCGACAGAGCGCAACGGGGTTCCTAGGTGTCCGGGATCGCCCACAGGCAACAGTGGAAGGTAGCGCCAGATGGAAAAGTCTTGAGATATCTGGATGTCACGAGGTCCGGTAGTCTTCTTGATGCTACCGAAATCAAGAATTACATCCAGAACAGCGCCGTCATTAGGACACAGATAGGTTACATCGTGCGGGCCAAACTCACTGCCACACTTACTGCATCGGTATCCCACAAAGTTGCTCATCGGTTCGCCAACCTATCAACTCCTGACTATCGAACTACCAGACTACCGGACTAAGGGACTATCCATGTCCCAGTTTTCCCGGCTAGGGCGTTGGTGATGTTCGGCGGATCGGTGATCAATGCCTGCTTTCCGCCGGCCTTCAGGAAGAGGATGGCTGCCTGTACCTTGGGCAGCATGCTGCCTTTGGCAAAGTGACCTTCAGTAATGTACTTCTCGGCTTCAGCAACCGTCATCCTATCCAAATCCTTCTGATCGGGTTTGTTGAAGCTGATGGCTACTTTTTCTACCGCCGTCGAGATCAGCAATAAGTCGGCCCTGATCTCACGGGCCAGCAGGCTAGAAGCGAAATCCTTATCGATCACGGCGGCTGTACCGACCAGATCGCCATCCTCATTCTCGACGACGGGAATCCCACCGCCGCCCACGCCGATCACTACAAAATCGTTTTCGATGAGATTCTTGATGGCTGACGCCTCCACGATTTCCTGCGGGATCGGCGAGGCTACCACTTCGCGCCAGCCACGACCAGCATCTTCCATGAAATGCTTGCCTTCTTCAGCCATGCGTTTCTTAGCGGTAGCTTCATCCAGGAAAGAGCCAATGGGCTTAGTGGGATTCGTGAAGGCCGTGTCGTTCCTGTCCACCAGGCACTGGGTAACTACTGTCACCGCGTGTTTATTGATGCCGCGTTTCTTGAATTCATTATGCAGGGATTGCTGGAACATGTAGCCAATGGCACCCTGGGTATCCGCCCCGCAGTAATCCAGAGGAACCGGATGCAGTTCGTGCAATGACAATTCAGAACGCCGCAAAATGAACCCCACCTGCGGCCCGTTGCCATGGGTAACCACGACGTCCCAACCCTCTTCGATCATGGCGGCAATGTAACCCATGGTCTCACTGGCCGCGGCAAATTGATCCGGAACAGATTGCTTTCCTTTTTCTTTGATCAGCGCGTTTCCCCCTACGGCAACGACTGCGACTTTTTTAGCCATTAGGCGATCTCTCCTTTTCACTAAGCCATGGTCAACGCCATCACGGCCTTTTGCGCGTGGAGGCGGTTTTCAGCTTCATCGATCACCACTGATTGCGGACCATCCAGCACTTCGCTGGCGATCTCCACATCGCGATCGGCCGGTAAAGGATGCATATAGATGGCGTCATCATGAGCTGCGGCCATCTTCGTGGCATCTGTGATCCAATCCTTGTGGGCATCCTGCAATTCTTTGCCTTTAGTTTGATCAGAAGTCGTAAGCAAAGGACCCCAGGATTTGGCATACACCACATCCGCGTCTTTAAAGCCTTCCGTCATATCATGGGCTACATCGAAACCCGTTTTGTATTGCTTAGCGAGTGACTTCGCCTGGTCCATGATCTCTGGCATCAGTTCAAATCCTTTAGGGTGGGACAAGACCACATCCGCGCCAAATCGAGGTAGTTGCAATATGAGCGACTGGGGAACTGAGATAGGCTTGAGGTAGCTGGATGCGTAGGCCCAGGAAACAACGACGCGTTTGCCGCGTAAGCTGCGCGTGCTGAACTTCTCCATCATGGTCATGAGGTCCGCCAGACACTGATGTGGATGGTAGATCTCACATTGCATATTCAACACCGGTACCCGGGAAGCCTCGGCGACCAAGTTCAGATAGCGGTTGCCGACCCCCCACTCTACATGGCGGATGGCAATGCCATCGAAGTAGCGACCAAATATGTGGCCCATTTCTTTTTCGGTGTCGCCATGCGAAATCTGCGTCGTTCGTGATTCGATGAAAGCGGCGTGACCGCCTAGTTGCGCCATCCCTGCTTCGAAGGAACCGCGGGTACGTGTACTTGAAAAGAAAAACAGCATCGCCAACACTTTGTCGCGCAGCAAAGCGTGTGGCTCTCCCAAAGCGCGCTTGCGCTTCAGGTCCCAGGCTACATCGAGAACAGTTTCGACTTCCTCTTTACTAAAGTCCAGGTCGCTGATGAGATCGCGGCCGCGTAGGTCTGTCTGCATATTTAGTCTCCTAGTTCATTAGTGCAATAGTTCGATAGTTATTAGTTTTGTTGTCGCAGATAAGAAACCATACCGTTGATTAGCTTCTTCGTCTCCGTGGCCAGTTGATAACCGACTTCTAATTCCTCAGAAGCAATGTAATTTAGATCAAGGGCAAGGTATAACTGGGATTGGACTTCGCTAGCTGAACGACGCGCCATTTTGAGAAATCTGACGAATTCAGGGTGCGAGCCGGAATCAAATCCTTCAGCGATGTTATGCATCACAGAACCCGAAGAACGACTTATTTGATCACGCAAAGCGAAATCTTTAGCAAAGGCACCGCTACCGGTTAGTTCATATATACGTCTCACCAGTTCTCGCGCTTTCTGCCAGCTCTGCAAATCCTCAAATCTTTCGATCTTAGTCATTTAACTAACCAACTAACAAACTATGTAACTATCAAATCTATTCCGTTGCTCCAAGCACCAAAGCAAGCAATGCCATGCGCATCACCACGCCATTGAACGCCTCCTGCCAATAGCGTGACCAGCGGGTGATATCTACGTCGGGTGGGATCTCATCCATGCGCGGCAAGGAGTGCAGCAGGATGGCATCCGATTTGGCCTTTGTTGAGAGCAATTCTCGGGTGATCTTGTAGTTGGCGGGCGTCATACCTACGTCGCCCGAACGTTCGTCGCGGGACTTGGTGTAATCGGGTTGGACTACGGGTTCAACCAAAATGACGTCGGCATCCGCAATGGCTTGCTCGACATGTTCGGCTTCCCTGTAATTCAGGCTGTACTGATTCAACTCGTCCTTGAATTCCTTGGTCAGGGACATATCGGGGGGAGCCACAAAAGTGATGGGACAATCGAATTGGGTTAATCCGTACGCCAGCGAGTGCATGGTGCGCATACGCATGTCGCCAACAGCCAGCCAGTTGAGCCCATCGATGGTGCCTTTTTCCTTCCAGACTGTGTACAAATCAGTGAGGATTTGAGTTGGGTGTTCTCCCCAGCCGTCGCCGCCGTTGATGATCGGCACGCTGGCCCATTTGGCCGCCTCGTGGGGAGCGCCCTGCTGGAAGTGGCGCATCACGATCACGTCGCCATAGAACTCCAGCATCTTGACCGTATCCTTGATGGATTCCTGGTAGAAGTCGCCTGCCCTGGTCATCTTGGCGTCGGCAAAGCCGGTCACCTGCCCTCCCAGGCGGATCATGGCCGCCTCATGAGCCAAGCGAGTTCGTGTGCTGGGCTGGTAGAACGCGGTGACCAGCGTCTTTTCCTTCAACATGTCCGTATTTTGGCGATCACGGGCAAACGGTTCCAGATCTTCGGCGATTTCGAAAACTCGGAAAAACTCCTGGCGTTCGAAATCCTTCAAAGAAAGAATGTCTCGTCCTGCAAAACTGCGCATTTAAAGCCTCCGTGGGTTTGGGATTAGTGCTTAACTCGTTGAACGCCGCGGCTCTACGCGGCGGATAACATGGAAGCGGAAATAGCCCGGCAGGAAATAGGAGCGGGAAAGATCGATCACCGAGCCGTCCATGGAAAACAAGGTGGATTTGAAATGCAGCACCACGTCGCCGCGTTGCATATGCAGCGCCCGGGCTTCATTCGATTCCGCTGCGGCTGCATGAATCTCTGTGTCTGCGCTGGTTACGCGTAAGTCCGATTTCTTCAGCAGTAGATCCAACACCGAGCCGCTGAATTCACGGCGAAACTCCATTTCGCCAAATAATTTATCTGGCAGCACATCTACCAGATAGGCAATTGGGCGGCCTTCCGCCTCCATCACGCGCGAAACGTGAAGCACCTGCGAATCTTTCAGTAATTCGTGCTCTTCAGGTTCAGCCACGCGGCGCTCGATTTCATAATTACCCATCCGCACGGGCAGTCCGACCCGCTGGGCCATGCTCTCGATGCTTTCCAGCAACTCGAGCCCGGTATCGATCACGCTGGTGGGATGGACGACAAAGGTACCTACACCCTGGCGCCGCTGGATGAGCCCTTGTGTCTCAAAGGTTCGCATGGCTTCGCGCAGCGTGGCGCGCGAAACGCCCATCATCTCCGCCAACTTGGGCTCAGTAGGCAGCCGGTCTCCAGGACTAGTCTTGGCGATCAGCTCGCCTAACTGGGCGTGAAGCCGATTGGAAAGAATTCCAGTTTTCAACATTTCAATTTGCCAGCAAACGCTTCGCAGCGCGATTGTGCTTCTCGACCAATCGCGGCAGCTCGATAGTTTGCATTTGGCCCTCCTTCACAACAAAGTTGCCGCCGACCACGGTGTAATCTGCTTTGGCCGGCGCACAGAAAACGATGGCAGCCAGCGGATCTTGTAACCCACCGGCGTAATTAAGTTGATTCAGATTTACCGCAAAGAAATCAGCACACTTCCCTGTCTCCAGCGAGCCGACATCCTCCCGCCCCAAAACCGCGGCGCCGCCTCGCGTGGCAAGCTCCAGCGTCTGGCGTGCCGTCATCAGATCCGGAGATTCATCGCTTGAGCGCGACGCGCCGCGCAAACCCGCGTCCAGACGTGACAGAAGCATCGCCTGCCGTGCTTCTGCCAACATATGTGATGAGTCATTGCTGGCCGAACCATCTACACCCAGACCGACTTTCACACCCGCCGTCAGCATCTTGGTAATTGGCGCGATCCCCGAGGCAAGGCGCATGTTCGACGAGGGGCAATGGGCGACACCACAACCTTTTTCAACGTAGCTGGCTATCTCTTCATCGTTGACATGCACCGAGTGCGCGTACCAGACATCTTCGCCCAGCCAGCCCAATGTTTCCATCCAAGCCACGGGACGTAAGCCGAAATGTTCTCGTGTGTAATGCTCTTCATCCTGAGTCTCGGCTAGGTGAGTATGCAAATGCACCTTTTGCTGTCGCGCCAGTTTCACTGTCTCTTTCATCAGGTCCTGCGATACGCTAAAAGGGGAGCAGGGAGCCAGGACAATTTGGGTCATGGAACCAGGGTTGGCGTCGTGATACCTTTCGACCAAGCGCGCGCTATCAGCAAGAATGGCGTCTTCTTTCTCAACAACGGTGTCAGGCGGCAGGCCGCCCTGGCTTTCACCGACGCTCATCGAACCGCGCGAGGCATGGAGTCGTAAACCAACTTCGCGAGCCGCTTCGATCTCATCATCCAACCGTGATCCATTGGGAAAGATGTAAAGATGATCAGACGCGGTCGTGCAGCCTGAGAGTGCAAGCTCGGCCAACGCCGTCTGGGTGGAGACGAAAATATCCTCAGGCGTTAGGCCGGCCCAAATGGGATACAGGCTCCTAAGCCAATGGAAAAGGTTGGCATTCTGAGCTGCGGGAACTGCGCGCGTTAGCGTTTGATAGAAATGGTGGTGGGTGTTGATCAGGCCGGGGAGAACGACATATCCAGCTAGATCCAATACTTCATCCGCAGAATTCGGAAGCTCGCTTGATGGGCCCACCTGCTCGATGAAACCGTCACGAATAAATAGACCAGCATCGGCAATCTCACGACGCTGGTCATCAAAGGTGGCCAAAATGGCCGCATGCCGGACAAGCAGAGTAGGCATATCCAGTTGTCAGACAACTAGTGTAACTGAGGGAGGTTAAGTTGTCAAACAGCCAAATGCCCTCCTCTATGAGGGCAAATGCACTATTCAGCGGGGCGCAGTGAAAAGGCGATGGGCCCGAAATATTCGAGTTCCCAGGCTGCCCCACACATCAGAATGGTGGTTTCTTTCACAGCGGTCAAGAGACAACGCACAATCGGTTCCCCTGCAACCGGCTCAAAGCGAATCAAAATCCCAGGCTCGCCGGTGGGAAGCATAACCGGCTCCTCGGTGAATTTATGGTCTGCATTCCCTTCCCTGAACCAGGGCAAGGCTTGCTCGAAATCAATACCATAATCTGCCTGGGGAAGGATATCCATCTTTTCTCCTTCTTCAGGCAATCCTTCACCTTGGGGACGGGGGCCAGTTAACTCATCGGGGTCCCAACTGTGGATGGTGACGGCCGAGTAAGGCACGTCGGGCAATGCACTGATGGTCCAATCCGCCGGGTAATCAAAAGCATAGCCCAGGCTCTGATCTACATATGTGGTAATTGGGACCAAATCAGCAATAAGGGTCACCGGGGTTGCCGAAGGCGTCTCCATTATCGAAACACTCGCTTCTGTTGGCTCAGTTGTGACGGCCTGGGATGTAGGATTTGCCTGCCCACAAGAGACAAGCAAGACAACCAAAAGGGGAAACAAGATTGGTTTCTTCATATTATTTCCTGTAGCTGAGTTTTTCCTGAGGCCAGACTGAGGCTATATCGTATCCGCTAATTCAGCCGCGTGCAGCGTATTCTCCAACAGCATCGCGATGGTCATCGGCCCCACCCCACCTGGCACTGGCGTGATCGCGGAGGCCACCTGGCTGGCTTCCTCGAAGGCTACATCGCCCACCAATCGATAACCTCGCTTGGCGCTGGCATCATCCACACGGTTCACACCTACATCGATCACCACGGCGCCCGGTTTCACCCAATCACCGCGCACCATCTCCGCCTTCCCAACCGCAGCCACCAATACATCTGCCTCACGGCACACGGCAGGCAAATCCTGGGTGCGCGAGTGGGCAATGGTCACCGTGGCATCCGCTTTGGTGAGCAACAAGGAGATCGGCATACCAACGATATTGGAGCGCCCCAAGACGACTGCGTTGGCGCCAGAAAGCTTAACCTCAGCTTCGGACAGCATGCGCATGATGCCCGCTGGAGTGCAGGAAACGAAACGTGGCGCGCGGCCCTTTTGCGCCAAATAGCCAATATTTTCGGGATGCAGGCAATCGACATCTTTGAGCGGGGAAATGGCCGACTGAATCGCGGCGGCTTCAATCTGCTTGGGCAAAGGGACCTGAACCAGGATCCCGTGCACTTCCGGGCGAGCATTGAGCTCGGCGATAACTTTTAGGAGCTCTTGCTGACTCGTTTCCGCAGGCATTTCGAAGCCAAATGAAACCATGCCGACTTCTTCGCTGGACTTGCGCTTGTTGCGCACGTAAGTTTCCGAGGCCGGGTCATGTCCCACAAGAATAGTCGCCAGGCCGGGCGGTGTTTTTCCGGCCGCCGTCCGAGCAGTAACCTTCGCAGTCGTTTCGGCGCGCACTTTTGCGGCTAGAGCTTTTCCATCCAGGATCGTGGCTATCATCGGTCCTCCAATTTTTTATTATACGTTCGCCTCAATGCGCCAACGTAGGGGCTTATGGCCTCCCTTATGGCTGCCAAAGCTACTTCGCTTGCCTTCTTCCAGTCGCCCAGTTTCTGAAAATCGGCCTTCCTTCAGAAAGCAAAGATGGCGCGGCCGCGCCATCTTTTTACCCTTGTCTACTTATCTACTTGTTTACTTCTGTAGTCCTTCTACCTAGATGTCCAGGTTCCGAACTTCTTTGGCATGCGTCTGGATGAATCGTTTGCGTGGAGGCACTGCTTCGCCCATCAGCATATCGAACGTGCGCTCCGCATCGCGGGCGTCTTCAATGGTCACCAGCAAAAGATTGCGGTTGGCCGGGTCCATTGTGGTCATCCACAACTGATCGGGGTTCATCTCACCCAAGCCTTTGTACCGCTGAATGGAAGCTTTCTCGGATTTTTTCCCTAATGCCTTCAAAAAAGCGTCGCGTTGTTTTTCTGTATAGACCCACTGTACTTCTTTGCCATTCGCAATACTGTACAAAGGCGGCTGCGCAATATAAAGATATCCGTCCTCGATCAGCTTTTTCATGTAACGGAAGAAAAACGTAAGCAGCAGCGTTCGAATATGGCTGCCGTCCACGTCTGCATCGGTCATGATGATGACATGTCTGTAGCGCAAGCCATTGATATCGAAGTTATCTCCAATGCCTGTGCCCAAGGCCGAGATCAGCGCTTTCACCTCGTTATTGCCCAAGATTTTGTCCAGCCGGGCGCGCTCGGTGTTGAGGATCTTTCCGCGCAGAGGCAGGATCGCCTGAAAATGCCGGTCACGCCCCTGCTTGGCCGAACCGCCCGCCGAGTCACCCTCGACGATGTAAAGCTCGCTCCTTTCCGGGTCCCGTTCGGAGCAATCCGCCAGCTTGCCGGGCAGGGTTAAGCTCTCCAGGGCAGACTTGCGAATCACCAGATCGCGGGCTTTGCGAGCCGCATCTCGCGCTCGCGCCGAAGTCAAGCATTTTGCGACGATGGATCGCCCGGCGGAAGGATTTTCATCCAAGAACGTTGCGAAGTTCTCATTGACCACCTGGGCGACGTAGGTCTGCACCTCGGGGTTCATCAGTTTGACTTTGGTCTGGCTCTCGAATTGCGGATCGGGAACCTTGACGCTGACGATCGCAGTCAGGCCCTCGCGGATATCGTCGCCCGTGAAGTTGGGATCGGATTCCTTGAGCAAACTATTCTTACGAGCGTAATCGTTGATCGTGCGAGTCAGCGCAGAACGCAATCCGGTGAGATGTGTACCGCCATCGATGGTATTGATCGTATTGGCAAACGCAAACACCTGTTCGCTATAGGCATCGGTGAACTGCACCGCCACATCGACGATGGTGTGGTCGAGCTCTTGTTCGCGATGGAAGACCGTATGCAAAACCTCATGGGTCCGGTTCAGATAGCGCACGAAAGAAGTAATGCCGCCTTCAAAATAGAAGGTGATCTCTCTGCCGTCGCGTTCATCCATCAATTTGATGGTTACGCCGCGGGTGACAAAGGCCATCTCACGGAACCGCTCCAACAAAGTTTCAAAGCGGTAATCCAGGTCGCCTTTGAAAAGCATCTTGTCGTACTTGAAGGTGGTGCGGGTTCCGGTGGTCTCCTCTTTCTTCATCTTGCGAATGGATTTCACCGGCGCTTTGGGCTTGCCGCGTTCGTACCGCTGGAAATACACGTGCTTATCGCGGTTGACTTCTACCTCGCACCATTCGGATACGGCATTGACCGCCGATACACCGACACCGTGTAAGCCGCCCGATACCTTATACACGCCGCCGCCGAATTTTCCGCCCGCGTGCAATGTGGTCATCACTACTTCCAGCGCCGATTTTCTCTTGGTCGGGTGCTGATCCACGGGAATGCCGCGGCCGTTATCTGCAACGGTCACGCTGCTGTCTTTGTGGATGGTGATTTCTATGCGGTCACAGGCGCCGGCTAGCGCCTCGTCGATCGAGTTATCGACCACCTCATAGACGATATGGTGCAAGGCTTTGACATCCGTACCGCCAATGTACATGCCAGGGCGGCGGCGAACGGCTTCCAGCCCCTCTAATACCTGAATACTCTCAGCCTTATAGGTTCTTGGCTGTCCTTCTGCCACTTGCTTACCTCCGGTTCTTAATTAACGCAGAAATCTGGATTTCTCACCCCATTCCATACCTATTCGATTTGAACTGTCGATCTCGAATCACACCTTCAAACGAATTTCGTATGTTTGTTCTATATTTTACCATATCGAGGTCACGCTTGCCGCGACCCTTTGTCTCCAACCGTAGCCAACCCGGAGCGGATATTGAACCTTGACTAGGCTATAGACTTATGTAAAAATGAAAAGTCACTAGTGCTTCTTCTCTGGTTAGTTTGCAAAAAACTTATGGTTACAAAAGTAGAGGTGCGCGCCGTGCACCTCTACGTCTAGGCATCATTGGAAGCCTAGTCGAAAGGAGGTGAGGTATCTCGGAAGCTATTCGCCCATAATCGCTTTTTCACTTCCATGGAAGACAATTCAACTTGCAAGTTTTTCGGAGGAGTAAGAATGTCTAAAAAAGTATTTGGTTTGTTAGGGCTCCTGACGGTTGCCAGCCTGGTGTTGGCGGCCTGCGGGCCAGCCCCTGCCACGGAGCCTCCCGCCACTGAAGCGCCTGAAGCCCCCGGCACCGAGGCTCCCGAAGCCTTCGAATGTATGGACGCCATTGGCTGCGTTGAAGTTGCCGCTGGTGATCCTATCCGCATTGCGTCCGCGCTGGTCATCTCCGGCCCCAATGCCTCACTTGGCCTTGACTCCCAATACGGTGTCGAGATCGCCATTCAATTCAAAGGTGACGTTCTCGGCCACCCGGTTGAGCTCCAGGCTGAAGATGACGGCTGCAATGCCGAAGGCGGACAGGCTGCCGGCCAGAAGGTCGTTTCTGATCCCAGCATTGTGGGCGTCATCGGCACTAGCTGCTCCGGCGCCGGTGTGCCCATGGCCCAGGTGATCTCGGATGCCGGTTACTTCATGGTTTCTCCATCCAACACGGCTCCGTCTCTGACGGATCCCGATCAAGCTTGGAGACCCGGTTACTTACGCACTGCCCACAACGATAAGGTGCAGGGCGCAGCCATGGCCGACTATGCTTTCAATGTGCTCGGCCTCGCCACCGCGGCTGCGATTCACGATGGCGATCCTTACACCGAGGGTCTGGCTAATTCCTTCCGCGAAGCCTTTGAAGCGCTGGGTGGCACCGTGGTGGCCTTCACCGCGGTCAATGTGGGCGATACCGACATGCGCCCAGTGTTGACATCGGTTGCTTCTGCTGAGGGCGGGGCGCCGGAATTCCTGTTCTTCCCGGTGTTCACCAACGAGTGCGTTTTCCTAGCCATACAGGCTCTTGAGGTCGCCGGGCTTGAAAACACCGTACGCGCCGCTGCAGATGGCTGCTTCTCAGACACCGTGATCACCAACCTCGGTGATGCCGAGGAGGGCATGTGGTTCTCTGGCCCCGACCTGGCTTACGCCAGCGCCACGTATGAGGAATTCCTGGTTGCTTATCAGGAGAACTACGGATCCGAGCCGCTGTCCGTGTTCCATGCGCACGGCTTCGATGCTGCTAACATGATCTTTGCTTGCATCGAGTCCACCGCGCATCAGAATGCGGAGGGCGACCTGCTCATCGGCCGCCAGGAAATGCGCGACTGCTTATATGCCACCTCGGGTTTCGAGGGCATTACAGGCACGCTGACCTGCAATGAGTTCGGTGACTGCGCCGACCCCAAGATCGCAGTTTACGAGATCGATGGCGGCGAGTACGTCCCCGTTTATCCCTAAACCTCAGATCAATGGTCAATAGCTAGTCCAGTATTAGGCCCAGGGCATATGCCCTGGGCCTAATCTGAAACCGAGGGAGCCCCGGCATGGACCGTCTTAAGTCTTTTTCAGTTATCAACGCGTTTCTGTGGTTGATGCGCGCCGCAATTATCGCAGTTGTCGCCTGGGGGACCATTCAGACCATACTGAACAATACAACTTCCACTCGCGCCTGGACCGACTTCGTCATTTTCGGTGTCGCCCAGGGCAGCATGTACGCCCTGATCGCCATTGGCTACACCCTAGTCTACGGCGTTTTGAAAATGATCAACTTTGCCCACAGCGAATTTTTCATGTCGGGCATCTTTACGGCCACCTCGGCGGTTGCAATCCCCTTGAACGCTTCGGGGTTCATGGCAGAGCATCCGTTCATCACCATGATCCTGGTTAGCCTCGTTGCCATTGTGGTTTCCGTGACCGTCGCTTTGCTCACCGAGCGCATTGCCTACCGCCCCTTGCGGACGGCTCCGCGGCTGATGGCGCTGATCACTGCCATCGGCGCCTCGTTCTTCTGGCAATACTATTTCAGTGGATTGCTCGGCTCACGGGCCAAGGGCTTCCCCGCCATCGATGCGCTCAAAGGTTCTGTGCCGTTTCTAGGCACACAGGTGTTGAAGACGCACATTCTGGTTGTGATTGTCACTATTCTCTCGCTGCTTGCCCTCAACTTTTTCATCACTCGAACCAGGGCAGGCATGGCCATTCGCGCCGTCGCCGAAAACAAAGACGTGGCCGCACTGATGGGAATCAATGTCAACCAGACCATCAGCCTCACCTTTGTCACCTGCGCCACCATGGCGGCGATCGCCGGCGTGCTCTATGCGCTTGTGTTCCAGCAAGTTCACTTCTATATGGGGTTCATTCCAGGGATCAAGGCGTTCACAGCTGCCGTGCTAGGCGGCATCGGAAACATTCCAGGCGCCGCGGTCGGCGGCTTATTCCTGGGGCTGTTTGAATCTGTTGGCCCCAGCCTGTTCCTGCAGAGTCTGGGCATTGCGTCGTTCAACCAGTTGAAGGACGTAATCGCATTTACCATGCTAGTCTTGGTGCTCATCTTCCGTCCGCAGGGCATTTTAGGCGAGCGCCTCACTGAGACGAAAGCCTGAGGCGACCATGTCGAAACAATTGAATTTTGATTGGCGGCGCACGCTGCTGCAGGGTAGCATGGCAGGCTTCATTTCTCTAAATATTTCTGCCATCGGTATGGTGGTGCTTTTCGGAGAGCGGTATCTGATCGCCGGCCTGATCACCATGGGCCAGGCCGCTTTTCTCCTGGCCCCAGTAGGCATGGCTTACGCTGCGGCAAAGTCGACACTGGGCAAATGGCGAATATTGACCGGCTTGGTAAAGGCAGCTGTAATTGGGCTGGTAGCTTCATTATTCTTGGTTTTCCTAGTGTGGGCCGAGCGGATATTCGACTTGCGTTCCGTCCTACTCAACGTTTCCCCGAAACTGATCAGCTTTCTCACCTTCGGTGCTGGCGCAGATCAGGGCTCTTTTCTATTGCCAGCCGTCACGGTGACCGTTTGCCTTCTTTCCGCCGCGGCTGCCTTTATTCCGGAACGCATCCGCAAAGCGTTGTTTTTTGGCCTCGGCCTCACCGCATTGGTTGGCCTACTTTCCCCAATCCTGGTCGAACGCGTTAGGAATTTCCTTGGCCAAAGCACGGTGCGGGTGTTGTTTGCATCAAACGCATTACAGCTCTGGCCAGGGATCATTCTGGCAAGCGCTGGAGCTATTCTGTACGCGGGGTATGGCTTCGCCGCCTCTCGCCTTAAGCCAGCAAGCACACCTAAATCGGCCCTGGCTACTAGAATGGCCAGGCAGGCTCCACTTTTCCTTTTACTCCTCTCCCTCCCGTTTTTCCTGGGTACCTACCTCACGGAAGTCACCAACAATGTGGGCATCTACCTGTTGATGGGTTTGGGGCTGAATATCGTGGTTGGATTGGCGGGGTTGCTGGATTTGGGCTACGTGGCTTTCTTTGCGATTGGCGCCTACACCATGGCGGTCCTTTCTTCGACAGGCCCGCTTGGTATAGGATTGTCACAATGGGTCGCCAGCATGGGTTTGCACCCGGGAAACGCATTCTGGATCGCAGTGGCCATCTGCGTGGCGGTAGCCGCGGTTGCAGGCGTGGTGCTTGGCATCCCCGTGTTGAAGATGCGCGGTGATTACCTGGCAATCGTAACGCTGGGGTTTGGCGAAATCATACGCATACTGGCTTTATCCGATCTGATGAAGCCAGTCCTTGGCGGCGCTCAGGGGGTGCTGCAGATCCCGAAGCCATCTATCGGTTCTCTCGTCTTGCTGGAACCGGAAAAGCTCTACTATGTGGTCCTGGCCGCAGCATTGTTGGCCGCGTTTATTTCCACGCGACTGCGCGAATCGCGCATCGGCAGATCGTGGATCGCCATCCGCGAGGACGAAGATGTGGCTGAGGCGATGGGCATTAACCTGGTACGCACCAAGTTGCTGGCCTTTGCCATTGGGGCAGCGTTTTCAGGCCTGGCAGGCGCTATCTTTGCTCCCAAGCTTACTTCCATCTTCCCGCACAGCTTCAGCCTACTGATCTCCATCAACGTGCTGAGCCTGATCATCGTCGGTGGGCTAGGCAGCATCCCCGGGACCGTGGTTGGGGCGATTATCCTCGTGGGTCTCCCGGAACTGCTGCGCGAGTTCGCAGAATTCCGCTTTCTAATGTATGGCATTTTGCTGGTGATGATGATGATAAATCGCCCGGAGGGTTTTATTCCTTCGGACATTATCCGCCGGGAACTGCGCGCCTCGGAATCAGAAAATCCAACACCGGCCACCTAAACGGGAACACTGATGACCTCTCTACTCACAGCTACAAAAGTCACCAAGACATTCGGCGGCCTGGTCGCCGTTAAGGATTTCGATCTCAACATCCAGGAACACAGCATATCCTCGGTCATAGGCCCTAACGGGGCAGGAAAGACTACCTTCTTCAACTGCGTTACCGGCTTTTACAAGGTAGATAGTGGCGAGATCGTATTCAACGGTCTAGCCGTTCAGAACCGCCGCCCCGATGAGATCTGCCATGTTGGCATCTCACGCACCTATCAGAACATCCGCTTGTTCAGCGCCACCACAGCCATTGAAAATATTTTGGTCGGCGAGCAGCCTCACTTGAAAACGAACGTAGCCGACGCGATCTTGCACACGCGGCGGTTCCACGAGGACGAGAAGAACGCCCTCGAGGAAGCCAGGCGGCTGTTACGCCTGGTTGGCCTGCGCGGCATGGGAGATCACCTGGCGCGCAACCTGCCTTACGGCGCTCAGCGTCGCCTGGAAATCGCCCGCGCCCTAGCCAGCAAACCCAAACTGCTGCTTCTGGACGAGCCCACTGCGGGCATGAACACCAAAGAGACGGCTGAATTGACCCATTTCATTCGCAACCTGCGAGATGAACTCGGGCTAACCATCTTGCTCATTGAACACCACATGCGCGTGGTCATGGATATCAGCGAACAGATTTCCGTAATGGATTACGGTTCCAAGATCGCCGAAGGCAAACCGCACGATATCCAGAACGATCCTCAGGTGATCGAAGCCTACCTCGGACGTGGGGCGGCCTCAGGTCTCAAAGTCGCAAAGGCAAACTAGGATTCATTATGGCCATGCTCGAAGTCAGCAATATCCACACCTATTACGGCAACATCCACGCTCTCAAGGGGATTTCGCTCGAGGTGAACGAGGGAGAAATCGTGACCCTCATCGGCGCCAATGGCGCCGGCAAGACCACCACCCTGCGTACGATCAGCGGCTTGCTCCGCCCGCGCGAAGGCCATGTCAAGCTGAACGGCGAAGACCTGATCAAGTACCCGCCCCACGAAATTGTTTTCAAGGGCATCACCATGGTGCCCGAGGGCCGCGGCGTATTCGCGCAGCTGACCGTCAATGAAAACCTGGAGATGGGCGCTTACAGCCGCAGCGACAGGGCGGCAATTGCAAGTGATGCCGATCGAGTCTTTACACTTTTCCCGCGTTTGAAGGAGCGCCGCCACCAGGTGGCGGGCACCCTATCCGGGGGCGAGCAGCAGATGCTTGCCACCGGCCGGGCCCTGATGGCACGACCCAAACTGATCCTCATGGATGAACCCTCAATGGGTTTGGCGCCAATGCTGGTTGAAGGCATATTCGATACTATCCAAAACATCAACCAGGAGGGCACCACGGTGCTGCTGGTCGAGCAGAACGCCTTGATGGCGCTCTCGATTGCCCACCGCGGCTATGTGTTGCAGACCGGCGAGATCGTGCTTAGCGATACCGCCAAGAATTTAGCCGACAATAAGATGGTTCAGAAGGCTTACCTCGGTGTAGAGTAATTTTTTCCACCAAGTGAAACGTGCGGCACAAGCTTTTAAGTGCCGCACGTTTTGTTTAAGAATTAGAATTGTCCTTGTGTTGATCTTAAGTGCCAGTGAGGTGCGTCAAGCATTGCCTATGGGGGAATGTATCGCGGCGATGAAAACGGCTTACACTGCCCTTTCGGCAGGCAAAGCTGAAGTTCCTTTGCGCATGCGCCTGCCGGTAAAGCCAAATTCGGGGCTTAGTATCCTCATGCCTGCTTTCGTCGATAACGCCGCTGGCCAAGCCCTGGCCGTCAAGATCGTTTCACTCTTCGACAATAATCCATCCAAAGGACTACCGTTTATCCATGCCGGGGTCCTGGTTCTGAATCCAGAAACCGGCGCCGTTGAAGCATTGCTCGAAGGCAGCAGCCTCACCGCCATTCGCACCGGCGCCGGTGCAGGAGCAGCAACCGATGCATTGGCGCGAAATGATGCGAAAATCTTGGCCATCTTTGGCGCCGGCGTCCAGGCGCGCACCCAACTGGCGGCGGTTTGCGAAGTCCGCGATATAGAAACTGTTTGGGTGTACGACTCCAATCCCGCGCAGGTTCGGGGCTTTATCGACGAAATGGCCGGTAAAGCGCGCATCCCGGACCATCTGCGCTCGGCCCACAATTCCACTGAAGCCGTTCTGGATGCCGACATTATCAGCACAGCTACAACCAGCAAAACTCCCGTTTTCTTCGATTCGGATGTAAAGCTGGGAGCGCATATAAACGGAGTGGGTTCCTATACGCTGGACATGCAAGAAATCCCGAGCGAAAGCGTTGCGCGTGCCCGTGTCACAGTTGACAGCCGCAGCGCGGCACAAGTGGAATCGGGCGATATCGCTAACCCGCTGCAGAAGCTGCTCATCAAAGAATCGGATATCGCGGAGATCGGAGAAGTGATTTCGGGCGAGAAACCCGGCCGCTCTTCGGCGGAAGAGGTCACGGTATTCAAATCAGTTGGCGTTGCGGTGCAGGATGCAATGGCGGCTCGGCTGGCTGTTGAAAACGCCCGTCAGATAGGGATCGGCACTGAAGTGACATGGTAGCCGAGCTGCCCAAAACAGCTGGTGTTGTTGTGATCGGCGGCGGTGTGATGGGTGCTTCCGTCGCGTATCATCTCGCAGCCCGCGGCGTCAAAGATGTCGTCTTGCTCGAAAAGGAAGAATTCTTCGGACAGGGCGCCACGGGTCGCTGCGCCGGCGGCGTCCGCTACCAGTTCGCCACCGAAGTCAACATCCGTCTTTCGTTGGCCAGCCTGCCCATACTCGAACGATTTCCGGAAGAAATGGGGCAGGAAATCGATTATCGTAAATGTGGCTATTTATTCCTTCTCAACAATGACAAGGACATAAATAAGTTCAGACACAATGTCGAATTGCAAAATCGACTAGGCGTTCAGACCGAGTGGCTCAGCGGAGATGAAATTCGAAGTCGTCTGCCCTTGATGCGGCTCGACGACATTCAAGCCGGAACCTTTAATGCCAAAGACGGACTTTGCGATCCTCATGGCGTCGTGATGGGCTACGTCAACGCGGCCGCTAAATTAGGCGTGCAATGCCTGACAGGAATCGAAGTAATCGGGATCAATTCCCACAAGGGGAAAATCGCTGAAGTCCAAACTAACAGCGGAAACATATCCACACCAGTGGTTGTCAACGCAGCCGGTCCTTGGGCTGGTTTGCTGGGCGCGATGGCGGGAGTCGAAATCCCCATCACGCCAATTCGGCGCCAAATGCTCACCACCACTCCACTGCCGGAAATTCCAGCGGCCTTTCCTTTTGTAATCGACTTTGCTCAATCACTATATTTCCATCGCGAAGGAGATGGCCTCCTCACCGGCATGTCCAATCCGGTTGAAAGACCTGGATATGATCAAGATGTTGATCCGGATTTCGAATTAGTAAACCTTGAAGCTGCTTCCCAGCGCTTACCTCTGCTGGCAAACGCGGGCCTGGCATCACACTGGGCCGGGCTCTATGAAGTGACCCCAGACGCCCACCCCATCTTCGGCAAGACGCCGGTTGAAGGCTTCTACCTGGTGGCCGGCTTCTCCGGCCACGGCTTCATGCACGGTCCTGTCGCGGGCAAACTGATGGCCGAAATAATTCTGGATGGCGAAGCCAAAACCGTCGACGTTTCCATGCTCGATTTAGCGCGCTTCAACGAAGGCCGACTCATCGTGGAATACAATGTTGTCTAAATAATCCAAATGTCTAACGTCAAGAAATATCCCTTGCTTTGACATTGGACTTTAAACATATTAGAAATATGCCATCTGCGGAAATATTAACCATCGGCACCGAATTGCTGCTCGGCGAAATCGCAGACACCAACACCCACTACCTCGCCCGCCAACTGCGTGAGGCCGGCATCGACCTGTATTACACCTCCACCGTAGGGGACAACGAGGCTCGCATCGCCGAGGCGGTGCGCCACGCCCTCACTCGCTCCCAAATCCTGATCTGCACCGGCGGCCTTGGTCCCACCGTGGATGACGTGACCCGTGAGGGCATCGCCCGCGCCCTGAATGTCGAACTTGAATTCAAAGAAGAACTCTGGACCCAGATCCAGGAGCGCTTCGCGCGTTTCAATCGCACACCCACCGAGAACAATAAACGCCAGGCTTATTTGCCTGAGGGTGCTCGGGTTTTGGAAAACCCCGTAGGCACGGCGCCGGCCTTCTTTATTGAGCGCGACGAATCGGTGGTGATCTCCCTGCCCGGCGTGCCGGGCGAAATGACATCCATCCTTGAAAATGGCGTTCTCCCCTACCTGGTAAGACGCTTCGGCCGCGGCGCAGTGATCCGCACCCGCGTCCTGCACATCGCCGGTGTTGGTGAATCCCAGATCGACGAAAAAATCGCCGACCTGGAGAAGCTGCCCAACCCCACCGTTGGGCTGGCTGCCCACCCGGGAATCGTTGATGTTCGTTTGACGGCTAAAGCCGAAAACGCCGAACGAGCAGGCGAAATGTTGGCCGAACTGGAGGCGCAAGCCCGTGCGCGGCTGGGCGAATGGGTCTATGGCGCAGATGAAGAAACTTTGGGCCGCGCCGTGCTGAATATCGTCGCCGCCCATAAGAAGACCCTGGCGGTCATCGAGAAAGGCCTGGATGGAAGCGTGATCAAGGCGCTGACCGGGCAAGGCAACGCATTCGTCGGCGGAGAGATCCTTAACGCCAGCGTCAAAACAAAGCCGCTCAAAGAACTGGCTCAACAATATGCAAAAGAAGTGACCGCCGACCTCGTCCTCGGCGTCGATCTGCGCACCGGACCCAAGAAACACGAACTCGAAATTGCCATCGTAGGCTTATCCCGCGAACATCACTATCCGCTATCCTACGGCGGCTATATCCTTGCCGCGCCGGATTGGGTCGCCAACCTCGCTCTCAGCATCCTCCGCCGCGAACTGCTCAAGGAAAGTGAAAGATAAATTGTTTCCCTTCTTTTCTCTTTATCCTTTCTCCCTTCTCCTTTCTCCTTCCGAGTAACTGGTACACTAAATCCTATATAAACAATTATGGTCAAACCCGTCGACCTCCTCCTCACCAACGCCATCCTCCTCACCATGGACGAGACTCTCAGCCAGTTTGAAAACGGCGCCGTCGCCGTTTCCGGCGACTCCATCGTCGCCGCCGGTCCCGAGGCTGAATTGCGCAAGCAATTCGAAGCCAAGGAAACCATGGATTGCGGCGGCAAGGTGCTGATGCCCGGCCTGGTCAACGCCCACACCCACGTGCCCATGACCCTGCTGCGCGGCCTGGCCGACGACCTGCGCCTGGACGTGTGGCTGATGGGCTACATCATGCCCGTGGAGCGCGAATTCGTGAACCCCGAGTTCGTGCGCCTGGGCGCCTCGATCGGCTGCGCCGAATTCATCCGCTCGGGCGTGACAACCTTTGCGGATATGTACTATTACGAGTCCGCCGTTGCCGAAGCCACGGCAGCCGCCGGCTTACGCGCCGTGTGCGGGCAGACCATCATGCGCTTCCCCGCTCCCGATGCGCAATCCTACGAGGACTCGCTGGCGGCCACCCGCGAATTCATTGAAAAGTGGCTGCACCATCCGCTCATCGTGCCTGCGGTTTCGCCGCATGCGCCTTATAGCTGCACCGAAGAGATCCTGCGCGCCACCGCTGCTTTGGCAGCCGAGTTCGACGTTCCGCTGCACACCCACATATCTGAAACCTCATTCGAAGTGGAAAACGCCCGCCGCGACTGGGGCATGCCGGTCGTGCCCTACGTCAAGAAACAGAATCTCTTCGACGCCAAAGTGCTGGCCGCCCATTGCGTCCACATAGACACGGGAGAGATCAATACCCTCAAGCACCACGGAGCGGGCGTTGCCCACAACCCTTCATCAAATCTCAAGCTGGCTTCCGGAGCAGCGCCGGTGGTGGAAATGCTAAATGCGGGCCTTAACGTCGGTATCGGCACTGACGGACCGGCGTCCAATAATGACCTGGACATGTTCGAAGAGATGCGGTTGGCAGCCATGTTGGCCAAATTCCACAGCGTCGATCCCACCTCGCTGCCCGCCCAAACGGC
>DATDRZ010000075.1:0-44440 GCA_035291465.1 Anaerolineales bacterium
ATCGAATTGGCGCTAGCGGGTGAGATCCCGGCACGGTTTGCCGCATTCGGCATTCATGGTCGCGAAGTCGATACCAGCGATGTGCAAGAAGTTGCCGCGGCGGCCCGCGAAGAGATCCGAACGCTGCGCAAAGAAGGCGGACCGCGCGCCCTGGTAATTCACACCGTGCGCTTTGGTCCTCATTCCAAAGGCGACGACACCCGTGAGGAAAAATTGATGGCCAAGCTGCGCGCAACCCGCGACCCGCTGCAAATTCATAGCAAACGTTTGTCTGCCCACCAGCGGAACGATATCGAAGCTGAAGTGAAAGCGCAAGTGGTGGCGGCCTTCGAGGAGGCGCAGGCGGATCCGCCGCCGAGTCTCTGATGCCAACTGTCCTGGAATCGCTCAATCGCGGCCTGCACCAGGCCTTTGCAGAAGATGCGCGCGTTTACCTCATCGGCGAAGACGTGCTCGACCCGTACGGTGGGGCGTTCAAAGTCAGCAGAGGGCTTTCGACGAAATATCCGGGTCGCGTATGGACCAGCCCGGTTTCTGAGGCAGCCATCGTGGGCGTAGGCGCCGGGATGGCCTTACGTGGCCTGCTTCCGGTTGTCGAAATCATGTTCGGCGATTTCACCACCCTCGCTGCCGATCAAATCATCAACAGTCTCAGCAAATTTCAAGGGATGTATAACGGCCAAGCGGACGTGCCGCTGGTCATTCGCACGCCTATGGGCGGCCGGCGCGGCTACGGCCCCACCCACAGCCAGACCTTGGAAAAGATATTCCTCGGGGTTCCAGGGTTGAGAACACTAGCTGCGAACACGTTCGCGGATCCGGGGGAAATGCTCCGCAAAGCCATAGTTGAGGATGCTGGCCCGGTGCTTTTCATCGAGAATAAACTGCTGTATTTGAAGCCCCTATTAGAGAGCGAAACCTTGAAAGATTTCGAAATCGAAACGAATAATCCCGCTGACAGTTACGCGCCAACCCACACGCTTCGACTCAAGGGAACACCGTCGCCAATCCTTACACTTACAGCTTACGGTTATATGGCTGAGCTTGCTCGCGAGGCCTTGTTGCGACTCGCGTTCGAACATGAGATCTTTTGCGAATTGATAATCCCCAGTCAACTTTCTCCTTTTCCTTCGGACAGCGCCCTTGAACCTCCGCTGCAACAATCGCTGCAAGGCAGCCAACGATTGCTCACCGTTGAAGAAGGGACCTTAACATTGGGTTGGGGCGCTGAAGTTTTAGCGCGCGCAGCTCAGGCGGTTCCCGGACAGTTGAAGGCAACTGAACGTATTGCAGCCAAAGACACCCCAATCCCAGCCTCAGTACCGCTTGAAGACAAGACCTTGCCGAGCGTAGATGACATCATGGCCGCGGCGCGAAGAATGATATAAAAGTCGCATGAGCGTTATTGCAGTCACCATTCCGCTACTCAATCCCAATGAAGATGAAGCGCGCCTCGTCGCCATGCATGCCAAGGCCGGGCAAAAAATAAAAGCGGGGGCGCCATTAGCCACATTGGAGACCACGAAATCCACTTTTGAGTTGACGGCAGAAAAAAACGGATACTTAATCGGCGTCACCACCAAACCCGGTGAATCCATCAAGGCAGGAGCTACGCTGGGCTATATAGCGGATTCGAAGGATTGGAAACCGCCAAATGCCAAACGCGAAGCTAAGACCGCCGGCATCCCGGATGGATTGCGCATCACGCAACCGGCGCTCTTGCTGGCGCAGAAGGAAAATCTAGATCTGAAGACCTTGCCAATTGGTCCCATCATTACCGAGCAGCAAATTCGCGCGGCGATCGCCAAAGAGAAAAAAACCGAACCTCTCCCCATTCCTGCTACCGCCAGAGAAGCAAACGCGGTGATTGTTTACGGCGGCGGGGGTCATGGCAAAGCGGTGATCGACCTCTTGCGCGCAGTGGGCGGGTACATAGTGGTCGGCGTCATAGACGACGGCCGCCAGCCTGGAGACTGGGTGCTGGATATCCCTGTAATCGGCGGCGAAACTCTTTTGCCTGAAGTCAAAGCGGCCGGGTGTAGATTCGCAGTTAACGCCGTAGGCGGAATCGGCGCAATGAGCAGCCGGATCCAGGTCTTCGAAAAGTTGGATCAGGCTGGCTTTTCCTACCCAAGTTTGGTACATCCCAGTGCGGTTGTTGAGCCCAGCGTAAAGCCTGGCCCCGGGGCACAAATTTTTCCGCACGCCTATGTAGGATCCAGCGCGTCGCTGGGCCAAGGATGCATCGTAAACACGGGGGCCATTGTCTCGCACGATTGCGTGCTGGCGGATTACGTCAATCTGGCACCTGGCGCCATTCTTGCCGGATCAGTCCGGGTTGGCAAAGGGACGCTGATTGGAATGGGAGTCACTATTAACCTGAATGTTCGTGTTGGCGCTGGAGCGCGGATCGGCAATGGGGCCACGGTAAAGGCCGACGTGCCCGATGGCGTTATCGTTCGCGCCGGCGCCATCTGGCCGCAATGAGTTCTATTGTCATATAGTGAAAGGGAGTGTATTATTCGCAGCCAAACTTAAAAAGAGGTCAGATGAAAATTTCCAAATTCCCCCACCACACCCTATTAGCTGGATTACTGATTTTGCCGGCCGCAAAGGAGCACCCCTACCTGGACCCCGGGTCAGGCAGCTTCATCCTGCAGATGCTGATTGCCGGAGCTGCGGGAGCCGTATTTATCCTGCGCAATCAGATCGCTCGGTTCTTTGGCTTATTCCGCCGGGACGGGAAAACAGAAAGGAAAGCTGGATCCAAGGCAGCCAAAAAGCGTAATGCCAAGTGAAACACGGATCGGGGGGTCATTCCGCGACCCAAACGGTTTTCTATTTAAACGCAAGGGGGAAGTATTTCGGCAGATCAATCTCGCTTATCGCCAAGATTACGAGCTGCTCAAGAAATCCGGCTTATACAAGGAATTAACCAACGAGGGGCTTTTTCTTGCGCACAAAGAAGTAGACATAAAGGCTGCCGACCCCAGCCGCGCGTTTAAGGTCATAAAACCGGAGCAGCTCAAATTTATTTCTTATCCATACGAATGGAGCTTTAGCCAACTCAAAGACGCGGCGCTGCTCACATTGGAACTGCAAAAGCGGGCTTTGTCGCGCGGCATGTGGTTGAAGGATGCCGCGACTACCAACGTCCAATTTCATATGGGGCGCGCTACACTCATCGACAGCCTTTCCTTCGAAGCGTATCCAGAAGGCCAGCCTTGGGTGGCCTACCGGCAATTCTGCCAACACTTTTTGGCGCCCCTGGCGCTGATGGCTCTAGTCGATATCCGGCTGGGCCAACTCCTACGCGTGCACATCGATGGCATCCCTCTTGACCTGGCTAGCCGCCTGCTGCCACGCGGCACCCGGTTTAATCTGGGACTGCTGACACACATCCATTGGCACGCGGCAGCCCAAGAACGCTATGCCGGCCAAAAGGTGTCGGCGCGAGCGGAACGCGGTGGGATGAGCAAGACCGCGTTGCTCGGTTTAATCGACCACCTGGACCGCACTGTGCGCGGGTTGCACTGGGAGCCCGTCGGAACGGCGTGGAGCGATTACACCAGTGAGACGAGCTACAGCCGAAGCGCAGCCAAGCATAAAAAGGAGACGATTTCCAAATTCATTACCCAAACAAATGCAGAAACCTTTTGGGATCTTGGAGCTAACACCGGGTTGTACAGCCGATTGGCCAGTGAACGCGGGATTTTCACAATTGCAGCAGATTACGACCCGGCCGCGGTCGAATTGAACTACGCTCATATGAAAGAACACGGAGAAAAAAGCCTGCATCCTCTGGTCATCGACCTCGGCAACCCGAGCGCGCCATTGGGCTGGGCGAATGAAGAGCACCGGTCGCTGCTCGACCGCGGCCCATCCGATGCTGTCATGGCCCTAGCGCTGATCCACCACCTGGCGATTGCCAACAATGTACCACTTGACCGCGTGGCTGAATTCTTCAGCCGATTAGGAGACTGGCTGATCATCGAATTCGTGCCCAAGGCGGATCCACAGGTACAACAGCTGCTTGCGGCGCGCAAAGATATCTTCACCGATTACCATGTGGACGGCTTTCGCTCCGCCTTTCAGCGCTATTACCGCGCGGTTGCAGAAAACCGCATTCGCGATTCCGAACGCATCTTGTTCCTGATGAAACGGCGTGGCTAAATTCTATGAGCAAGAAAAGGATTGGCCGCCGTAGAGAGACAGGATGTTCGGAATTCAGTACCTCGGGGTGCATTAGTCATAATGCGAGCAGGTTTTATGGCGTGTCTTTGTATGATGGTCAACCGGTTGAACTGCGCCTCGAGTATTCTGAGAATCGCTTGCCCGATTCAACCCGCGGTTTCTAATTATCAAAGAGCTATGGTTGCGAGAAAAGCAAGCGAGCAACGTCGTAAGAAGTTCCTCCGCCAGCTCTATCAATATGGCCGCATGAACTGGTCTTGGCTACTGGCGGCAGCTTTGCTAGTACGTTTCGGTTACAAGATAATCGAGATATCCAGCTCTTTCCCTAATCTGTTCCAAGGTAGTGATCTCCTTGCGTCCTCATGGCCGCTCTTTATTTTGCCCTTTGCCGTGTTGTTAATCCTGGTCCCAATTTTGAGTTTGACTACGCGCGATGACAAACGACGCAAGCAGCTCTTAACGCAGATATTCGAAGCCGTGCGTGTCAATGCGCCCGGCTTACTGCTGGGACTCCTTTTTTTCATAATTTATTTCGTGCTGGCTGCTGTTTTTAATCGCACAGATTTCAACAACGACGATGTGTTCTTCCAAGCCGATTCAACCACATGGAAACTGCGCCTTGCCGACCCTACCGGGCACCTCATGTCGATGCGTGCGGTTCATCCATTGGCGATCCTTTTTTTGCGGCCGCTGACATTTGGCCTTTCACTTATCTCTGGCGTAGACCTGTTCCATTCACTTCTCTTCCTCCTTGCCATTATTGGCGGCCTGAGTGTGTTCCTGGTGTGGATCTTCATTCGAGATGCTGTTGGGTCGACAAACTACAGCTTCCTCTTCGCTTCCATCTTTGGCATTTCCACAGCGCAGTTGGTGTTCAATACGATCGTTGAGACCTACGTTTTTTCCAGCCTGCTGCTGATCTTGTTTTTCGTCCTTCTGCAAAAGAAAGCCGGCCCAGCCTGGTTAATCCTCACAGGTATTGGGATCTTCGGAATCACCATCTCCAATCTTGTCCAAGTATTGATCGGCCTCTTTTTGACCGACTTCAAGATCAAGCGAACGCTACTATTGGCATTGACTGTTGTGGCAGCCGCCGCAGCGCTTAACCTGTTGAATAAGGCGATTTATCCGCCCTCCGGTATATTCTTCTTTCCCGCGGACTACGGCGCGGAGAGCCGGTTTTTCTTCAGACCGAGCAAAGCTTATGGGTGGAACCAGCGGGCAAGTCTGGTAGGCAGCGATGTACTACTTTTCAGTGTGGTGGCCCCGCAGCCCTTTATGCAAATCGGCCATCAAGAACCACGGGGGAGATTCCCTAAATTCAACTTCATGCAGGGCACGCGGCTAAGCCAATACACCGGCTCAGGCCGGATCGCTGTCTGGATTTGGCTGGGCATTCTGGGAGCAGGCGCCGTTTCGATGGGCCGTTTCTTGAGACATGAACGGCTTTCTGCCCTGAATCGCTTTGCGCTGGCCTTCCTGTTCTGCCTCGCCTTCAATTTCTCCTTCCATTTGTTGTACGGATCCGAACCATTCTTGTACGCAGCCGATTGGAGCTATGCGCTCATCTTTCTCACCGCGCTTTCCCTCCGATCATTCGCGGAGAACAAGTGGCTGCTGGCCGCCATGGTCGCCTTGTTTGCCATCCTGACGCTGAACAACCTGTCCTTCTTATATTCCTTGATGCACGGTCTATCGCCATATATCCCCTCAAATCTTTAGCAGGTACATGGAGTGCATCTTTCCATGTTACAGTCTAAGCTTGCCATCGCGGAAACGGAAACCTCGCTCCTGGCCTGGCACTAGCAGCAGCGCCTTTGGGGTACCTGGCCGCATCAGTCATGATGCGAGCCGCTTTTACGCCAGCGCGCTTTACCTCCACCTGCAACCTTCTGAGAATTCCAACTACCACGAAAATCCTCTCCCGCCGAAATGCATCAACCGTATCTTCCCCCACAGCAGTGAGGATATGCGCGAGCTGCCTGACGCCTGCGTGCACCTCATGGTCACTTCACCCCCTTACAACGCTGGCAAGGAATATGACGAAGATTTGAAACTGGATGAATATCTTGCAATGCTGCGGCGTGTGTGGGCCGAAACACATAGGGTGCTTGTTCCTGGCGGTCGGGCGTGTATCAATGTGGCCAACCTCGGGCGCAAACCTTATATTCCATTGCACGCCTTTATCATTAGCGACATGTTGTCTCTGGGCTTTCTAATGCGCGGCGAAATCATCTGGGACAAGGGGGCCAGTTCCAGTGCCTCTACAGCCTGGGGTTCTTGGCGCAGCCCTAGCAACCCAACCCTCCGCGATGTACATGAATACATTCTGGTTTTCAGCAAGGGCCGCTTTGGTCGCCAGAAACCTGCGGGACGCCAAAGCAGCATTGGCAAGGATGAATTCCTCCAAAATAGCAAAAGTGTGTGGACATTTCCAGCGGTTTCCGCAAAGCGTATAGGCCACCCCGCCCCTTTTCCGCAGGAGCTGCCGCAGCGCCTCATTGAGCTGTACACGTTCACTGGCGAAATTGTGCTCGACCCGTTTATGGGCAGTGGACAAACGGCTTTGGCCGCGCTGGCATCTGGCCGCACATTTGTTGGTTACGAAACCAGCAAGAAATATGTGAAACTGGCTAATAATCGAATCAAAGAAACCTTGTCGAAATGAACATCACTGTTTTCGGTTCCGCTTCCCCGGTCCCGGGGGACGCGGCTTACGAAGAAGCCCGTCGCCTCGGCGAGCTTCTGGCGCGCAGTGGACACGTCGTCCTGACCGGCGGCTACATGGGCACCATGGAAGCGGTATCCCGAGGAGCCGTGGAGGCAGGTGGGCACACGATTGGCGTCACTTGTGAGCAGATCGAGAGCTGGCGCAAAGCCAAGGCGAACCCCTGGGTGCGCGAGGAGCGCCGTTTCGAGACTCTTCGCGATCGCTTGTATTGCCTTATCGAGAGCTGCGATGCCGCTCTGGCGCTTTCTGGCGGCGTCGGCACGTTGGCGGAGATCGCCGCCATGTGGAGCCAGATGCAAACCCAATCCTTGCCCGCGCGCCCCCTGATTCTGATCGGCAAAGGTTGGCAGCGGGTATTTTTGAAGCTTTTTTCTGAAATGGATGTAAACATTCCGGCCAGCCATCGGGCGCTGCTTAGCTTTGCGTCCAATATCGATGCAGCTATCGCGATGTTCCCCAAGACCCATGTTCTTCGCTCAGGGCAAGTTTAACCATGCCGGCAATCGAACTCGGCCGACTGCAGCAACAGGTTGCGCAGCTTTCAGATTTGTTTCCCCGGCCTTCCGATTACCTGAGAGGTGTTGAGGATTTACTGAAGAGTCATGGCGCCCCAAGGCACCGCCAAGGCCGCGTAAAAGGTGTGCGCCCGGTCTTGGTTAGCTACGAAGTGCCACCTCCCTTGCTCAGACTATTGACCCAAGAAATGAGTACCCAAGCCAGGCGGTATCCTGCGGAAGCTTTGCTCATTGCCGATGGTCTCTGGTCGCGCCTCACCCTGGAGACACGCCAGTTGGCCATCAGGTTACTGGGCAGCATCCCGGGGGCGATGTCGCCTGATGAGATCACTAGTAGACTGGAAGCCTGGGCACATGAAAACCGTGAACAACTCCTGGTTCCCGAGCTAGCCGAAAGCGGAACTCAGATGCTCAGGATCAACCATCAAAAAGAGTTATTGAAGGTTGCCGCGAAGATGGTGAGAAGCAGCGACTGGCGCAAACAAGTGTTTGCCATCGGAAGCTTGCAAAATCTAGTCAACGAGCGCCAACTCGCCGAGCTCCCAAACATTTTTGACATGCTTATTGATCCCTGCAAGGACCCTGATCGCAAGATTCGGCCCGAATTGGCCAATCTACTCACTTCCCTAGCTCAATTCAGCCCCATGGAAACCGAATATTTCCTACAGCAAACCACTTCGGCCGAAGCCACTGAGGGCGCCCACTGGTTGGCACGCCAGGCAGCTAGGGCACTGCCTGAAGAAAGCCGCTCCAGGCTTCGAAGGGTCCTTCGGTAATCACAGGGTATAATCTCGGTTTGACTAGACCGCCAGGCGGCCATGGCTGCTTGCACGGAGACCTGCACACAAAGGAGACGCAGACGTCATGCCACTTGCAAAAGAGAAAAAAGCACAAGTAATCCAGGAGTATCATCGGAGCGATGGGGACACCGGGTCCGCTGAGGTCCAGGTTGCCTTGCTCACCAGCCGCATCGAACATCTCACCAACCATCTGCAAACCCACAACAAGGATGCATCTTCCCGGCGTGGGCTACTTAGCCTAGTGGGCCAACGCCGCCGCTTGCTGGATTACCTGCGCCGGAGCAATTACGAGGGCTACGTGGCCCTTGCCGATCGCCTGAAGATTCGCCGAAAGAGTTAGTAAATTGGCTTGCATTCAAATGCAAGCCAATTCTTAAGCGGCCATCCGGGGGCGACGGTAAAAAGAAAAATATCTAAAACATCCACCTAGTCAACTAGAAGTGCCTGCTGGTTAGGCATTGGAAATTGGATACAAGGCGTTTGGCTTTGTAATCAACTTCCAGTTCCTGAACTAGCGGGAAAACTAAAGGAGAATTATGCAACCCGAATCAAAGAAATTTTCGGCAAAGGTCGGCAACCAGGAACTCACCTTTGCTACTGGTAAGTTAGCCGGTCAAGCCGGCGGAGCAGTTACCGCTCGCCTAGGCGAGACGCTGATCCTGGCGACCGCTACCATGTCGCCCGCCCCTCGCACTGGTATCGACTTTTTCCCACTGAGCGTCGATTACGAAGAGCGCATGTATGCCGGCGGTAAGATCCCCGGTTCGTTCTTCCGCCGCGAAGGCCGCCCCAGCGAGAGCGCCATTCTCACCGCGCGCCTCACCGACCGGCCTTTGCGCCCGCTGTTTCCCAAAGATCTGCGCAATGAAGTGCAGGTGATCATGTATTCTCTGTCCGCGGACGAGGAAAATGTGATCGACGTCATCGCAGTCAACGCCGCCTCCGCGGCGTTGATGATCTCTGATATTCCGTGGAACGGACCGATTGGCGCAGTGCGCGTCGGCCGCGTTAATGGCGGCTTCGTCGTCAATCCCACCTATCCCCAGCTCGAGCAGTCCGACTTGGATCTGCGCGTGGCTGGCACCCGCGACGCCATCCTGATGGTGGAATGCGGCGCCAACGAGGTGGATGAAGAAACCATGGTGTCAGCGCTGGAAGAAGCACACAAAGCCATTCAACCGCTTATTGATCTGCAAATGCAAATGGCCCAGGAAGTTGGCAAGTCAAAACGCGACTATCAGAAATTCAGCGTCGCTGATGACCTGAAGCAAAAAGTTCTGGCCCGC
Source organism: Anaerolineales bacterium (assembly GCA_035291465.1). Classification (GTDB taxonomy): domain Bacteria; phylum Chloroflexota; class Anaerolineae; order Anaerolineales; family UBA11579; genus JAMCZK01. Next base: position 9,527 of record DATDRZ010000075.1, read on the forward strand.
GTCCAAACCGAATTGGAAGGCATTTTCGATCAAGGCCTTGCAAAGACCGAGCAATATGCAGCCATCGATGCCTTGCGCGATATCGTTATCGAAGAACTGGCGCCGGAGGATGTCGAACTGGCCGCTGACGTGAAAGAAGCCTACACCGCCGCCGAGAAGGCTGTGGTGCGCCGCCGCATCCTCGAACAAGGCGTCCGCCCTGATGGACGCAAACCCACCGAGATCCGCCCCATCTGGTGCGAAGTGGACTACAGTCCCCGCGCCCATGGTTCCGGTCTCTTCACCCGCGGGGAGACGCAGGTGCTCACCCTGGCTACCTTGGGCACGCCTCGCGAAGCTCAGGAACTCGACACGCTCTCCCCAATTGAGCTGAAACGCTACATGCACCACTACAATTTCCCGCCCTTCTCCACGGGAGAGGTCAAATTCCTGCGCGGTTCCTCCCGCCGAGAGATCGGACACGGCGCGTTGGCGGAACGCGCTCTGGTGCCCGTCATCCCGCCTGAAAAAGAATTCCCCTACACATTACGCCTGGTTTCTGAATGCCTGTCTTCAAACGGCTCCACATCCATGGCATCCGTATGCGGTTCAACTCTGGCACTGATGGATACCGGTGTGCCGATCAAGGCGCCTGTCTCCGGCATCGCCATGGGATTGATCACGGATGGCAGCAACTACAAGATCCTTAGCGACATCCAAGGAATCGAAGATCATCTGGGCGACATGGATTTCAAAGTGGCCGGTACTGACAAAGGCATCACCGCATTGCAGATGGACATCAAGATCTCAGGACTCACTACGCAAATGATGGCTGAAGCACTACAGCAGGCGAAAGCAGGCCGCAAGCACATATTGGACAAGATGCTTGAAGTACTTCCGGCGCCTCGCCCGGAACTGAAACCACATGCCCCACGCATCACCATAGTGATGGTTCCCGTGGAAAAGATCGGCGCCATCATCGGCCCAGGTGGCAAGACGATCCGCGCCATCCAGGAAGAGACGGGTGCCAAGATCGACATTTCGGATGACGGGTCGGTCTTTATCGCTTCAGAAGACGGCGCGGCGGCCCTAGCGGCCCGCGAACGCATCGAAGCGCTGACCGAAACCCCAGAGATCGGCAAGATCTACACCGGCAAAGTCGTACGGACTACGGATTTCGGCGCTTTTGTCGAGATCATGCCCGGAACCGATGGCATGGTGCACATCTCGCAGTTGGACAGCACCCGCGTGGATTCCGTGGAATCGGTCGCCAAGGTGGGCGACGAGCTCACCGTGATGATCACCGACATCGATCCGAGCGGCAAGATCCGTCTCAGCCGCCAGGCTGTGCTCGAGGGCTGGACCCCAGAGGAAGCCCGAGAGCGCGACAAGGGCGGTGGAGGCCGTCGCCCAGGCGGCGATCGCGGCGGGCGACCCGGTGGTCGCTCCGGCGGTCGCGGCGGGGACCGCAGCAGCAGTGGCCGGGGCGGCTTTCGAGATCGCCGCTAAAAGCGGCTAAAGTATCGGTTAACCTCAAAGGACGGGCAAAATTGCCCGTCCTTTTCATAAGCTCGGAAATGTTAAGAAGTGGAAATAAATTGCTTGCTTCGCCAGGGCAACAGGTCATCCTGCCCATTAAAAATAGGGATGTCTCCCCATAGCAGGGTTCTGAAATACTTTTATATTCGACACGGCGTTATTTGTGAAATCAATAACAATAAGTGCGAATATACTAATATTCATGGACCCAGATACCACAAATGACCCTGATGAGGTAATTCGTTATCTTTATACTTCTATCAAAGCTTTACGATCCGCTTGAACGCGGAACCAAATCGTTTACGCCTTAAGGAGGCATCTATGGTACTTACTGCAAGAGAAATCTGGACGGCGCTTCACGGCATGGTGTTTGGCGCGGCTTATCTGCTGGCCTTCACCGCCGGCTTGGTCGGTCTTTACAGCTTGCGCGAGAGCTGGGTGACCGGCAAAGGCATCGCAGAGCGCATCATGCGCTTGAAGTGGACAACCGGCATTATGTCCATTCTCTCCTTTCTCACCGTCTTCAGCGGTACCTACATCGTGTACCCCTGGTACCGAGCGCCAGCACCCGAAGGGGCCGATTTGCTGGAGTATCCTCGCAACTTCCTGCTCGCGGACCCGAACCTTTCGGGGTGGCACACATTCGGAATGGAATGGAAGGAACATATTGCCTGGTTCTCGCCCATTCTGACCGTGGCTGTGCTCTACTTGATCTTCCGCTATGGGCCGATGCTTGCGCAAGACAAGTACAAGAATCTACGCTGGATGATCGTCGTTCTTTTCCTCCTATCCTTCGCAACTGCGGGAGTCGCCGGCCTCTTTGGCGCCCTCATCACCAAGGCCGCTCCGATTCTGTAATCCGCCCCAACATTTAAGGAGAATTTCTATGAGTGCCCAAACTAAATCAATTCCCAGCGGCCCAGCAGCGGCCGCTATGATCTCCGCCGGTATCGGTGGCTTGACCATCGGTATCCTCACTACTGGAGCCGTCCTCAGCGAAGCCTTGAAAAACGCATTGGTTTTATACACCCCTGCAGGCCCGCTTTCCGGCAAGACGACATTTGGAATTGCCGCCTGGCTGCTCAGCTGGTTGATTCTGAACGCGCTATGGAAGAACAAGGACCTCAACCTGCGTAGCGCCTTCACCTGGACCTTGGTGCTACTTGGTCTTGGCCTTCTGCTTACCTTCCCGCCTATTTTTGAGGCGTTCGAAGCCTAAATAAAAGCTAAAGGAAAACATAATCAAAGGACGGGCTAATGCCCGTCCTTTTTGATGACAACTATCACGGGGAAACGAATCAAAACTCAATAAAATCTAGTTGTGAAGATTCGCACAATCTTTACGGTTTTAATCTTCGTTCTCCTGGGAACACTTACCAATTCATGTGAGCGCTTCGTTCCCGCATGCCCAATTTATTCCACACCGCCAAACAGCGAAGATCTTTCTCCGGGTAGCTTTATCCTCACCCTGGGCCCCACAAGAGACAAACGTGAAGTAATCCTGCATATACCACCGCTATATGATCCCAATGGCCAATTCCCGTTGCTCATTGTTTTTCACGGAGGCGGGCAAAACGCGGCCGGTATCAGGGAATTTACCGGTTTAGACGCAGCTGCCGACAACTATGGCTTTATGGTTGCCTACCCAAACGGCAGCGGCAGACCAGGCAGTGAACAGTTGAGCTGGAATGCAGGGTACTGCTGTGGATATGCACAGGAGAACAATATCGACGACGTTGGATTCACCGAGGCATTGATCGATTTCTTCATCAGCCACTACCCGATCGATCCTGACCGTATTTACCTTACCGGCCTCTCCAACGGTGGAATGATGGCTTACCGTGCGGGCGCGGAATTGGCAGATCAAGTGGCGGGCATCGCTCCTGTGGCAGGGTCATTGGGCGGGCAGCTAGTTGAAGGTGGCGAAATCATCATGCCTGACATTCCAACTTCTCCAGTTGCTGTTATGGCTTTTCATGGAATGAAGGATGAACGCGTGCTTTACCAGGGAGGTATTAGCAATCCAGAAAAATCACCGGTTTCCCTCGATCCAAGATCGGATATCTCCGTGACGGATTCGATTGGATTCTGGGTAGGAGCAAACGGCTGCGATGGACAGCCGTCGGAGAAGACGTTGAAAGATGGCACGGTTATTATTGACCGCTACCAAAATTGTCTGGGAAACGCGGACGTCGTGCTGGTCACCCTGGTAAACGGCTGCCACCAATGGCCGAGCACAGCACTTGGGTCGCAGGCGGCGCAATCGCCAAGCGATGGCGTCTGTGCCAACCAGATGATGCTGGAATTCTTCCTGGTGCACCCAAAACAACGGTAAAACAAGGTCAAATTGCCTTTTTTATCTCCAATCAGCCCATCTCAACACCCCGTTTGGTTACCACCCTAAACACTCCCGGGACAACATACCTATTTTCTTTAAGAACTAACCCAGGATTCCTTATGACTAGCCTAGCCCAAAAAATGGCTAATGACCCTAAAAAGATATGAATAGATAAATACAATGCATACGAATGGCGGATAACCGCCTCAGAAAAAGGAGAAGCCATGAATAAACAGTTTACTTTTTGGGGAGTTGCACTAATCGGGGTAGCATTCGTTGTGGGAGGTTTGGCAGTGCTCTTTCTCGGTCTGCAGGCCTATGGCACCGTTAGCCAGTCCCTGGCTGAAGAAAAACTGGAAGTTGCAGACCCTGCCATTTTGCTAACCTACGAAGGGGCCCGTGCTCCGGAAGGTGTTGAAGTTCCTACAATCCTCGTCGACACCGAAGCAGAAGCTGAAGCCCAGGCGCGTGTCATTCGCACGCACACCATGGGTATCACAGGTGGCAAGACCTATTCGGAGATGGACCGCGAGGATCCCGCCCGAGCCACTTATATTACGAGCCTGACGCTCCAGGGTTCACTCTACCTGGCCAAAATCGGCCTGCAGCTCTCCCAGTTCGTGATCGGCGTGGGCATTGCGTTCACCGGTTTGGGTGGAGGCATCCTGGTGTTGGGGTTACCCCTGGTGCGCAAAGTCTTGGACCTGAAGTAATCACAACATTCTCTCTGAATCAAAAAGACGGGCTTTGCCCGTCTTTTTGCTTAAACCTACTCCCCACTCGTCGGCAATTTCGGCATCTCGGGTCCTCGCGTGCCCACCAGTTCCGCCAGTGCAGCGCGCATTGCGACCCGATCATCCCAGGGGTATTCGGTTTCACCAAAACACATGGATTGCTCATGGCCCTTACCGCACACCATAACAAGGTCACCTGGCTTCGCCTGCAACAGTGCGAAAGAAATCGCTGCGCCGCGATCGGGTACGCGCCAGAAGCTATGGCCTTCTTTGCCGCCTTTGCTTCTGGCACCGGCTGCCATTTCCCCTAAAATGCCGTCCAGCGATTCGGTGCGCGGATCTTCAGCGGTCAGCACGCTGATGTCGGCCAGCTCCGCGGCTACCTCGGCCATCATGCGGCGTTTGGCTTTATCGCGCAATCCGGCAGAGCCAAACACGGCGATCACCTTTCCCTCGGTCAACTGGCGGCCAGCTTCCAGCGCCACTTTGAGTGCGTTTGGCGTGTGGGCAAAATCCACGATTGCGGTGAAATCCTGACCCATCTCAATACGTTCCATGCGCCCGGGCACGCCTTCAAGCGCAGCAATGCCCGCCTGCGCCGCTTCGCTATCCACGCCCAGCCCTACCACCGTTGCGCCGATAGCAGCTAGCGCGTTAGATACGTTAAAGGCACCATACATCTTGGTCTGCACGCGGAACTCGAATCCGGGACCGTTTGCGCTAAAGCTTAGGCGGTCGGGATGGTTCTCGATATCTGTGGCGCGTAATTGAGCTTCAGGATGCAAGCCATAAGAAAGCTGCTTCGCCTTAGCTCGGTCGGCCAGCCCCGCGTACGATTTGTCGTCGCGATTAAGCACGGCCAACTTTTCGACGGATCGTTTCTTCTTATAAGGTTGGCCCAATCCCTCGATTAGCAAAGCTTTGGCATCGAAATAGGCTTGGTAGGTGCCGTGATCGTTGAGGTGCTCGTGAGTGATGTTGGTCACCACGGCAATATCAAACTCCTTGGGGCGCGCCCCGCGCTGTTGCGCCAGCCCAATGGAGGTCATTTCCAAAACGGTGTGGGTGAGACCCGCGTCCACCATTTGCCGCAGGTAGCGCTGGGTATCGAAGGCTTCTGGCGTGGTGACATGGAAGCCGGTGTCCAGAACTTGATTGCCGATCTGCGCGTTGACCGTACTGATCATCCCGGTGGGATGCCCGGCAGCTTGCAGGATGTAATAGACGAAATTCGACGTAGTGGTCTTCCCGTCGGTTCCAGTGATGCCAATCATTGTCAACTCGCGCGCAGGCTGCCCGTAGAAAGCGGCCGAAACTTGCGCCAGCGCCTCTCTGGTATCCGCCACCTGGACGTGCGGGATGCTGAGCTCGATTCCAGATCGTTCGCCAATCACGGCGGCTGCGCCGCGCTCCACCACCTGGTCGAGGAATTTGTAACGGTCCACCCCGTGCACTACGGCGAAGAATAGATCGCCGGGTTTTACTTGGCGCGAATCGACGGCGATGCCTGTAATTTCCATCGGCGGCACATCATCAGAGGTGGGGAACCCTTTCAATAGTTCGGTAAGTTTTGGCATTCAATCCCGGTTTCTATCTAGATCCATTGCGGGTCTTGAACCGTACGTTCCCCTCCCGCATCACCAGTATTCAGGGTCCCCGCCAGTTCCACCATCAGGATGGAGCATTCCTCCTCAGCAAACGGTTTGTGTTCGACGCCATTGGGCACAACGCACATTTCGCCCGGCTTCAGCGTCACCATTCCATCTCGAAAATCGATGCGCAGCTCGCCAGCCACCACCAGGAACAGTTCGTCGGTAACCGGATGGCTATGCCAGATGAAATCACCTTGGAGTTTGGCGATCTTGACGTGGTAGTCGTTCATCTGAGCGATGATCTTGGGCTGCCAGTACTCGGTTAATTTTCCGAGCTTTTCCCTGAGATTAATGGAATTGACTGTCATTATTTCTTCCTCAATTTCGTTTGTGCGACCTTCCCAGCCTTGCGAAGGGATGATGTGGAAAACAATCACTCGGCGAATAAAGCCATTCGCTTCGCTCAGGGCAGGCACTTCGAAAGGCTTACCGATTCATTCTATAACAAAAAGACGCCCGAATACGGGCGTCTTTTGCATAGTCATAGAATCTTTTATCGCATGGACTGGCGAAGGGCGCCCAACTGGCCGGATACGGAACCGTCCAGCACCTTGTCGCCCACGCGCACCACCAGGCCACCTAGAATATTCGGGTCCACTTTGAAGGTGACTTCGCCTTTGCCGCCCAGAGCCTGGACTACCTGTTTCTGCACGGCGGCTTGCTCTTCCTTGTCCAGCGGCAGGGCGCTGGTGACCACAGCGGCGGAGCCGCTGACTTCGGCACCTTCCAGCACAGTAACTTTACCGGCCTTCACACCGGAGAAAAACTCATCGATGAGGGTTTTCTGTTTTTTGGCATCCAGCGCCTCCCCGATCAATTTCTGGGCAGCCGCCACCGAGAGTGCGGCGACTTGACCGCGTAGATCGCTTAAGATTCGGGCACGCTCGGCTTCCACCTCCGCCAGGGCTTCCTCGCGGGCTTTGCTGGCGGTGACCTCGGCGGCGGCACGGATCTCTTTGGCTTGCTGCTCTGCGCGCTGGGTGATCTCGCGCGCCTCGGCGGTGGCCTTGGTGCGTGCTTCACTCAGGAGTTTCTCGGCATCCTTCTCCGCATTCTCGCGGGCCTCAGCAGCAATGCGCGCATCTTCCAGGCCTTTAGCGATGGCTTCGCGGCGCCGTTCCAGCAGTCCGAGGATGGGTTTGTACACCCAGGCGCGCAAGACGATAAAGATAATGAGGAAATTGAAAATCTGAACTAAAACGTAACCGAGATTAAGACCTAGGGCTTCCAATGCAGGCTCCTTCCACTCCTTCGCAGCCTAGACCGCAAAGAGGAGCAGCAGCGCCACCACCAAGCAGTAAATCGCGACCGCTTCGGCGAAGGCAATGCCCAGGATCATATTGGTCTGGATCGTGCCGGAGAAATCCGGGTTGCGGCCCATGGCCTGCACGGCACCGCTAACCACGATACCGATGCCGGCGCCGGCGCCGATGGCGCCGATCATGGCCAACCCGGCTCCGATCATTTTTGCCCCTGTAACGAAATCACCTTCCATGAAATCCTCCAAAGTGTTGATTAGTGCGAATGTTATTGTCTAGCCTTGCAAAAAGGCTTGGAGATTGCAAACGTGACAAGTTAATGTTCCTCGCCGCCGTGGCTTTGGGTGGCTTGCGCCATGAAGGTCATGGTAAGCAAGCCGAACACGACGGCCTGGATGGCGCCAACGAAAAATTCCAACATCAAAACGCCCGACTGGGCGAACACCGGCACCAGGGTGCCGATGACGAACAATAGCACCGACCCGGCGAAGATATTGCCGAAGAGACGGAAGGCAAACGAAAGAATTTTGGAGAACTCGGAAACCAGTTCCAATATACCGACGCCAAAATCGATCACGCCGAAGACCGGCTTGGTAAAGAAAGCTTTGACGTTTAGGAATTTACTGAAATAGCTTAAACCTTGAGCGCGGATGCCGATCACTTGTACCATCACTACGGCGATCAGGGCCAACGCCAGAGTGAAGTTGAGGTCGGTGGCGGTAGCGCGCACAAAGGGAATCACACTTTTAGCACATTCATTGCTGGATCCAATGACACCAACAGCACCTAATGGCAATGAGACCGTGGAACATTCTGCTGGATTTTCAATATGATGCGGGTCATAGATGCCGATGCTGTCCACACCGGGGATCAATTCCATCCAGTTGAGCACGAGCACCAAAAGTGTGATGGTGGCGAAATAAGGAAAGATACGTTTGGCCCACTTGCCGGCGGTGGACTCGGTGAGGTTGTAGAGCACCTCGATGAACGCTTCCACTGCTCCGGAGAGACCGCGCGGCACCAATTGCCCACTGCGCACGGCGCGCCAGACGCCAAAGCCGATGAGCAGCAAGAGAATGTCGCCGATGACGGTGGCGACCAGGGTGTTGGTCAAATAGACCGGCGCGTTGATGACGGGAAAAACGAATAAGGGCTGTTCAGAGAGTACTTCAGCGGGAAGCTGGATGTGGGGGCGCAATGGCGGATACGCCGAAACGGCAACTACATTAAGTACGATGAACAACAAGATGAACCAACGGTTCACCCCGAAGCGCCACCATTTACGACTCTGTTCCACGATCCTGATCCTCCGACTCCGACTTGGGCGAAGAGTTTCCGTTTCGAATGCGGGAGGTCGCCTGGCGAACCACCCAAAACATGGTGATCAAGGTTACCGGCACCGAGGCCAGCAACAGCCCGACAAGAAAAAGCGGGCGGGTCCCAAACTGGTTATCTAACCAGAGGCCTGCCAGCAAGGCGAGGGCGATGATGAATACGGTGATGCAGCCCACCTGCCCGGCGACCGCGGCCAGCGTAAGATTGTAAGCATATCGCGCTGGCTTGGGCTTCTTTGGTTCCACGTCAGCTGTCGTTCGAGAATTATATCACAAGCGATTAATCGACTAAAACAATCCCGCCGCGCTGGCCTGTGCCCAGCTAAACCAGGGGGCCAGCACGATGCCCAGCACCAGCACTAACGCGATGGTTGTGATCAACGCGGCGGCATGCGAGCGAAGCACGGGCACCGGCCTCTCATCCTTCGGCTCGGAGAGATAGATGACCTTGAGCACGATCAGGTAATAGTACAAACCTACGATAGCATTCAGCACGCCGAGCACCGCCAGCCACACCAAACCAGCTTCCACTGCAGCGGCGAAGACTAGGATCTTGGCGATGAAGCCGCCAAGAGGCGGCACCCCGGCCAGCGAGAGGAACGCCAACAGCATGGCCACCGCCAACATCGGTGAGCGACGGCTCAGCCCGGCATAATCTTCGATCTCGTCTGAGCCTACCTTATGCCAGACTATGATCACGATGGCAAAGGCCGCCATCTGGGTGACAGCGTACACCAGGAAGTAGTACACCACGCTGACCACTCCCAACTCGGACGCAGCCGCCACACCCAGGAGGGCGTAGCCCGCGTGCGCAATCGAGGAATAAGCCAGCAAGCGCTTGATGTTGTGCTGGGTCAGCGCGACCGCATTGCCCACCGTCATAGAGAGCCCCGCGGCGATGGCAATGATCGTCTGCCAATCCGCCAGGATACTAGGAAATGCGGCGATCATCACCCGCGCCAAGACAGCAAAGCCGGCGGCTTTGGAGGCTGTTGACAGGAAGGCGGTGACCGGCGTTGGTGCGCCCTCGTAAACATCTGGCGCCCAGAAGTGCAGCGGTACCAGCGCTACCTTGAAGCCAAAGCCAAGAAGGATTAGCAGCAGCGTGCCCACCAACACCGGACCTGGTACCTTGGCGGCGTTGAGAGCAGTGGCCATCTCGTATAGATTCGTGGTGCCGGCGAAGCCGTAGAGCAAGCTGAGCCCATAGAGCATCACCGCGGTGGTCATAGCGCCGAAGAGTAGGTACTTGAAGCCGGATTCGGTGGACTTGTCGTCCTCGGTCATAAAACCAGCCATGATATACAGTGGGATGGAAGTGGTCTCAATGGAAAGGAAAAGCATGATCAGATCAGCCGAGGCTGCCATCAGGGTCATGCCCAGTGTGGAGGTGAGCAACAGGACGTAGAACTCACCCTTTCGCCAAATGCATTCCCAACCGACGGTCAGCAGAGCGGTCAAAAAAGCGGTGGCAAGGAACAATAACTTAAAGATGTAGGCCAGCCAATCGTGGCGCAACATTCCGCCCCACACCAGCTCGCTGGAATCACCCGGCCGGGCAAAGAATAAGGTCAAAAAGAAGGTGATGGCCAATCCTGCGGCAGTCAGCCAAGCTAACCCGCCGCGTTGCTTCTCCACTAATATCAAGTCGACGATAAAGACAATCGCCACCAACACCAGGAGGGCTATCTCCGGCAGAACTGCCAGGAGCATTTCAGTCGTGATCGTACCGAACACTTATGCGCCTCCTAGCAGGCTCAGAACCGTATTGACTCCGGCGTTCACCAGCGGCACGATGATCCCCGGGAATAAGCCGATCCCGACCATAAAAATGCATAGGACGCTCAAGGCCAGTTTCTCGGAAAATTTAACGTCGTGCATGTGCCCTTCGAGCTCCGACGGTACTTCGCCAAAAAAGACCCGGCCTATAGCGCGCATAATATAAGCGGCGGTCACAGCGACCGAAATCGCAGCAACGATGGCGATCCAGGGGTGGCTGTTCCACAAGCCCATGAAGATGGGGAACTCGGCGATGAAACCGGAGAAGCCGGGCATTCCCATTGAAGTCAGGCCGCCAATTATGAAGGCCACCGCAACGAACGGCATGTACTTCACCAAGCCGCCCAGCTTGGGGATTTCGCGCGTGTGTGCTTGGTCGTACACCATGCCGACCACAGCAAAGAATAGAGCTGTCATCACTCCGTGGGAGAACATCTGCACACCGGCTCCAAGATAGCCGTTGTAATTCAGTGTGGCAAAGCCCATCGCCACCAGCCCCATGTGCGACACGGATGAAAAACCAATCATGTATTTGAAATCAGTCTGCACCATGGCGATCAATGCGCCATATACCACATTGACCAAGGTCAGCAAGATGATCCAAGGCAAATGCGTCTGCGCGCCGATAGGCATGAGCATGATGCCCACGCGCAATGCGGCGAAGGCGCCCAGCTTCATCAGCACACCGGCGTGGAACATGGACACCGCGGTGGGCGCGGCCACGTGGCCATCGGGACTCCAGTTGTGGAAGGGGAAGATGCCGCCTAACACGGCGAAGCCAAAGAAGACAAAGGGGAACCAAAGGTTCTGGAATTCCGGCGAGAAATTCGCGCCTTCCAGCGCAATCATGTCGAAGGTGTTCAACCCCGAGGCAAAATACATGGCCAGCGCGCCGACCAGGGCTATCACCGAACCTATGAACAAATAGAGGGTCAGCTTCATCGCCGCATATTCGCGGGTCTGCTTCCAGCCCCATAGCGCGATGAGCAAATACATGGGGAACACTGCGATCTCGTAGAAAAAGAACAGGGCGAATAAATCCAGCGACACGAAGACGCCGAACACGCCGCTAGCAAGGATGAACAGAAACGAGAAGAACTCACGGGGGCGGTCGTCGATGCGTTGCGAAATGATCACCCCGGTGAAAATGACCACGCCGGTGAGCAGCACCAGCGGCGCGGTAATGCCATCAACGCCAACATAATAGGAAATGCCCAGCGCGGGCAGCCAGTCGAACTTCTCTAGGAACTGGTAGCGCGCCCCATTGGGATCGAAGCTGAAATACACGACCAGCGAGAGCAGAAAGCAGACCAGGCCGACGGCCAGCGCAAAGCGATGGATGAGGTCGCGGTTCTTGGGCGGGATGAACAGCATCACGGCCCCGGCCACAATGGGGAGGAAAACAATGATGCTGAGGATGTTCGGTATTTGCATCAATGCACCTTAACGACTCAGCCGAAGAAGGTAACCACGGCTTGATTGATCACGTTGAGCAGCCAGGCTGGCCACAGGCCGAGCCATAGCATCAACAACAGCAGCGGTGCCAGTACGGCAATCTCGCGGCGGTTAATTTCAGTGATATGTCCCTTCCATTTTTCGTTCAGCGGGCCATGCAGGGTCTTGGCGATCCCTTTGAGGATGTAGGCGCCAGTGAACAGCAAACCGAGCATGCTGAGTGCAGTGAACAGTGTGAAGATCGGCCAGGCGCCGCGCACCACCAGAAATTCGGAAACGAAACCGTTCAGACCGGGAAGACCCAATGACGACATCGAGCTGAAGATCAGCAACCCGCCAAAAACCGGCACCAATGGGAACAGCCCGCCCCACTCGTCAAGGTCGCGGGTATGAGTTCGTTCGTAGATCACACCCACCAGGAAGAACATGGCTGCCGCAGAGATGCCGTGATTGAACATTTGCAATATGGCTCCGTTGAGCGCGATGGTGGCGCTCTCGGTGCCGGCGGCAAAGGCTGCCGCTGCGATGCCGAGCACCACGAAGCCCATATGATTCACGGAAGAATAGGCCACCAGGCGCTTGAAGTCCCGCTGCCCGTAGGCAGCGAATGCGCCGAAAATAATGGCTAGCGTGGCCAGCAGCGCCAGGGTGCCCGCATAGAGTTGGGCCTGCGCAGGATACAACGGCAGCACCAGGCGCAGGAAGCCATACGCGCCCAGCTTCAGCAGCACGCCGGCCAGGATCATAGAGCCGGCGGTGGGCGCCTCGGTGTGCGCATCCGGCAGCCAGGTATGGAAGGGCCACACGGGCACCTTGATGGCAAAGGCAATGGCAAAAGCCCAGAAGGCGATGGCTTTGACTGTTTCAATCGATAGGCCAAATAGCGAGCCGGTCAAGCTCGGCCAACTCTGGAACAAGGCAAGCATGTCGAATGTGCCGGAGACCACGCCCAACATCTGGATGGCCAGCAGCAGACCCAGCGAACCCGCCATGGTGTAGATCATGAACTTAAATGACGCATAGCCCCGCGCGCTCACCTTCATACCGCTCCATAGCTCGCGCTCTCCGGTCTTGCTGCCCCACTGGTCAATGAGGAAGTACATAGGCACCAGGCCAATTTCCCAGAACACAAAGAACAGCAGCAAGTCCAGCGATAGGAACACGCCCAACATCCCCGTTTCGAGGGCCAGGAACAGCGCCATGTAAGGCTTAACGCGTTCGTCAACACTGAAGGAGGCCAGGATTGCTAACGGGGACAGCAGCGCAGTGAGCAGCACCATGCTTAGCGAGAGCCCATCCACGCCGAGGTGGTAGCTGGAATTGATGGCGGGGTACCAGTTCACCTGCTCCTGGTAGCGGAAGCCGTTAGCTTCCGGGGCCGCACCGAATCCCAGCCAGGCCACCAGTGTGAAGGCGAGCGGGATCAAGCTCAGCACCAACGCCAGACGACGGGTGAAATCCTTGTTCTCTCCCGGTATGAGCAAAACAATCAGGCCGCCCACCAGCGGGCTGAACAGTATGAATGAGAGCAAATGATCAGTGATGAAGTCCATCGCCGCCTATTGCAAAATGGTCAACAGATAATAGAAAAGGCCGCCAAATGCCAGCAGCGCCACGAAGAGCAGGTATTGCTGCACCTGCCCGGTCTGTATCTTGCGCAGTGCGCGCCCGAAGGATTGCGTCACTGACGCTGTGAAGTCGCCGAAGCCGTTAACCACCGGAGCATCGAAATAAGTGCGAAAGATGCGGCCAAGTGAGAACGCGGCGCGGGCTATGCGATGCAAAATCCCGTCGATGACCTGGCGATCCAAGAACAAGTAGGTGAACTGCTCGGCGAACCATTTTACCGGCCGCACAAACAGCCAATCGTAAAGTTCATCGAAGTAATATTTACGTTCAAGTAGGGTGTAGATAGGCCCCAGCGGTTGACGCAGAGGATCTGTTTGCCCAGAACGGCGATAAGCAAGCCAGCCGAGTCCTAGGCCGCCTAACGCCACTGCAAATGAAACCAAAAGCGGCGTGGCATTGAATACAGCCGCGGGCGGATGCTCCAGCAGAGTCCCACCAACGAAATCGTGGAACCAACTAGGCAAAACGCCGCCGATCCCGGGGAAGGATTCCGGGATTCCCACCCAGCCGGCGCCGATGGCAAAAACCGCCAGCACAATCAGCGGCAGCGTCATCGTGCGCACGCTCTCGCTGGCGTGTTCTGCCGCCTTAGTGCGCGGCGTTCCAAGGAACGTGAGCGTGATCTGGCGCATCGTGTAGAAGGCCGTTAGCACCGCGGCCAGCGCCAACACACCAAAAACGATCCAGCGCCCGTTTGCAAACGCGTCTGCCAGGATTTCATCTTTGGACCAGAAGCCTGCGGTGATCAGCGGGAAGCCAGAAAGTGCGAAGCCACCGATCAAGAAGGTCCAGAACGTGATGGGCATCTTGCTCTTAAGCCCGCCCATATTGAACATATCCTGTGCATCGATATGCTCGCCGGTTTGCAGCACGCCGTGTTCCATGCCGTGGATCACTGAGCCGGATCCCAAAAAGAGCAACGCTTTGAAAAAGGCGTGCGTCACTAAATGGAACGCGGCAGCCACGTACGCCCCAATGCCTAATGCGGCGATCATGTAGCCGAGCTGCGATATTGTGGAGTAAGCCAGCACACGCTTAATGTCTTTTTGCGCCAGCGCAATGGTGGCGGCAAACAGAGCGGTGAATGCACCGATGAAGGCCATCACTGTCATGGTCGTCGTTAAATCGCCTCCCTCGACCCATCCGGCAGACAGCAGCGGGAACATGCGCAAAACCATATACACGCCGGCTGAAACCATGGTGGCCGCGTGGATCATGGCAGAAACCGGCGTCGGGCCTTCCATGGCGTCCGGCAGCCATACGTGTAACGGCCATTGCGCAGACTTGCCTACGGTGCCAATGAATAGCAGTAGCCCGATCAGGCCTGCGGCAGATAACCCCCACACACCCGCGGGAGTATTCGCTAAAGTTTCCAGTACTTCATGGCTGTAGAGAATTTCGCGGAAACTCAGCGTGCCTGTGGCAGAATACAAAGCCACGATGCCCAGCAACATGAAAACATCGCCGACGCGTGTGGTCATGAAGGCTTTGATGGCCGCCGCCTTAGCAGAAGGTTTGGCGTACCAGAAGCCGATCAATAAATACGAGCACAGACCCATGATCTCCCAGCCCACGAACAAGGTGAGCAGGTTATCGGAGACCACCAGTGTGTACATGCCGAAGGCAAACAGGCCGATGAAGGCAAAGAAGCGGGCGTACATCGGCTCCACAGACGGCACCCTGTGACCATGTTCTTCGGCGCCTTCGGGTGGCAAGCCAGGGACATCATGAGCACCCTTGGGCTGTCCGAAGTTGTGGTAGCCGATGCTGTAGATGAAGATCATCAGCACCGTCCAGGCAACAAAAAAGAGCGTTACCGCGGACAAGGGATCGATAAGCACGCCAATCGAGAAGATCTTGTCGCCCAACGCCAGCCAGCCGACCGAGGATGTGATCGGGTTCTCGCCTAAATGCTCGGCTCCGATGGCGGCTATAAACACGATCATGCCTAGCAGCCAGGAGAGTGCCGCAGTTCCTACGCCAACAATATGGCTGATGGCGTTGTTACGACGTGTGAACAACAGGATAAGGAAGAAGGCCAACAGCGGCGGCAGCGGGATAAGCCAGGTGAGTGTTGCAATCGTCATTGAATCGCGCCTACCACTTCATCAAATTGATTTCGTCGGCAGCCACCGTCTTGCGGCGGCGATAAATCGAGATCACCAGCGCCAGGCCCACGGCAACTTCGGCCGCGGCAACGGCAAACACCATCACCGCAAAGGCCTGGCCGCTCACGCTATCAGGCGTCAGGTAGCGCCAGAATGCCACCAGGTTAACGTTGACCGCATTCAGCATCAGCTCCACGCCCATCAGGATGGCGATGGCATTCTTACGCGCCAACACGCCGTACAGACCCAAGCTGAACAAAGCGGCCGCGAGCACCAAATACCATGAAAGCGGGATCACTTTGCGCTCCTGGGATTCTTCTTTTGCGGCCGCGCAACGACCAGAGCGCCTATCAATGCAGCCAGCAGCAGCACTGAGGCCACTTCAAAGGGAATAACGTAAGCATCGGGCGAAACCAAGGCTGCACCCAAATCAAGAACAGTATCTGCTTCGGGATCCAGTGCAGGTGCCTGGGAGTCGATCGCCGGCCATTGCCCAATCAAAACGATGAGCCCGAAACAAAACAGCGCGGCCAGCAGCAACGCCCAGCCAAAATTGGCATTCACCGGCTCTTGCTCTTGGGATACGTCACCCCGGGTGAGCATCACGGCGAAGATCATCAAGATGGCGATGGCGCCTATATAAACCAGCACCTGCACCACGGCCAGGAATCCCGCTTCAAGCAACACGAAGATCACCGCCACCCCAAATAGAGCCACGACGAGGTACAACGCGGCGTGGACCAGGTTTTGGCGCGTCACCATCATGAAGCCGGAAAACAAGATCAGGAAACTGGTGAAAAGAAAAACAGCCTGTTCAACTGTCATTGGATCGCGAGCTCCTCAATGTTCCCCGACAGTTCAGGCTGGTTTGGCCACAGGGCGCTTCTTGAATACACGGCGTGTTTTTGTCTGACGGCGTGAAGCCCAACGCAAGGCCAGCCAACCCAGAAAAAGCACCAGTACGTTTCCAGCCAGGAGCAAGGGTAGGCGTAGTGCGGTATCGCCAAATATTTTGTCAAGAATGGCGGTCATCACCAGCAGCATTAAAGAAAGCGGCGTCAGGAACTTCCAGTTGAACGCCAGCATGTGGTCAATGCGAATGCGTGGCAGCGTGCTGCGTACCCACATGACGATGAAATATCCAAGCAAGCCCTTGAGCATCAAATACACAACACCCAGCAAACGGAACTCTTCTGCGCCGGGGCCACGCCAGCCTCCGAGAAACAAGATAGCGAAGATGACCCCGATAGTAAACGCGTGCAAGAATTCCGCAGCAAAGAACATACCGAACTTCATGCCCGTGTATTCGGTGTGATATCCGGCCACGATTTCCGATTCGGCTTCAATGAGGTCGAACGGGGTGCGCCCCACCTCGGCAATTGACGAGACCATAAAGATGATCGCAGAGATCGGCGCCAGTGCGATGTACCAGAGGTTCTGCGACTCAACGATAGTCATCATGCCCATATCGCGTGCCAGCAACACCGGAACCATCAAGGTGATCAGCATCGGCACTTCATACGAAATCAATTGCGCCACGGCGCGAAAGGCGCCCAACAGCGCATATTTGTTATTCGACGACCAGCCCGCCATCAGGATGGACAAGATGCCGAATGAACCGACTGCCGCGATG
The DNA here is from genome assembly GCA_035291465.1 of Anaerolineales bacterium. GTDB lineage: Bacteria > Chloroflexota > Anaerolineae > Anaerolineales > UBA11579 > JAMCZK01. The sequence goes on from DATDRZ010000075.1 coordinate 26,966, forward strand.
TAAAGCACACCGACATTGAGATCCGTGCCGATCCATCCAGGGGCAAACGGGACCACCGCCCAGATCAGCAACACAGCAACTACGGAAAGGATCGGAGCGATATTGAAGGTCAATTTATCGGCCTTCTCGGGAACTACGTCTTCTTTAGTGATCAGCTTAATCATGTCCGCGAAGGTCTGCAACAATCCATACGGCCCGGCGCGGTTCGGTCCCAGCCGGTCCTGGAAGCGCGCGGCAATCTTGCGCTCCAGCCAGATCAGGAAGATGACAATGATCAGGCCGAATGACGCGGTAATGATCACCCCGAGCAATGTGACAATAAAAATAACCCAAGCCTCTGGCAGGAAACCACTCAGGAAGTTGGTAATCCATTCGGCCAGGAAACCGATCGGGTCGTTGATGAATGACATGGCTTATTCCGTCAGTAGGCAGCAAAAACAGAAGGCTGGTGCGCGAACCTCAGCCTTCTCTCCACTATAATTATGCCCACTCAAGGGCGCCTTTTCGCCAGGCGTAAAGCAGACCACCAACCAGAATCACGATGAAAAGCACGCCTTCGAGCACCGCAAACAGCGGCAGCACATCGAAGGCAACCGCCCAAGGGAACAGAAAGACGGTCTCGATGTCGAACACCAAAAAGACGAGGGCATAAATGTAATACTGCACCTTGAACTGCACCCAGGTGTCGCCCACAGTCTCCATACCGCACTCGTAGGTATCCAGCTTGATGGGGTTGGGCTTGCGCGGCGCCAAAAAGCGGGCCAGCACTATGGGCAAAAGAGGAAAAACGGCGGCTATTGAGATGAAAATTCCGACAAAGATCCAGTTACTCAGCATGCCAATCCTTCAGTTCGGGTTGTGTATTGGACGCATTTGCATTCAGAGGATATAAACATCCTATGTGATTCATTGTTACTCTCTAATAGAATGAACCCGAGCGCCGCTGGGCCGTACTTAAGGCGCACCATACCCAGTTCGGCGGCATTCTACCATAAGTTGGCGATTGTGCAACTTTCCGCAAACGAACCCTTGAAAAACGCGAACCACCCCCGCCTACTCAGTTGGGATTGGCCTGCGGCCATGCTTGCAATGGCTTGTGTCCTACTGGCCGGTGCCCGCCTGGTCGCTACCCAGGCCACGGATCACCTGTTCCTGGTCTCCTTTCTGGCCGTGCTAGGATGCATTGCCGGCTTTGCCCTTGGCCGCTCTCTGTTCACCGGCTGGCTGAGCACCGCCTTTGGTTTGCTCTATGGGCTCTTCTTCGTGCCCTGGCAGCTTGGCCTGGCTTTTTTTGCAGATCAGGAATGGACAGTACGCCTGCGCGATCTCGGCGACAGACTTGGTTTTGCCATCAGCCAATTTGGGGATGGCGAAAATGTTGAGGACCCATTGTTATTCATTACGGCCATGGCGATCTTGTTTTGGGTCTTCGGTCTCAATGCAGGTTACCGCCTGGCGCGGCGCGCTGATCTGTGGGGCGCGCTGATACCCTTTGGCCTGGCCGCGTTGGTGGTTCAGACTTACGACCCCAGGGATCTATGGAAGGCCTGGTTGCTGGCGCTTTTTTCGCTGTGCCTTCTGCTATTACAGACCCGTTTGCAATTGTTACGAAATCGAATGCGATGGGAGAGAGCCGGAGTTTATGTTCCCTTTGAACTGAGCAGCAGTCTGACCCGGTTATCTTTTCTTTCCGCTGCCATTCTAGTGCTTTTAGCCTGGGGGACACCGACCCTGGCTTCTTCACTAAATTCGATCGAATCATTCTGGACTTCCCTCACAACTCCATGGACCTCGGTCAGGGACGAAATCGGGCGTGTATTTTTCCCATTACAGGGTGGGCTGCCACGCGCCCGCAATTATTTTGGTGAGCAATTCCTGCTTGGGCGCGGAATTCCTCAATCATCAGACATTCTCTTCACGGCGGAAGTCAACGCGAGTGCTCAGTTCCTAGTTCGCCCTTATTGGCGCGACCGAGTTTACGACCGGTACGAAAATGGAATCTGGACTAGCGACTACGAGAAGCGTGAAGTCTGGAGCGACGTAGACCCCGATCAGTTCACGGATTTTAGAGGACGCACGTTAGTTGAGTTCCAGGTCATGGCTGATGAAAATCTGGAATTGCTCCACGCGGTTTCCCAGCCAATTGCGTTGGATCGCGCCGCGGAATTTTCCTTTGCACAAAACGAAGACGGCTATCAGGACCTCGCCGCATTATTCGCCCAATCTCCTGTCCTCCCCGGAGAGACATACGTGGTGCAAGCTTCAGTGGCTGTGCCCACATCCGATCAATTGCGAGCGGCCGGAACCGCTTACCCCACATGGGTCAGCGAACGATACTTGCAACTTCCTACTGACTTCAGCCCGCAAATTGCCGAGCTAGCGCAAATACTTTCCCAGGGGCAGGAAACTCCTTACAACATCGCCGTCGTCATTACCATTTACCTGCGCAGGGAAATCGAGTATGTCGATCAAATGCCAATCGCACCTGTAAACCGCGATCCGATCGAGTGGATGCTATTCGATCAAAAACAAGGGTTCTGCAATTATTACGCCACTGCTGAGGTCCTTATGTTGCGCAGCCTGGGAATACCTGCACGGTTGGCTGTTGGATATGCTCAAGGCGAACCTGAAACCGCTGAGGGAAGGCTTGCGTATGTTGTGCGTCTGCGCGATGCGCACGCCTGGCCGGAAGTATTTTTCCCCGACATTGGATGGGTTGAATTCGAGCCGACTGCCAACCAGACGCCGCTAACACGGCCGGCAGATACTCCCATTGAAAACCTAAGCGAAGAGGAATTGCTACGCCTGTTGCGCCTAGGGTTGGCGGGGCCACTGGTTCCCAGTGAAGCGGACGAACCAGCTCTGGCTGCCAAAGCTGAGGATGCTGAAACATCGGCGCCAGTTGTGCTGCCCAACCCGCTGAGGCCAATCTTCGGGATGTTGGTTTTATTCGCCATCGGCGCTGCTCTTCTTTTGAATTGGAAGCGAATTCAGGAGGGCTTGGGAATTCCTGAACTCGTCACAAAGGGTTTTGCCCGACTGGACATCGCGGTCCCCGATCCAATCGCCAGATGGGCGCGTTACAGCGCGCTGTCGCCTGTTGAGCGCGCTTTCCTTCAGATCAACCAGGCTCTGCGTTGGCTGGGCGCTGCACCCAAGTCGGGAGACACACCGGAACAACGTTCTCAGGCGCTGGCGAAACTGATCCCTGACCTGAGCAATGAGATCCAGACGCTCTCCCAGGACTACCAGTTCCGCACCTATAGCCGTTCAAAGATCAGTCGCGAAGAACGTGCCTTGCGCTTCATGAAACTTATCCGTAGTGCTGCAAGGCGGCAGCAGGTGCGTACCTGGATAGAGAGGACAATACCATTTCTCCAGTTGGCCAAAGCTGATGGCGCGGCAAAAAAACCCTAAGGGTTTAGCCTACTAACCTCGTTAAGGGGATTATGTGACGATGAAGGACATTTGCAAAGAACTGCGCGGTGGAACCCTTAGGGTCTGCAGTCTGAGGGCGATCGTCAACTCTGTTATCTCACCGCTATTTGACCTTTGTCCCTTTTTGACTCCGCGATCCCTCAGCTATACTAGGTGCTGGTAAAGACCGCTAAACCATTTCAGGAGACGTTTCCATGGCCGAAAATGGCAAATTCAGGCTCACATATGCCACGATGTTCGATCCACCAGAGGAGCTCCATAAGGGCTATGAGGCGGCAGTGGCACAGACCAAAGCCTCCGTTGGCAAAGAATACGGCATGTTCGTTGATGGCAAGGATGTTTTCTCCACGGAAAAGAAGGAAAATATCTCTCCAATCGACGCCAGAATGGTGCTGGGTATCTTCCAGCGAGCCACTGCCGAGCAAGCCCAGGATGCACTCGAGGCTGCCCGACGTGCGGCCCGAGATTGGGGACGACGGCCGTGGGAGGAGCGGGTGGCCCTGGTGCGCAAAGCCGCTGACCTCATCGATGACCATATTTATCAATTCGGCGCGGTGACGTCCCTGGAGGCGGGCAAAAACCGCATGGAAGCACTGGCCGATGCTGCCGAGGCTGCCGATCTGATGCGTTATGCCTGCGACCAAATGGAGGCCAACAAGGGATTTGTCGTCAAAATGGGCGTCGACCCGCTTAAGGGTTACAAAGCCGCCAACCTTTCCAAACTCAAACCCTACGGCGTTTGGGTGGTCATCAGTCCCTTTAATTTCCCGGCCGCGCTCACGGCAGGGCCTGTTGGCGCCGCGTTGGTAGCGGGCAACGCCGTTGTTTACAAGCCTGCAGAGGACACACCCTGGACGTCCCGGCTCCTAGCCGAATGCTTCCGCGACGCGGGTTTTCCCAATGGTGTGGTCAATTACCTTACTGGTCGCGGCTCTGTCATGGGACAGGCGCTGATCGACAGTCCGCTGGTTGACGGGGTCACATTTACCGGCTCCGTCGACGTGGGCATGGGCATCTATCGCAGTTTTGCCAAAGGCCGCTATCCGCGCCCCACCATCCTCGAAATGGGCGGAAAGAATCCGGCCATCGTTTCACGCCACGCAGACCTTGATCGCGCCGTGCAAGGCCTGTACCGTTCGGCGTTCGGCAACCAGGGCCAGAAATGCTCGGCGGCTTCGCGCATCTACGTGGAAGCGCCCGTTTATGACGATCTGGTGACGAAGCTGGTGGAAACTACACGCAAGCTTAAAGTTGGCGACCCCACTGGAAAAGATATCTTCCTAGGCCCGGTCATCAACCAAGGAGCCTACGACAACTTCAAGAATTTTACTGAAGAGCTTTCGCAGGCTGGTGAATTCTTAACAGGCGGAAAGGTGTTAACCGATGGCGAACGCGGAAAAGGTTACTTCTGCGAGCCAACAATCGCCGCAAACGTCCCCACCGATCATCGCTTGTGGAAATACGAAATGTTCCTGCCCATCACGATGATCCACAAGATCAAGGACCTCGACGAAGGCATGGCTCTGGCCAATGATGTGGACTTCGGCCTTACCGCCGGCTTCTATGGAAATGGCGAAGAGGCGCAGTGGTTCTTCGACAACATTGAGGCAGGCGTGACATACGCCAACCGCCCGCAGGGCGCCACAACCGGCGCCTGGCCGGGTTTCCAGCCGTTCGGTGGCTGGAAAGGCTCCGGGTCAACTGGCAAAAATGCTGGCGGCCACTACTATCTGCAACTCTACATGCATGAGCAGATCAATACCGTGATTGAGTAGCACAACCGATAAAAAAGATTAACGTTCTTGCGGATGCCCGTATGGCTATGTCTTCACAAACATTAAGTTGGCTTTCGGCGTGTGACAATTGAGATATCCAGAGGATATAATGTCCGCTCATTTTCAGGGCTAGAGGTTTCGACTTGACCAAAAGACATGCAATTGCCTTGCTTCCCATTTTGCTAACGGGGCTAGTGCTGGCCGCTTGCGGCCCCAGCGAAGCGGAAACTTCTGCTGCGGTGCTTACTCAGGCCGCTCAGATCTTCGCTGACAGCCTTACTCAAACGGCGGCAGCAGCCTCCCCAACGCCCACAGCAACGCCCGAGACGCCTACAGCCACCAGCACGCCTGAACTGCCGACGGCAACACCCAGCGTCACAGGCACGCCACCTACCAATACGCCCAAACCCACTCAGCAGCAATCCTCGGGCGGCAGCAGCCTGGGCTGTTTGAGAGCCGAGCTTACGTGGGAAACCCCCCAGGATGGGGCCAAATATGAAGTGGGCGTTCCCTTCACAAAGACCTGGGTCTTCAAGAACATAGGCACCTGCACCTGGAATTCTTTCTACTCAGTGGTATTCATCGACGGTGAACAGATGGACGCCGACAACGTTGAATCCTTTGAAGACGTGGCAGTGGATATGCCTGCTAAGGGGATCCTGCCTGGCGAGCACGTGACGCTTAAGGTGGTCATGAGCGCCCCTAACGAACAAGGCTCGTATAAAGGATATTGGATGCTGCGCAGCGACGGCGGAACTTTGTTTGGCTTGGGGCCAAAAGGCACAGAATGGTTCTGGGTTGAAATCTGGGCAGAGGACTAAGAACCTCAGTCTTTCAAACCCCTCCGAACGTGCTCCGAATTTGAGACCGCCGGCTTTAGCGGCGGTCTCTTTTTTCCGGGGTTTTTGTCATCTGCAATTGCGACGTTTCATAGATTATGGGGTTAAATCGTTAACCCACTTGTGTCATGAACGACGAACGACAAATCCTCATCACCGTGCAATTTAGCCAGGAACAGCTGGACGAACTGCACTCACTGGCTACCGATTTCAAAGTCGTCTCCCGGCCTCTGTCACAAGGACAAGAACTCCCTGAGGAGGAGTGGGCGTCCGTAGAGATCCTTTACACCATCCGCGTCCTGCCGCAGCCTGAGCAGGCGCCGAAAATGCGCTGGATACAGTTTCATCTTGCCGGCATCGAAGAACATCTGGATCAACCCATCTTGCGCCAGGTGAGCGTGCAGGCCACATCCTTGAGCGGAGCCAATGCCCCGCAAGTGGCAGAACATGCGCTGGCCCTCATGCTTGCGCTTGGCCACCATTTGCCTGAAATGGTTGCCGATCAAAGCCGCAACCAGTGGGCCACACAGCGTTCACAACGTTATGTCCCTAAAGAATTACTCAACAGCACGGTAGGCATCATCGGTTACGGCAGCGTTGGCCAGCGATTGGCCAGGTTGCTGCAATCCTTCGGCGTCACGGTTCTTGCCAGCAAACGCGACTTGCTGAAAGCGCAATCCACTGATTATCAGGTTGACGGTCAAGGCGACCCGGCAGCTGATTTACCGCGACGGCTGTACCCGGGCAAGGCATTACGCAGTCTCCTAAAGGAGTGCGATTATGTCGTTGTCACGGTACCACTTACCCAGGAAACCCGTGGCATGCTGGGCGCAAAACAACTTTCCGCCATGAAACCCAGCGCCATCCTTGTAGATGTATCCCGCGGCGGGGTTGTGGACCAGGAAGCCTTGATCCATGCACTGGAAAAGGGGCAATTCGCTGCTGCAGGTCTGGACGTTTTTGCGGAAGAACCATTGCCGGCTGACAGCCGTTTGTGGGATCTGCCGAATGTGCTGATTTCTCCGCACGTAGCAGGTCTCAGCCCGCACTATGTGGAGCGAGCGTTCACTTTATTCAAGGAAAACCTGCGCCGCTATGTCGACGGAGAAGAACTGCTTAATAAAATCGATCTTGAGCGGGGATATTGATTGTGGGGCAAGTAGACAGGGAAACAAGTAAACAAGTATCTAAAGCCGTGCTTTTCGATCTGGGCGGAACACTGATTTACTTCGATGGTGCCTGGCATGAGGTGATGCAAAGTGCCAACCAGGAATTGTTAGCGCACCTAAATCAACAGGGATTCAAATTGGACAGACATTCGTTTTTGGATGAATTCCAGCAAAAGCTGGAAGAATATTACACTCAGCGCGAAGCCGAATTCATTGAATACACGACGGCGCGGATTTTGCGCGACATGCTGTCAGACCTGGGTTACACAGATGTGACGCCTGAAATGCTGGCGCCCGCCCTTGAAAAACTTTATGCTGTTTCGCAAGCCCATTGGAAACCTGAGCCGGATGCGCAATCTACCTTGGAGGCGCTGCGGGATTCCGGATTACGATTGGCAGTGGTATCCAACGCCAGTGACGACGCCGACGTGCAGACCCTAGTCAATAATGCCGGTCTGCGTCCCTATCTAGATTTCGTCCTGAGTTCGGCCGCCTGCGGCATCCGCAAACCCAACCCGCGCATCTTCGAGATCGCACTGGAGCATTGGAGATTGCCGCGCGAAGGTGTGGCCGTGGTCGGCGACACACTGGGCGCCGATATTCTGGGAGCACAAAATGCCGGGCTCACGAGCATCTGGCTCACGCGGCGGGCAGATACCCCGGCCAACCGCGATCACCTGGATACAATCAAACCGGACGCGACAATCGCCACCCTAGCGGATTTGCCCGCCATGCTTGGCATAAGTAAAACCTTAACCACCCGTTCCCCTTCACTTCGTTCAGGGTCAGGGCAGGCTCCGACACGGAAGCACGGAGAAATTTAATTTATGTCTCGGTGTCTCCGTGGTTTTCTTTTATTGCGTCGCAATAAAGCCATCGCAGCTACAACAAATAACAACATCACAATAACCACAATCCCAATTACAAGAGATCGGCCGGTTTCCACCAGGTGACCGGTTTCCGGTTCGATCAGCTCATCCTGCACGATCTGGGTCGGGTGAGTAGTGGCTTGAGCCACTTCTTCAGTCCCGAATTCGGCACCGGCGCCGCCAATCGGAATGAACCCCGCGTTATCGGGTCCCAACTCCTCGTAAGGGTTTACATAGCCGTTCTCGCGCAGCAAAAACGCGGTCAGCCTCCAATAGATTTCCGGCTCCAGGCTGCCAGGTTGGTGCCAGGGCATGGACGCGTTAATAAACGCATATAGCACCGAGGCGTCCGCAAATTTATTCAACGGAGCCGAAGGACCGATCACCGGCGGAATGGCCGTGGGAAGCCTGAAGCCATTCTCGTAGGGGTTGTTACCGTGACAACCAGACTGCCAGCAAGTCTGTTCCTCTGGCGGGTACAGCATGCGGAATTCATCAGTCAATCCCTGCCCTTTATCCCCATGGCAAGGGAGGCAATACAACCAATAATCCCTGGCTCCCAAATCGGCCTGGGAGGGATCAGCAGGCATGGTTGGCTCAGCCAAGCGGGCTGCGTCAAAAGTTGGGGATGGAGTTTCCTGCAGCTGGTTTGAAAAAGAACTTCCCTCTTGGAATGGCACCAACGCCACAAGTGCGATCCCAAAAGGGAAGAAGAGCCAGCGCAACAAATTGCGCATGGGGAAGGTTAACTTTTACGTCTTGCCGCGCATGCGGGGGTCGAGCACATCCCGCAATGCATCGCCTACAAGGTTCCAGCCCATCACAAACAGGACCAACGTAATCCCGGGGAAGACCACGATATACCAGTAGGTTTCCAGACTGATGATCCAATTACGGGCAAAACTCAATACCTGTCCCCAGTCCGCGTACCCGATTTCCGTTCCGATACCCAGGAAAGAAAGCGCCGCAAAGCTCAAAACGACGTCACCGATTGCCAGGGAGGCCAGAACCAGGGAGGGGAATATTGCGTTCGGCAAAATATGGCGGAACAAAATGCGTCCATCGCGGACCCCAATCACGCGGGCCGCCATCACGAAATCTCGCTCCTTAATCGAGAGAATGTCACCGCGTATAACCCGCGCATATCCCATCCAGCCGAATGTAATCAAGGCAATGATGGATGGAACCAAACTCCTGCCCAGCTTAGGGACCAACACCGCAGCCAGGATCAGCGCGGCCAAAATGAAAGGCAAGGTCAGGAAGACATCCACCACGCGCATAAGAATATTATCGACAACGCCGCCATAATAGGCGGAGATCGAGCCGACGATCATCCCGATGGCAAAGGTCGCAATCACCACGATCATCCCGGAGGAGAGGGCGCTGCGTGTCCCCCAGATCACTCCGTAGAAGATATCGTACTGGCCTTGGGAGGTGCCCATCAAATGAGTCCACTGGTCTGTTCCCATGATCGGTTTCCACCAGAAAGGTAGATCCGGGGCATTGCGTTCCCAAAGCGTTCCAGGCGGCTTTGGTTCGGCCTTGTACCCATCCTGGGGAATGGTGTAAGGCAGATTGGCATTGATCGGCGGGATGATAAATGGGGCGGCCAGCGCAATGAAGATGAACATGGCGATCAGGAAAAAGCCGATGATCGAGGCGGGAGTCTTCAACAACCCGGTCAAAACCCGATAGTTTTCGGGCCCCAGGATCCTTTCGAGGGATCCCACTTTTCTCATGCGAGAAAGTTCTTCTTGCAGACCGAGATCTTTAGGGGTTGTCGTAATTCCAGTCATCATCCACCTCAAGACAAGCGAATGCGCGGATCGACCATCGCATAAATGATATCGACCACAAGATTCGCAACGATCAAAATAAACCCATTGAACAGCGCAAATCCAAGAACGGTCACCACATCCAGTTGGCCGGCGGCTTCAGCGGCGGCTTTGCCGATCCCGGGAAAATCGAACACCGTTTCGGTGATCACCACACCGCCCATGAGACCAACGATCGAGAACCCGGCCAGGGTGATCACGGGAATCATGGCATTCGGGCGGGCATGCTTAAAGATGACGTCATGTTCGCGCAAACCCTTGGCGCGTGCCGTCGTCACGTAGTCCATACGTAATGTTTCCAACATCGAGGATCGTGTCACCCGCAGGAAAGTGGCCCAGGTGAGGTAGGAAAGCGTCAGGATGGGCAGGAGCATGTGCTTTAAGGCATCGATGAAGACATCAAAGCGCCCATTGAGCAGGCTGTCGATGGTTAGCAGCGATGTATAGCTGTGGAAATCGGGTGAATTGATTGCAATTTGCATTTGGGTGGAGAGCCGGCCAGGGGGGAACCATTCCAGCTGTGCATAGAAAACCATCAGGAACAATAAGCCGGCGACAAAGGTAGGAAAGGAAGCGCCAACGATGCTAAATATACGTCCCGCTTGATCGATGAATCCATTGTGGTGAACCGCGGCCTGCACCCCCAACCAGATGCCCACCAAAATGACCGGCGCCACCGCCCACAAGGTCAGATCCAGTGTGTTTGGAAAACGGGAGGAGATCAACTTGGCAACCGGCTGTGACCCGGTGCGCGACCAGCCAAAATCGCCAAATAAGATCCCCCCTTCTCTTTCGCCGTTCACTGGGTTTTTCGTCCCAACCAGCCAATTCCAATATTGAACGGGAAGGGGTTTATCCAGCCCGTAGCGCAAGATGATGCCTTCAAGCTGTCGTTGATTCCTTGGCAGATCCCGCACGTAAAGCGCAGAGCGCTCAACCGGCGTCAAGAATTGCAGCATGGAAAAGATCAACACAGTTACGCCAAACAGCAGCACAGGAACCAGCATCAACCTTCTAAGAATATATGTGGTCATAACACTTGCCTCGCATCCTATTGCCTGAACAACGGTTTCTTGCGAAGACCGCTCTGCATGCCCCAGGATGCTCGATGCTTGCGTGGGGGGCTGTGAGCCCCCCACGCAATGGTTAACTAGAAACTCTCTACTATTGTTCCGAAAGAGGATAGTAGTAGAGGTTGCTCCACGCCAGGTTGATGGCGAGGCTATCCACACCGTTGAGGTACTGCGGCACATAACCGTGGCTGGTGGCCAACACGCCGATGATGCCCAGCGCATTGTCGTACACCAGTTGGTTCAGCTCGCGATAAACCTCATTGCGGGCAGCCGGGTCGCTCAAAAGCACGCCTTCGTTGACCAAGGGGATGAACTGATCCTGGATCTCTGCAGGCACGCTCTGCCGGCTGGCATAGAACGTTACCAGGTACGGCACGTACCAGTTATGCGGGTCGTGGATGTCTTCATGCCAACCCACGAAGAACATGGGAGCCAAGCGAGCATTGATCGAACGCAGGAAGGCCGGCCACGGCAAACCTACGGATTCGATAATGAACAGCTCGTTGACCGCGTTGGCATTGGAGGACAGCATTTCCACAAAAGTCTGGCGGGTCGTGTTGCCCTGGTTGTAGGTAGCCGAGAAGCGGAAACCGGTGGTCCAGATATCGCCTTCGGGATCTTCACCAGCGGGGATGCCATCCTTGTCGACATCTGCCATCTGGAAGTGAGCCGCAGCCTGCTCAAGGTCGAAGGAGTAAGCCGGATCATCCTCGTTGTAGCCAGGCATATCCTGGATCGTCAGAGAGCGAGATTGGACGGCTTCGCCGCCAAACAGGTCACTGATGACGGTGTCCCAGTCGAACAGGTAGTTGAAGGCTATGCGGACGTGGACATCATTGAAGAAGTCAGGCGGAATGCCGTTGCCATTCAACTCGCCGGAGCCCAGATAGGTGTTGCTGCCATCCGGGTTGCCGATGTTGAAGTTGAAGAAGATATCCGAGCGGGTGTTGCTGGGGCGTCCCAGGTTCAGGCGGAAACGCTTGCTGTTATCGGGGCTCGCGCAAACACTGGCCTCGGTGTCGGTGCCGGCATAAGCGCCGGTGTCAGCGCACCAGTCAGTTACCGGCTGGCAGCTGTAGCTCTCGGAACCGCCGTCCCAAACACAGACCTGGCCCACGAGCGCATCCATCTGAGCGCGGTTTTCGGGAGGCACTGCGCCGGCATCAGCATCGCCGGCCTGCAGCATGGCGAAGCGGGTGCTCCACTCGTCAACTTGCTGGATCACGACACGCTCAAGAGCTGCGGGTTCGCGCCAGTAGTTGTCGTTGCGCACCATGACGACCTCTTCACCTGCGGTCCAGTGATCCAGCATGAAGGGGCCGGTGCCATTGGCGATGTCATAGATCGGATCGTTCTCGGGCTGCATGGCATAGAAGGGAGCCCAGGTGTCGCAGCTTCCATCCCAACCGCCGTTGGCCGCTGTCCAGTCCTGGTCCATGGCGGAGCTCCAATATCCTGCAATCGTTGTCAGGAACGGAGCCCAGGGCAGAGCCAGGGTCATGCTCACGGTATTGCCATCGGTGGTGAACTTGCTGTACAGCGTCTCGCAGACGCCGGTGAGGATCTCCGGGTCGACAGCCATCATCCCTTCGGTGTTGTCGTAAAGCTCATAGGGGATCTGGCCGAGTTCTTCTGTGGAGATACCATCCTGAATGGCTTCGAGGCCGAGTACTTGCGCCACTTCCACCATTTCAGAGATATCGGTGGTCCCCAGGCCCCAGAAGGGCTCGATGATCAGGAACTGCGGCGAGCTTCCGCCACCCTGCAGCATGCCGCGCACGAAGGAGTACGACACATCGGAGGCATCCAGTGTGGCGCCGTCGTGGAAGGTCACGCCCGGTTGCAGATTGAAGGTGTAAGTCAGGCCATCATCCGAAACCGAATAGGATTCGGCCAGCAGGCCTTCAACCTCGATCGCCGAGAGTCCCACGTAAGTCACGAGGGTCTCATAGACGTTCTGGAGGATTTCGCCACCAGCGGTTTCGTAGTCCAACGCCGGGTCGAGCAGGTCCGGTTCGCCAAAGGTCACATACACGAAGGTGTTGGGATCCTTTGATGCCGGGGCACCGGTTTCACCGCCGGTCTCGCCGCCGGTTTCACCGCCGGTTTCACCGCCCGTGGTCGCCGGCGCGCAAGCCGCCAGCACAAAGCTGGCGATCACGAACAGGCTTAACAAAAGATAAAGTTTACGCATCGTTCTTCTCTCCTCTTTCTTTCGAAAGGATGTACAAAGTTACGTCAAATTCGATTTGGTAAGGTGATTTATCTTCTTCTGGACCTCACCTCCTTCCATAAATCCATAGATTTTTTATTGCACAAACTGATCGGCAAAGTGGCAAGCCACAAAGTGGCCAGGTTTAAGCTCACGGAATTCAGGACGTAGCTCGGCGCAGAGCTGTTCGGCGATCGGGCATCGCGTGCGAAAACGGCAGCCCGATGGCGGGTTGGCCGGGGAAGGCACATCTCCTTTTAATATAGTGCGTTTTCGCTTGGAGTCAACTACCGGGTCCGGGATGGGTACGGCAGATAGGAGGGCCTGGGTGTAGGGATGTAGCGGATTCTCATAAATATCCTGCCGGTCGGCCAGTTCAACGATCACGCCCAGGTACATGACGGCCACCCGGTCGCTGATGTGGCGCACCATGGAAAGGTCGTGGGCAATAAATAGATAAGTAAGATTGAATTTCTCCTGCAAGTCTTCCAACAGGTTGACCACTTGCGCTTGAATCGAGACATCGAGCGCTGAGATCGGCTCATCGCAGACGATAAACGAAGGGTGCAGGGCCAGAGCCCGGGCCACGCCAATGCGCTGGCGCTGGCCGCCGGAGAATTCGTGAGGATAGCGGTCGATAAAGGATGGATTTAGTTTGACCAGTTCCAAAAGTTCGCGCACCGTATCGCGGCGCTGCTTGCCGGTTGCGACTTCATGCACCATCAACGGCTCGCCAACAATATCTCCTACCGTCATACGTGGATTCAGGCTGGCGTACGGGTCCTGGAAGATCATTTGCATCTTGCGACGCATCTTACGAAGTTGTTCACCTTTGAGAGCGACAAGATCGACACCGTCGAAGGTCACCCTGCCCGCAGTTGGCTTATAGAGCTGCAAAATCGTGCGGCCTGTGGTTGATTTCCCGCAACCGGATTCGCCCACCAAGCCCAGGGTCTCGCCCTTCTTTACCTGAAAACTCACTCCATCCACGGCGCGCACCGCTCCCACCTGGCGGCGGATCACGCCGCGATAGATGGGAAAGTGCATGACCAGGTCGTCGACGTCGAGGAGGATTTCGTTTTTGCCGTTCTTGGATGGCGTCATTGGCGCAACTTCCCTGTATGAGTATCTACCCAGCAAGCCGCCGTGTGGTTCGGACCCACTTTTAGCAGGGGAGGGTTCTCTGCCCAGCATTTAGCCTGTACCCACTTACAGCGCGGGGCAAACGGGCAGGAGGTGGATTTTGCGTAGAGGACCGGGGGCAGCCCTTCAATGGAGTCAAGATGATGTTTTCCCTTTTCATCCACGCGAGGCAAACTGCCAAGCAGGCCGATTGTATAAGGATGCTCGGGGTGGGTGTAAAGCTCTTTGACCGGTGCTTCTTCAATAATATAACCCCCGTACATCACAATTACGCGCTGGGCGATGCCAGCCACCACACCCAGGTCGTGCGTAATCCAGATCACAGCCATCCCTAATTCGTCACGCAGACGTTTGACCAGTTCGGTGATTTGCGCCTGAATGGTCACGTCCAACGCCGTGGTGGGTTCGTCAGCAATGAGGATCTGCGGGTTGCAAGACAACGCCATAGCGATCATCACGCGCTGGCGCATGCCGCCCGAGAACTGGTGGGGATAATCATCCAGGCGCTCAGCGGCGCTGGGGATGCCCACCATGCTCAGTAATTCGGCGGCGCGGGCGCGAGCTTCTTTCTTTTTCATGCCCAGGTGCAACATCAGGGGTTCTTCCAATTGCCTGCCGATGGTAAGCACCGGATTCAACGATGTCATCGGATCCTGGAAGATCATGCTGATCAGCGCCCCGCGAATGTGGCGCAGCTCTTCATTGTTCATATCCAGGAGATCTTGCCCGCCGAAATGAGCTTCCCCGGCGTTGACGTCTCCGGGCGGGTGGGGAACGAGACCTAAAATCGATAACATGGTGACGCTTTTACCGCAACCGCTTTCCCCCACCACGGCCAGAGTTTCGCCTTCCTTCAGTTGGAACGAAACTCCGTTGACCGCATGCACAACCCCCTCAGGCGTCTTGAAGGTTGTTTCTAGTCCTTTGACATCGAGTAGCGCTTCAGCCATCCAGTTTCTTTCCTTTTCCTCTTTTTTAAAATTAAACGCCAAACAAATTGGCGCTCACCCATAAGCACAGAAAATTATACCGCGGAACCCTGGGGCAAGGGCTTTCCTTGTAAGGGAACGGAGATTCGGCCCATTTTCAATCTCCGAAAGGGAGCGTGCTGAGCCGCTACGTCTGAAAAAACAAGCAAAAAACATACTAAGAATTCCGATTGCCAACCAGAACCAGGTTGACCTTAGAATCGCACTCGCCCGTGCAGGGAATTGAACAATCCGATGCAATGGTTGAAGGTGATCACCGGTCCGAGGCAAGTGGCTTCGATGAAACCATCATATGGCAAACGAATTACCCGATGGCCCGAGGAAGCAGCTTCCTCTCTCACTGTATGCATTAATTCCCTCCGCACCTTGATCGAGGGAACGGTTTGCCGCGCCCAAGCAGCCAGTTCGCTTTTTAAGAAGGAATGGACTCGGACTTCAGCGTCATATTGATTAAGTGTATTCAAGGTTCAGTTCCTTCTGGGCGTTATCGTGAACGTCCATATATTCCTTCAGATTTAGGCGAGCATAATGCAAACGGGACTTAACGGTGCCAGGAGGGATCTCCAAGATCTCAGATACTTCTAGCAAAGAGCATTCATTGATATAGAAAAGAACGATCACCGATCGCTGAGGCAGGGGAAGCTTGGAGACAGCCCGCGCCACCAGGTCCAGAGTCTCTCGTTCTTCAGCCACCACGCTAGGCTGGAGCCTCTTATCACCGGCGAACCAATCGGCGATATCCTCGAGGGGCTGAAGCCAGCGACGACGCTTGACCCAGGTATAGGACAGGTTGACGGTCATCCGGTATAGCCAGGGCTCCAATGGACGGTCGGGGTCTATATGCTTCGCAAAGCGGTAAAGACGGAGAAAGACTTCCTGGAGCAGGTCTGAGGCGTTTTCCGTGTCCCCCAGGATTCCCAGCGCAGTGCGATAAACCAAACGATTGAAACGGTCAAACAAGCTACCCAACGCATCAGGACTGCCCCCCTGCAAACTGAGGACGAGCTGTTTGGTGTCCAAGTTGGTTTCCACGCCAGCGAGCACCTGCAATCTCTGACCTATTAATACTAAACCGCTTGCCAAATGGTTCAATGCAATCGTGAAATCGGGTGCAAAGATTGGATATGGATTCTAATCACCGGTTTAACCCCCGTCAATAGGAAGATGAGTTCGGTCGGCGGGCATTCTCTTGGGTTGAGCCATGACTAAAACCGCCGACCGCTCGGACACAAGCCTAAACTGGCACTAAGCGAAACGAATGTGACCCCCCGGGCCGCAGTGCAATTGCGGAATTATCAATTAATCTTTTTCCCCCATGCGCAATAGTTTGTAGGATTCGTAACGAGCGTGATGGATGCGGCCCTCTTCCACCGCCGCACGGACCGCACAACCAGGTTCCTCCAAATGAGCGCAATCGCTGTACTTGCACTTGGAAACCAGGCCGCGCATCTCAGGGAAATAACCGTCCAATTCTTCGGGCTGGACATCCCATAGAGCCAGCGCTTTTAGCCCAGGCGTATCAGCCACATATCCACCGAAGTCCAGCTTGAACAGGATCCGCTCGACCGTCGTATGCCTCCCTTTTCGTGTCCCCTGCCGTACTTCGCTCACTCTCAGCCCCAACCCAGGGTGCACGGCATTGAGCAGGCTCGATTTGCCAACCCCGGAAGGTCCGGCAAGGACGGTTAATTTGTCTTGCATGGCCGAGCGAAATGCCTGTATTCCTTCTCCCGTCTTAATCGAGGTATAGAGCACCACGTACCCGAGCTTCGCATAATGGTCGAACAGCTCACGCACTAGGGCCCGTTCCAGCAGGTCAACTTTGCTCACCACAACCACGGCGGGGATGTTTTGCGCCTCGGCAATCACCAGAAAACGGTCAAGCATGCGGAGCTTGGGCGCCGGGTCCGCGCAGGCGAAGATGAACATGGCCTGGTCGAGATTGGCGACGAGCACCTGCTCATAGAGACCCTGCGGCCGGGGGTCACGGCGAATCAGAGCGCGTTGCCGCGGCTCCACGGATTCGATCATCGCCTCTGCAGCTTCGCTCCCGGCAACTTCCACCCAATCGCCCACCGCGACGATGTCGCCCATTGGCCTGCCCTGTTTCAAGCGCCCGCGCAAGCGCGCAGA
>DATDRZ010000076.1:0-6966 GCA_035291465.1 Anaerolineales bacterium
ACAACTGGTAGTCAGCCGCAGTTATGATGCTCCCCTCGAAAAGCTTTGGAAAGCCTGGACTGAGCCCGAGCATTTCATGAGGTGGTACGGTCCCAAGGGTTTCACCACGCCCAGCTGTGAAATCGATCTGAAGGTAGGCGGCCGGCACCTGTGGAGTATGAAGTCCGCGGATGGCAGGCAAATGTATTACACCGGCGTCTACAAGGAAATCGTTCCGATGCAGAGAATTGTGTACACCGACAGCATGTCGGATGCCGAAGGCAATGTCATGTCGCCCGAAAAAATGGGCATGCCCGCAGGCTCGCCATCAAGTATGGACGTGACTGTAACTTTCGCGCATGAAGGTGGCAAGACCACAGTGACAGTTAGCCACATTGGAGGTGGAGAAGGCGCAGATTACGCTGCCATGGGTTGGGAGCAAGCCTTCGATAAGCTGGCTGGAGTATTGGCCAAGGCTTAGGTACGCATCGGTATATGAAATGCAGTCAGGAATCAGCCCGCAGCAATGCGGGCTGTTTTTGTTTATACTGCTTCCATTGTGCTTTCATGAAAACCAGATCCTTGAAAACCCTCTATGCAGCGATCACTTTGATCTTGCTTACCTCATGCGGTCCTTCATTTCAGGATGTTTCGTCCGAAGTGCTTGAGCTGGCCAGGAACGGGGTTTCGGCTAACTCGGAATGGACGCCGACGATCCAATCCATCGATGGCGTGAGCATGGCGCTGGTGCCCGCTGGGTGTTTCCAAATGGGCAGCAGTGAGGCTCAACTGCAGGAAGCGCAATTCTGGTGCGATAAGTTCAACGGCATCTATGGCTGCAAAGAGGATTTCGGCGTGGAGCAACCCGAACACGAGGTTTGCTTTGACCAGCCATTCTTCATCGATCAGGTGGAAGTCAGCAACCGCGCCTACGGCGAGATGGCAGGGACGGATCTTGAACAGGTCTACCCTTTCGATCGCGACTGGTCCTGGCCGCGGGAAACAGTTACCTGGGAGGAAGCTGCGAAATTTTGCGTGCAGCGCGGCGCCAGGTTACCCAGCGAAGCCGAGTGGGAATTCGCCGCTCGCGGACCGGATGCGCTGATCTATCCATGGGGAAATACATTTGACCCAATGGATGTGAATTGGAACTCAGGTCATCCGTATGCAACCGGCACCAAACACGAATGGGTCTCGTGGGTCGGGGTTTACGATATGGCTGCAGGTGTGGCGGAATGGGTGGATGGCTGGTACGCGCCCTATGGGGAGGAATCCACGGATAGCGGTGAGTTTCGGATCGTGCGCGGCGGGCATTGGTTTTCGCGGGCAGCTTATTTCTGGCGCTCGGCGGCGCGGGAGCCGTTGCCCGCAGATTACGCATCAAGCACGGTGGGTTTTCGTTGTGCCATGGATTTCGATGTCGTGGATTTGGGCAAGCTGCTGCCCTAAAACTGCCAAAGTGTCAGCGGTTTTCATGCCAGGCCGCATTATATGGTGGGATGAGAGAATAGCAGGCAACCGGCATTATCCTCAGGTTTCCATAGAAAATAACTCTGGCTACGATAAGCTTCTGCTTTCTATTGTGAACCCCTGGGGGTATGATGAGATGTAACCCCCGAATTTTTCGACCCAACAAAAAAGGACAATACGTGAAAATAAAACTTCAAACTTTTTTGGGTGTACTGTTTGTGATCGGCATGATCACTTCGGCGTGCAGTCCGACAGGCGCAGAGCCAGCGGCTCCTGCTGACGTGGCTGCGGCGGACACCGCATCAAGCGAACCTGAGGCAGCCGCGACCGAAATCCCGGTAGCGATAGAGACCCTGGAGCCAACTAACCTAGTCATCGCACCGGAAACGCTGGGGCAATTGCGTTTCTTTTGGAACGCCGAATTTCCGGGCGAGGTGAGTGCATCAGACACAAATGTAGGTTGTTCCCCGGCGTTAGAGCCATGTCCCTTGCAAACTAATATCACCGACTATGCCTTCAGCCCCGACGGAAATACACTGGCCGTTGGGGTCTGCGAGGGCACCACCACCCAAGACAGATCTAAAGAAGATAGTGACTTCTATTCGTGCTCCGGAGGCAGCGCAATCATCCTTTACGATTCAATTACCGGCGAAGAGCGCGGGCGATTGGCTCCAGCGGCGTTGCCGTTATCGCTGGCCTTTCATCCCGATGGCTCAATACTCGCCGCGGGTCTAGCCAATAGCGATATCGAACTGTGGGATCTGCTGAACGGCGAAGTATCCAATACGCTGTCCGGAACGCCTAGATTTGTTGGCATTAATAGTCTTGCCTTTACCCCGGATGGGAACCTGCTGATTTACGACTTCGTGTTCACCTTCCGGCTTTCCCTAGGGGACTGGCGCTCATCCGAGCCGCCGATCCTGATTGACCGGGCACGGGGTGTCGGCATCAGTCCCGATAGCCACAGCTTGGTGACGACCAACTTTGGTACGCAGGCCGGTGATGAAGCCGATGCGATCCGTATTTACGATCTCGCCCAGCTTGATCAGTTCTCAGAAATCCCGCTGGATGGGCAATTACCGCCGTATTATTTTTCGTTCAACCCACGCAACGGGTGGATATCCGGAACTGAAGCTGACTTTCCTGCTGTGACAAATTTCTGGAACCCGAGCACCCTTGACCTGGTAGGCAGCCTGGATTGGGACCAGGAGTTTGACGAAACCGGCATGCTTTACGACCTGAACAGCGGTGGTTTCACCCCCGACGGATATTTCGTGTTGAATCGATCCGGTGAACTCCTCGCCCCAGAGGCGCAACCCGAAGCTACGGGACTGGATGAAATACTGTGGGAATGCGGATTTGCGCTGGCCGACATGGAATCGAACCAAATCTTCTTCACCTCCCACCCCATGATCTATGATGAATGCATCGGCCCTGAGAATTTGTTCATCATAGGTGGCAGTGAACCGCTAGTTCTCAGCCCGGATGGCAGGTTCATTGCCGGTGAAGATGGCCTGGGTTCATTGCGCTTGTGGGGCATCGATGCCAGCCTGCCGGCGGTGGAACCAACTTGTTACGGCGATTGCTGATTGCCCTCTTTCTGCGCCCGATCCCAATGTAACTCTAGGCTTTAGTTGATCAGCGCTTTGTGTCCTTGATGCCGAAGAGCTCACCGCGGCGGGCGCGTTCCCGGCGCGGGCGGCGACCGAAGAGCGGACCGCTGCGCCTGCCGGCGCCCAGGCTGAAGAAGCCGCTGACGCCGCTCAAGTGCGGCAGCGGGTTCAGGGCTTCTGCGCGGGCGAGAATTCTCGCAATGGGTTCGCTGAGGACACGCACATGTAATTCTTTCTCTTCCTCCCTGGTCTTTCCGGTGAAAATGTTCTTTGTACTCATGACCTCCTCGCTTTTCTAGAGGCCGCTTACATTCTCAGTATATAGCAAATGTAGATAGGAATAGATTAATTCGCCAATCAGGGAGAGTCAGACAAGCGAGGATTCGGACGGATTCTTCGCTGGCGCACGGCTTGCGGAGGCAAGCCTTAGCTTGCTCAGAATGACGGAAAGAGACGGCCGTCAATGGTAGGGGCGAGGTCTCCTCGCCCCTCATTTAGCAGGGGCGCAGCACGGCTGCGCCCATACGACTCACCGCTTACGAAGGCTTGATCAAATTGATAAGGTGCAACATGCGACTAAAAAAACAGCGCTTTGAGGCGCCGTTTCTAGTTGTACGCGGGTTTGCGGTGTTCCTGCTGGAGCTGGTTGCCCCAATTGGTCAGGCGCTTGCCCGCCCAGAGCAGGGTGTTGGCGGCGACACGGGCCGCCTGTACTGTCGAACGCCATCAGCACACCATTCTGTCGAGCGGCCTGCCCTTTGAGAGAAGGACCTAGTATACGGGAATCATGGACCCAGTAGCGAACTATCCTTTTCTTCGACGTTTAGGCTTGAATCTTTTATGGCCTCGATGACCACCTTGCCCTTCTTTGGCGGCACAACGCGGTTCCCGGCAACCAGAAAGTGATCTTCGTAATCACCCGAATACGTCACCCACAGGATTCCGTGGTTGCATTTTATTGCCATCCGAGGTTGGGCAGTTTCCACGCTCAACACGTCGTGCTTGTGAAGCAATACCTCAATCTTGGGTGCTCCCGAGATCAGGTTCATCTGCGATCCTCCTTTCTGGCTTCTATCTGTTTAAACTTCACCAAATCGGATTCGTGAAAATCCTGATAGAGGCCTCTTCATGTTCCATGATGGGGGTCCATCTTCTATCGGGGCGCGCTGGCAGACGCGTGCCTGATTTCGGCTCCCTAGTTCGCCTGCTGCCCCTGTAATTGGTTACCCCAATAGCTAAGCAGCTCGCCGGCCCACATTAGCGTTCCTGCTGCAATTTGCTTTGGGGAGGTCCGTGCGCTACCCTGAGCCTGCATGGCGCTGGCAGCCAGACGCTCCTGCTCGGCCTCGCGGCGCAGGTCTTCCATGCGTTCCAGGGCAATGAATTCCATCTGGTACATCTCAACCTCCAAAAGCGAGTGCTTTTTTCTCGCTACTTGACAACTTGTACATAACCTTCTATAATTCCAATGACGGTTACAATATACCACGAAAGTCTATAACCTGTCAAGTTAATAATGATGGTTAGAGGAGAGAGAAAAGTGAACGTGACAGAAATCCTGAAAAGCGACCGTTGGGACCTGGGCGCCGGGCACCGCGCCCTTGACTTTGCCAACACGATGGACTGGCACCTCAGTGATCACCCCAAAGATCGTCTGCGCAGCTACGAGGATTTCACCGATTGGGCCTTGCAAGGAAGGGTAATCAGCCCGGCCCAAAAGCGGGCGCTGGACGCGGAAGCCAAGGCGCACCCGGCTCGCGCCCTGAAGGCGCTGGAAGCGGCGCGGAAGCTGCGCGACGCACTGCAACGGCTCTTCGATGCCGAGGCAACGCATGCTAAAGCGGATGCCGCCGACTTGGAATTACTGAAAGACGCCGCGGCCAAGGCGATTAGTCGAGCCAGTTTTGTCAATGCCGGCGGAAGGCTGAACTTCTCCTGGAACGAAGTTTCAACGGACCTGGAGTATCCGCTGAGCGCGCTGGCATGGATCTCCATGGACCTGCTCTCATCTGAAAAGCACAAGATGATCGGCCAGTGTGCGGACGACCGCGGTTGCGGTTTCCTATTCCTGGACACCAGCAAGAACCACAGCAGGCGCTGGTGCAGTATGGAAGGCTGCGGGAACCGCGCCAAAGCGAAGAGACATTATCAAAATATCGGTAAGAATTAATGAGCGGAAGTACTCGTGCCCTCGCTCTGCGCGGGCACATAATTCTCGTGCTTGCAATTTTCTCGTCCTGCGTTTCCGCAGGAGCGGAATAATGCTGTTTCCACGGAGACCGTGGGAACAAGACACGGCAAACGCTTGCAGCACACACACTTGAAATACTCGTGCCCACGCTCTGCGTGAGCCCGTATCTTTAACATTCGGCTGCAATCGTTTCGAAGCCCTAAGTGGGTCGAGGGGTCAGGCTACCACAGGGGGCTAGCATAGATAAAGAAGATAACCACAAACATCAAGAACCCGAAGCCGGCGCAGATCCAGCGCCAAAGCCGGCGTGGGACGCCCTTGAACAAAGGATCGGTGCGGAATAACTCGTTATTGCTGTCAATCGAGAGCAGCAATGCATAGGCGAAACCGAGAAAGGCGAAAGCAGCTAACAGAATCCATTGGAAAATGGTTTCCACGCCGAAGAAACGGTCTAAGATGGCGGCAACCATGATGGGCGTGGCGCCGACCCAATTGACGACGGTGGCCGCTTTGGTGACAGGGAAAGTTTCGAACATGGCGAATTGGGCTGAAGAGATTATATGCAATTGCGAGCAAACATAAAGGCCTAGAGTTGATGATTGGCGTGCCTTGATGGCAGGATTTATTTCTCGCTCGATCTGGCAGAAAAACGGCTGGCGGGTTTCCTGTGACCCAAGGGATTCCTCGCTTGCGCTCGGAATGACAAATAAAACGGCGTGATCGCCGTTTATTTGGGTTCCAAGGTCTATTAGGAATAAAAAAAGTCCACTCTTTTTTTGAGCGGACTTTTGTTCTAAAGGACAGTCAGTCTTTAATCGTCGTCACCTTCGCCATCGTCTTCACTATCAGATCCGGAAGTGCCGCTGTCGTCGTCTTCTTCATCGTCATCATCCCCCTCATCCTCATCGTCCTCGTCGTCATCTTCGTCTTCGTCGAGGTCGTCGTCTTCATCTTCATCGAGATCGTCGTCGTCCTCAGCTTCGCCGGCATCGTCGTCCTCGACCTCGTCGTCGACCTCGAACTCCGTACCGTCCTGCAGTTCGATCTCGGTGGCGGCGAAGAGTCCATCAAGACCGAGGATTCCCTCCGCTTCCACGTGATCGCCGACAACGAGCAAAGCAAGATCAAACCCTTCAGGCGCGTAGACAACCACTTCAGTGCTGTCCTCGGTTAGGACTGTGAAGGACCCGGCAACGGCATCCACGCTCTGAATAATACCTTCCGCTTTGAGCTCTTCTCCGTCTGGGACCGGTGAGGCAAGAGTTGGGATGACGAAGGCAAACGCCATCACCAGCACCAAGCCCAGCCCCAATAATGATTTCTTCAACATCTGCTCCTCCAAATAAGCCTGTGTGTGGTCGATGTTGAAAATATACACCCTTAACATTGGAAAATGATTGGTAAGGGTCTAGTCAATAAGTACCAGGAGCGCTTACAACTTTGCAGGTTATTTGAGAAGGGTGTTTGTGGTCTTGGATGTGAAGGTCCCCGGACTACTTCTTGCCTTTCAGTCCAAACTGCATCCACACTTGTCCCCAGCCACCGAGCTCGGACTTGAGCGCCAGGAAGTCTCAATCACCGCGTAGACATCTGCCCCTGCTTGGAGCGTGAAGTTGCCGGCGACAGCGTCGATGGCAGTGACTTCACCTTCCGCACTTACATTCACGGCAGCGATCGCCGGTAGAACGGCTACCAGCGCCAGTGTCGTGATCA
>DATDRZ010000077.1:0-53108 GCA_035291465.1 Anaerolineales bacterium
GCAACTTCGTCGCAATATTCCGCCGTGCCGGTCTTACCCGCGGCGGCAATGGGGAAGTCGGCGAATTCGTCAGCCAGAGTCCCAAACTGGACTGCGCCGCGCATGCCTTCCTGCACCTTTTCGATCACCCATGGCTGTACGGCCACCTTTTCACCTGTCGGTCTGCAGGCCCCGATACCGGCAGGATTTTCATATTTTTCGATCAGTGCATCCTGGGTGATGTCCCAACGCTCTTCCGGTTGGAATGATTGGACTACACTGCCTTCACCATCCACGATTTCGCGCAGCAGGGTGGGGCGCATTTGAACGCCATCGTTGGCAATAGTGGTCATCGACATGAGGATTTGTAATGGTGAAGCCAAAACAAATCCCTGGCCCACACTAGAGATGTAGGTATCACCTGTAGACCAGTTCTCGCCTTGATTGCGGCGTTTCCAAGTTGGGTCAGGAACCAAGCCGTCGGTTTCGTAAGGCTGTTCGATCCCTAATGGTTCCCCATAACCAAGGGCGCGGGCGTACGTACCCAGTCGGCAGATACCCAAGCCTTCAGGCACTTCCTCTTGGAAGCCGCCGCCGAGCTTGTAAAAATAAACATTGCTGGAATTCGCCAATCCGCCTACAAAACTGAGCTGGCCAAAACCCGCTTCGTTCCAGTCCACAAATTCGCGGGCGCGGCCTACCTCACCCTCGGTAAAACGCTCGGTGACGATCAGCTTTGCAGGGGTATCAATTATTTGTTCCGGGGCAACCACGCCTTCGTTTAGGGCGCCGACCGAAGTTACAAGTTTGAATACAGAACCAACAGGTATCTCTGCGCCCACCGCGTTGTTCACCAACGGGTGGGTCGAATCAATACTAAGCTGCTCGAAATAGTATTGAGGAATAAAGCGCGCCATGCGATTGTTCTCAAACGTGGGCCAGGAAACCATAGCTAGGACCTCACCCGTTCTCGGATCCATGGCGATAACAACGCCGCTGGTGTAGCGGATTTCGCCAACAAACCGGTTCCAATCAGCGATGTCTTGCTGCAGAATTGTTGCGGCGGCCTGCTGCAAGCGTGTATCAATCGTGAGCACCAAGTTTTGGCCAGGTTGAGGGTCGATAGGCGAGTCGACATCGCGCAGGATTTGGCCACCGACATCGGTTTCTACCACTCGAAGGCCAGGCACTCCGCGCAGGATCTCATCGAAGTACAACTCAAGGCCACCGTAGCCAACCTTGTCACGATTGGGCACGAATCCCTCCGCAACCAATTCTTCTTCTTGCACCGCGGGGATAGGACCCAGGTAGCCAATTACAGCGGCAGTCAGCGACCCTGTTGGGTAATCGCGTACAGGCTCAATTTCCACGCTGACGCCTGGCCAGTCTATAGCGTGTTCTTCAACGGCCAGGGCAATCTCTCTCGGCACATTGCATTGGATGAGCACCGGGTCATAGGGGGAGAAGGAGGTTTGGATGGCCACCATTTCGCGCACGCCCAGATTGTCTCCACAGGGGATCAGCGGGTCCTCGATCGAGCCCAAAGTGACGGGTACGCCAGTGAGTTCAGCGAGTTGGACGATGATCTCATCGATCTCGCCTTGATCGTCGGGGAGGAACGCAGGCGTCACCGCAATGTTGTAAGATGCCACGTTGCGCGCCAGCACAATGCCATTGCGGTCGTAGATCACGCCGCGCGAGGGCGCCAGGCTGATTTGCTCTGTGCGGTTCTGCTCCGCCTGGCGCAGCCAGTTTGCGTGTTCGAGGATTTGCAGATAGAACAAACGCAAGGCGAACACTATGAAAATGAACCCAATGACTCCGACGAACGCGTAAAGGCGCCAGAGTTCCAGAATGGGTTTGGTGTTAGGCTTGGCAATACTGCTCATGCGGGGTCCAGTTCAGGGCTAAGGAATTTGTTGACCTCCCCTATTAATGCATTAATAGGTAAGACTAGGATTAGGTTCAGCAGCATGCTTGGGATAGTAATGAGGTTAAGGATTTCCACCGGATCAATAGGTTGGGCGCTGAGCCACAGGTAGACCATGGTTGTCAGGTGCACCGCTATAGTTCCAAGCAGTGTGGCCGATACCATAGTTAGGAGAGGAACTTGCCAGATCCGTGTGTGCAGAATTTGGCAGATCCCTGCCGCAGCCAGATATCCTATCAACGGAATGTAATCTGGCAATGCGCTTGCATAGCCGATCATCAAACCTGCCGGCAACCCCCAGATCCATGTCGGTCGCGTGCCGGGCCGTAGCATCCACGCAACAAGAACGAGCAGAACCAGGTCAGCTGATCCTTGCAGGAGGTTGATGCGCATCATCAGTGTTACCTGGAACAAGGCGGCTACAAGAAGAAGAAGCAAGCCGACCGCGATTCTCATGCTATTGCAATTCCTGCTCTTCTGGGGAGAGCAATGGAGTAAGATCAACAGGTTGGAAGTTGGTAATGACCAGTACGATCTCCAAACGCGTGTAATCCACCACCGGCTGGACCGAAGCCGTCTGGAACAAGGCTTGCGCTTCTTGGCGCACACTGCTCACCTGGCCGATAAGGATATTCCCGGGGTAGAGGCCGCCAATGCCCGACGTAAATACGAGATCGCCGGCCCCCAGCGCGGCATCTTGGGGGATTAAGGCGATACTTAGATCACCCGTGATGCTTCCCACCAAGACGCCGTCAACATTCGAAGGTTGGAGCCGCACGCTGACTTGTGATGCCGGATCCGTGATCAGCTCGACCCTCGCCGCATTGGCCGTCACCTGGGCCACGCGCCCAACTAACCCTTCTTGCCCAACCACTGGCATTCCGCGACGGATGCCGGCATCAGAACCGACGTTGATCATTACATAATGGAGGAAAGGGCTGGGATCGCGGCCGATCACTTCGGCTGCCTGGTAGGCATTCTCTGGACGCGCACGCGCAAAATCCAGTAACGCGGAAAGCAGTTCAATCTCGGAAACCTGTTGTCGCAAGGAGATAATTTCCGTCTGCAAACTTGCGTTTTCGGCTTGAAGATCTGCATTTTCCTGTCTCAAGCGGGCAATATCTGCGGGTGCATTTAAAAAATCTTGGACAGCCTGGAACCGATCATAAAGCCAGGTCTGCACTCCTTGCACGGGTCTCAAAACCGTGTTGAGCAAAGGGCTTAGGTAACCACCCAGCGCTAATAAGAGCAGACCGGAAGCCAGCAGTACTAAAACGACTAGTTGATAGGGATTTTCACCCAGGGGTCTTCTCATCGATTGACCGCAGCAGTTTATCTCGCCATGCCCCACTTTGGCTACAGGCGGATTCCGATAACCCGCTATTAATCCAACTGCAGCAATAGGTGCTGATAGGCGTCAATGTCTTCCAGGACCAGGCCGGAACCGCGGGCCACGCAGGTCATCGCATCGTCGGCGACCCAGCAGCGGATGCGAAGTTCTTCGCTAAGGCGCTGATCGAGGCCTCGCAACAGGGAGCCGCCGCCGCACATGCAAATTCCGTTATCCATTACGTCACCAACCATTTCAGCCGGCACATCGTCAATCGTTTCCCTGACTGATTGGACAATCGCATCTACCGTTCCCGATAAGGCATCACGTATTTCGATCGAGGAGAGATCCAGCGTTTCGGGCAGCCCGCTAACCAGGTTGCGTCCACGAACCGACATGGTTTTTTCCTCTTTTAAGGGGAAGGCTGAGCCGATCTTGATCTTGACCTGTTCGGCCATGCGTTCGCCGATCAGGATGTTGTATTTGTTGCGAATATACTGCAGGATGGCCTGATCCATTTCGTCGCCTGCAACACGGATTGACTTTGAGGTAACAATTCCTCCCATCGAAAAAACGCTGACCTCGGAAGTGCCTCCACCGATGTCTACGATCACGGTGCCGCCTATCTGGTTTATTGGCAGCCCCACCGCCAATGCAGAGGCTGTGGGTTCTTCGATCAAATAGACCGCACGCGCTCCCGCCAACAGGGCGGCATCGTTCACCGCTCGCTTCTCAACCTCTGTAATACCTGTTGGAACGCCGATCACGACACGCGGACGTGGCAGGGGTACGATGCTCTGCTCGTGGGCCTTGCCAATGAAGTAAGCCAACATTTCTTCCGTAATTTCGAATTCCGAAATCACCCCATCTCGTAGAGGGCGGACGACTAATACATTCTTTGGTGCCCTTCCTGCCATTTCTTTGGCTTCACGTCCGACCGCAATGGGCCGGCGACTTTTCTTTTCGACAGCCACCCAGGAAGGCTCGTTGATTACGATACCTTTGCCGCGGACAAAAACCAGAGTGTTGGCGGTGCCCAGGTCAATACCAATATCCAGGGAGAAAAATCCCAGGATCCAATTCAAGGGGTTGAAGGCCACATATTCTCCGAGGATTACAACAACGCTGAGCGATTCAAATGTTCCAGTTATCGTGTGCTAGGGATTTTAGAGGAATTCTGCGGATCTGTGTACCTCGCAAACCGCCAGGATTCCCGTAGAGGTAGGAAATTTTACCCAAATTACCATTTTCATGTGGTAAAGGTATAATGCCAGCCACTTTGGTTGCGGAGGTGCAACGGCTAAAAACAAAGGTAACGAGGGAAACAGCGCATGGCTCTGGCGCTCCGCTGAGCGCTAGAGTGACGAGGCTGAGGGTTTTCACTGCAAAAAGTGAAATAGCAGTCTAAACGACTGTAAAAATCGATCAAGCAACGAGCCACGCTCTTTTTTTGAGTGAGGCGAGTAAGCAAATCAGCGGATGCCCTCCGGGAGGACCGCCCCCGACCATTTCCCTCCAGATGAAGGCGCTCCACAACGCCGCGCGGGCAACCGGGCGGACAAAAGGAGCGACAGCGGCTCATAAAAGTTCTACGGAGGATCTCCTCATGTGTGGAATTGTTGGATACATCGGGCCGCGTGATGCCACACCGATCATCTTGAATGGCCTTAAGCGCCTGGAATACCGCGGGTACGACTCGGCGGGCATCGCCGTGCTGCAAAACTCACATATCGAAGTCCGTCGTGATGCCGGCAAACTCGATCGCCTAGTTTCCCTAGTTGACGAAAAACCGTTGCAGGGGAAATTAGGGATCGGCCACACGCGCTGGGCTACCCATGGCGAGCCCAATGCCCGTAATGCGCATCCCCATATGGGCGCCACAGGTGATGTGGTGCTGGTTCACAACGGCATCGTTGAAAATTACCTGGAACTGCGAGATGAGTTGCAGGCAGAAGGGGTTAAGTTCAACTCAGACACAGATACTGAAGTCATCGTCCACCTGGTGGAACGCTTTCTTTCTCAAGATGGAGACTTGGAAACCGCAGCCCGCAGCGCACTGCGCTTGCTTCAAGGCCACCATGGCGTCGTCATGTTTAGCGCTAGGCATCCGGATCGGATCGTCGCCGCCCGCATCGGCAATGCCGGTGGGGTTGTCGTAGGCTTCGGTCATGATGAGATGTTCCTGGCCTCGGATTTGCCTGCAATTCTAGAGCATACGCGCGAAGTAGTTTTCCTTGAATCGGGACAAATGGCCGCTGTCACCCGACAAGGTCTGTCGCTCAGCGATTTGAACGGGACGCAGCTTGAATATCATGTGGACTCTGTCCCCTGGGATCCGATTGCAGCGGAAAAAGGGGAATACCGCCACTTCATGCAAAAAGAAATCCACGAACAAGTGCGCTCGCTCACGGACACGATTGCCGGTCGAGTCGATTTCGAAAACGGCAGAATTTTGCTGCCAGACCTCCATCTTGACGAAAATCTGGCGCCCAAGATTGAGAAGATCTTCATCATCGCTTGTGGTACCGCAGGCTACGCCGGAATGGTGGGTAAGGTGCTTATCGAGCGCATCGCCCGTATTCCGGTCGAATTCGATATCGCCTCGGAGTTCCGGTATCGTGACCCTCTGGTTAATGAACACAGCGTGGTGCTGGCGATCAGCCAATCTGGCGAGACCGCAGACACACTGGCTGCCATGGCGGAAGGCAAGAAGCGCGGGGCAACTCTGTGGTCCATTATCAATGTGATCGGCTCGCAAGCTATGCGCATCTCGGATGGCTATATCTCGATGCAGACAGGACCCGAGATCGGGGTGGCCTCCACGAAGGCCTACACCGCCCCGCTGGTGGATTTGTACATGCTGGCGATCTTGTTAGCGGATTTGCGCGGAGTAATCGATGATTCACAACGGCGCGAATTGGTTGCCGAACTCAGCCATGTGCCGGACTGGGCATCTGCCTGCCTTGACCGCGAAAGGGAAGTCATGCGGGTTGCCGAGGCGCTCAAAGACATCCAGCATTGCCTGTATCTCGGGCGCGGCATCAACACTGCGACAGCTTACGAGGGCGCGCTGAAGTTGAAAGAGATTTCGTACATCCACGCCGAAGGTTATCCTGCCGGCGAGATGAAGCACGGACCTATTGCCCTGATCGATCCGGAGATGCCCGTGGTGGCCATTGCCCCGCGTGATCCATGGCACGAAAAAATGATCAGTCAGATCGAACAAGCGAAGGCGCGGGGTGGCAAGGTTGTCGCAGTTGCAACTGAAGGCGACCCACTGCTCCCTTCTCTGGCGGATTACGTTCTGTGGGTGCCGAAAACGCCCTGGATGCTCAGCCCGGCCATCTGCGTTATCCCCCTGCAGTTGCTCGCTTATCATATTGCCAGCCTGCGCGGTTTAGACGTTGATCAGCCGCGCAATCTAGCCAAGAGCGTGACGGTGGAGTAGGCGTTTTACTTGCCTAGTATTTTCTCGCCCGCTTCGATTGCCACGGGCAAGATGTTCTGAGGCGGCGGCAACGGGCAGGTAGCAAACTCGGTGAATGCGCAGGGGGGATTATAGGCAATGTTGAAATCGATCACCACCTCGTCGCCTTCAGCGATCTCGGTAGTCAGGTAGCGCCCTGCGCCGTAGGTAGTTTTGCCGGCTGTCAAGTCCTTGAATATAATGTCATAGGAGTTATCGTCCTGGCGCTCAGCGTCCAGGCGATACTCATTGCCGTCCAAGGTAAACGCCAGAGCCGCGTGCATGGTCACCGGCCGCTGGATACCTACAATGTCATCGATCATGAATTGTCGTGGTTCGGGGTAAGACTCGATCTTCGCCTTGACTCGAAAACGGGCGTCGGGATCGTACCAGACACAACCCTTGAAGTTGCCGCGTACAGGACTCTGCGGGTCCCAAATGCGGAGGGCCAGATTGCCGGCCCGCTCAATTACCACCATACGGATATCTTCGATGAACAAGTAATCCGGGTCGCCGCTGGTGTCGACCTTCAATGCGGTGGCTGCGTTACCCAGTTCGTAGTTGTTTATCCGCATAGTAACCTCAGGCGATTTAGTGACCGTTACATGCCCGTCGACAAGCGTGAATACGCCGGCATGCGCCGGAGCGCGTTCAGGAAGCACAATCGGATTGCCCGGGTCACTCCCGAAAGCGTTATCCCCATCTTTCAACCAAAAGAGCCCGGCCAGGGAGAGCCAGCCGTACTCACGGCGCAAGTTGGATTCCCGGGTTGCGCGAAAAAGGCTCAGGTGCTCTAGAAAGCTCATTGTGTGGGAATCAGAGGTGAATATTGTAAGTTAAAGATTTTCAAATCATATGCAAATCCCGCAGCTTTCTGCGGGATTTGCATTTTTAAGCCGGCATTGAATCTAACGCTTCGCCGGTGAACTGCTTCGCGAAGGCCTCAGTTCCTCAGCCCATCGTTCCACTTGTTTGCCAGCCACGTCGCGAGCGCCAAGGCCGAAGGCCAGCGCAACTGCAACGCCAACAGCACCGAGCAGAATGCCGAAGGCCAAATTTACAATGTTGGGCGCCACTCCTAGTTGTTGTAAGGCGATAGCAATGGCAAACACTATGATCGCGATGCGAGCCAAGTTGGCCACTAAGGCGGCTTGTTGCCCGCTTGCGCTCAAAACCACTTCGCGTGCTAGATTCGCCAGATAAAGTCCGATGGCGAAGATCACCAAAGCGGCAAGGGCCTGGCCGCCCCAGACGGTGAGGTTTGTGATGACCACACTAAGGGTACCTAAACCAAGCAGGTTGGCCGCTTCAGCAGAGGCCAGCAGCATCACCGCGACCAGCATAATAATGCCGGCGATCTCGGAAAGGGTGGGTTGTCCCTTGCGCGGCTTTACTTCGAAGCCAAGCCGCTTTGGCAGAGTGTCGAAGCCGATCCCCGCTAATACGTTGGTCACTAGCCCGGCCGCTAACTTGCCAGCGATATACGCCACGCCCAGCACGAGTAAAGCGCCAAAGAAGAAAGGCACAGCGCTGAGAATCGTGGTGAGCATGAGCACCGCAGGCCCAGAAATCGCCTCCAATTCCAAAGCGTTGAGTGCCGTGATCACAGTAGGTATTAGGACCAGGATGTACATGATGGTGCCGATCAACTCGGAAAGCTGCTGACCCTCAGTGCTCACACCTACCCGCTGTCCAAACTGATCCACATTGGCCCCTGCCAGCAAGTTGGTCACAATGCGGCGCACGATGCGGGCGATGAACCAGCCTATTACCAGAATGAGCCCGGCAGCGAAGATCTTGGGAATAATCGCCAAAATCTCATCCACCACACCCTGGACCGGAAGTATCAGGCCACTCATGCCCAAGGCGCTTAGAACAGCCGGTAAGAAAAGGAGCCAGACCAGCCAAAAGATAGCATCGGAAAGCGATTCCCTCACTTGCTTTGGTTTTCCTTTGATTTCCGCCTCGTCCCTCAAGCGCTCTTCAAAACGAGTTGCCAGCAAGGCACGGTTGACTACGAACCGAGCAACGCTGGCGATGATCCAGGCTAGTGCAAGGATTAAAACCGCGCCGATGAGTTGGGGAGCAGCTGCCAGTAACTGGTTGAGCAGCCCGCTGAGTGGACCGGAGATGTCAGTGAGTTGTAAGGTCTGGAAGAAGGCTACCCAGACAAACAGCATGATCAGCCAGAACACTCCGGCGCCCACCCAACCCTCTATGTTAGGCCGTTCTTCGGTTTCGCCTTCAGGTATGGTTCCCTGCAGGCGGTCTATCAGTTGCGTCCTTTGCAGCAATCTGCGCGCAAGAAAGCCACCTATCCGGGCAATGGCCCAGCCTCCGATTAGGATTCCCAGGGCGATCAAGAGGTTTACTAGCCCTTGGGTGGACTGTCCAAAAAGCTGATTCAGAATTTCGTCAATCATTTCACCTCCTATTTGATTGAATGTGGTCGCAGATCTGTATCCGCGACAGGAGAAAGCGGGGCGGGGATTTTTCCGTGAAAGGCCAGTAAATAGACAAGTCTACCGATTCACAATCGATAGACTTGCTAAAAGCTTTGCCTATGGAAATCCCCTTAGCGAATCGGCGCTCGTTATTGTAACATGAACAAGCGACCACGGCCGATCACCTGTTCTATTTTTAGCCCGCTAACTCGAACCTCGCCGTAAAATGTCTTAACAATTCTGGTGCGTAGGTCATGCGCATTCCCTTGATATATGCTGTTTTGGCTTTGATTGTGCCCAGTATCTCGGCAACGTAATCCAGGTGACTTTGGGTGTACACCCGACGTGGTAATGCGAGCCTGACTAACTCCAATGGCGGGTATTCCCATTTTCCGTTGATTTTGTTTCCAAACGCGACTGTGCCGAGCTCGACACCGCGGATACCACCCTGGAGATAAAGGGCAACAGAAAGTGCTTGCCCCGGCAACTGATCGCGCTGGAGATGAGGCAACATGTCCGCTGCATCGATGTACACAGCGTGGGCGCCTGGCGGCTCGATAATGGGGATACCCGCTTCCCGCAGACGGGCTGCCAGGTATGCGGTTTGCGCCAGGCGATAAGCTAAGTAGTCTTCCTGCAGAGCCTCCCTCAAGCCAACAGCCAGCGCGTCTAGGTCGCGGCCCGAGAGGCCTCCGTAGGTAGGGAAACCTTCGCGCAGGATGAGCTCAGCCTTCACGCGCACGAACAGGTCATCGTCGTTCATGGCCAGGAATCCGCCCATGTTAACTAGGCCGTCTTTCTTGGCGCTCATCGTACAGCCATCGGCCAGCGAGAAAATCTCGCTGGCGATCTCTGGAACGGATTTCTTTTCATAGCCTTTTTCACGCAGTTTGATGAAATAGGAGTTTTCCGCATAACGGCAGGCGTCGATAAAAAACGGGATGCCGTGTTTGTGATAGACCTCAGACACTGCTTTTAGGTTCGCCAGCGAAACGGGCTGCCCGCCGCCAGCGTTATTGGTGATCGTCATCATTCCAAAAGGAATATTTTCAACTCCGGTTTCCTGAATCCATTTTTCCAGAGCGTCCACATCCATATTCCCCTTAAAATCGAGGATGGCTTGTGGGTCATAGGCCTCTTTATTAACCAGGTTCACCGGCTGACCGCCGCGGGCGCGGATGTTGCCTTCAGTAGTGTCGAAGTGCATATTCGAGGGCACCTTCTGGCCGGACTTCAACAACACGGCGCAAAGGATATTTTCCGCGGCGCGGCCTTGATGCACGGGCACGAAATGCTCGAATCCAAAGATTTCATCAATGACGTCTTTGAGCCGATAGAAGGAACGGGCACCTGCATAAGCTTCATCGCCAAGCATTAATGCGGACCATTGCTCCTGGCTCATCGCCCCCGTCCCCGAATCCGTCATCAGATCGATGTAGATCTCATCAGAGCGCAGACCAAAAACGTTGTAGCCGGCGCGTTCGAGCGCTTTTTTCCGTGCCATCTTATCGATCAGGCGAATGGGTTCCACCATCTTGATGCGGAAAGGTTCCGGAACATATTGGCTCATTCAATCTCCTTGAAAGATGGGAGGACCACCAAAGTATAATCCCCGCGAAATGCCCCTTGAGATCGTCTCGCTAACCCTCGGACCCGCCCAAACCAACAGTTATCTTATAGCAGCTTCCGGAGCTAAGGAAGCGGTGTCAATTGACCCGTCTTGGGATGGCCATATTATCCTGGATGTGGCCAAACAGCGCGGCTGGCGCATTACCAGCATATGGCTCACGCATGCGCATTTCGACCATTTCGGAGGTGCGGCTGCGGTTGCTGATGGCAGCAGTCCACCACCTCCGGTAGCGCTCCATCCTGACGATTATTGGCTGTGGCGGGAAAATGGCGGGGCTGCGGCTTACGGGTTGACTTTCGATCCCGGACCAGAGCCCACCATTGAGCTTGCCCACGGGCAAAAACTATATTTAGGTAGAATTGAATTCGAGGTTCACCATGCGCCCGGGCATACCCCTGGGCATGTGGTGTTCTATTGTTCCAGCGAAAATCTGATGTTCTGCGGTGACGTGATCTTTCAGATGAGCATCGGGCGCACCGATTTTCCGCGCAGCGATCATCGTAACCTAATCGAAAGTATCTACCGGGAAGTTTTGAGTTTGCCAGATGATACGCGCTTATTGCCGGGACATGGTCCGGAAACCACTGTAGGGCAGGAGCGGGAGTTCAATCCATTTCTGCAGGAGTGAGATGCTGACCGGGCAAATTCATAGGGTGTTTCTATAAGGCGCTGTGGGATATTTTGAGCATGCTAAACTTGGGATACTCAGCAGTTGAACTGATGGGTTGAAAGAAAGGGCAGCAGTGCAACCGGCTGCCCTTTCTGAACGTTGGCCTTATCCTGGCGTTTTTACTCTAGCGGATATCGAGGAAGGTGCAACCCGATGTAAATTGCAGAGTAAGCCCATATCCAGTGGAGCCGATCGAAGGTCCACTAAATGTCAACGTCAGTTCCGTTGTTCCCGCACCAAATGAGTTTGCGGTGGGATCGCCGAGCCAACCACTGGTGATAATGGCAGGCGATACTTCATATCCGCTCCAAATAGCAGTGCCATTTACGCTGATCGATTCCAGATTGCCATTTCCGCCCGGCCAGGTAACCGAAAGAGCGGAGAGTTGCAAACTGCTGCCCGAGTTGCTGAGATCCCAGCGCGCCGTGGAACCCGAAGTCGAAAAGCCCGCAGCGGCAACCTGAATGCACATGCCCTCACCGCCGCCGATGTCTGATGGCTCGGACGGAACTTCAGGTGGGGCTTCCAAGAACTCTTCGGCAGATTCCGGGGTGGCGGGAATTGTAGAGATTCTTTGGTAGGTGCTGCTTTCAAATGGGGCAAGCCCGGCTGTGTTGATCACGAGGGTAGTTTCGGTGCAGGTGTAAGGAAATTCGCCAGTTGACAGACCCAGCCCTTCAATAGGGAAAGACATCGATGTTTCTGAAGTGGTGAGTGTTTCAACAAAGCTCTCCGATGTGCTTGCTGAACTGATTATTCCTTCCACTGGGGTGCGGATGGTCCCAGTGCTCACGCCAGTCAGGCTGACAGTCGCCGGTTCGTCAGCGACGATCACGGTACCGCTGTAATCGACCGGAGTGAAAGTGGTATTACCATCTGCAGTAACCACCAATACAAATCGCCCAGTAGCGTCGACGAGTTCCATCGGGGAAAGGATAATCTCGAGATTGCGTCGAATCTCGTCGGTCCCCTGTTCCCAGGTTCCTACCAGGCAGCAATCCATGGAGGCTGACTCCGAGGAAGTGAAGCCGAGCTCTAATTCGGATCGCGCGCTAATGGAGGCGGAAGGAGGCGCGGCTGTGAATAAGAGCACGCGCCGTGGGTCTTCGTCGCAGCCGCTGAGGTAGGTTAATGGGATTTCGGTATAGGCGCCGGGAAGCGGCGGGCGCCAGGTATCCCTGGATGGGTCTCCGCCGGGCGTTCTGGTGATCTGATATTCGCGGCCAGTCTCGAATGTGAGCAGGTAACGCTGTACGATAAATGCGTCCGTGGAGAGGGAAAGGTCTCGACCGCTACCCATTGTAAAGAAGTTCTCCGGAAGGAAGTATGGGTTGCTGGGCCAATTCCCGCTCTCCCTGTGTGTGTCCATAATTTCGCGTTTCAAATAGGCCTGGCCGAATTCGTGGAAGATCGTCTGCATATCGCCATAACTGGCCAGAGCAGCAGCTTGGGAACTCTTCGAGTCGCCGTTGGCTGCCAGTGTATCCAACAGATTCATCAAATACCCGTTGCCGAATCGGCCGCCGAGATATTGGAAGAATATGCCGTTCTCATAGCTCATGTCCATCAACCACATATGCACGGAGTTAATGTCAAACCTTCGCGCTGCGCGATGTTCGAGATTAGATGATGGATAGACAACATTGCTGAAATACTCAGCCATCCCCTCTTGATACCAAACCTGTGCATCGGTGCCTAAACTTCCTATTCGGAATATTTCAAGACAGTGAAATATCTCGTGAGCAATGGCTTGTTTGAACTTGTCAACATCCAAGCGGCCATTCACTGCCCTGGGAAAAACGGAAATCGGGCAAGGTGCTGCCCCGTGGGTGCTTAGGT
This sequence comes from Anaerolineales bacterium, assembly GCA_035291465.1. Taxonomy (GTDB): domain Bacteria; phylum Chloroflexota; class Anaerolineae; order Anaerolineales; family UBA11579; genus JAMCZK01. Next base: position 13,289 of record DATDRZ010000077.1, read on the forward strand.
CGATGCTTGGAACCGAAGCGGCAAAATTCCATTCGCTTTCTAGCAAAGTGAAAATTACGTTGATGCTGCGGATTTCGGATAGCGGATTGTAAGCATCGCGGCTATCCCTCAATGCTTCAACGGCCGCTTCGACATATCGAAGGAAGGTCGCGTCACCGCGGCGCTCCTCGGGGTAATACACACGGTACTCGTAACCGCCCGCTTCAAATGATCGGTAAAGTAAACAAACCGGAGGATCCTCAACATCTTCCGGGAAACCTTCCGCCCAGATGCTTGTACAGAGGATTTCATCCCGGGCTGGAGGCCTTAGCATGCTATGTCCTGAATTAGCTGCGCTACCTTCGGGCGCAGCATAGCGATCCATTCGCTCCTGGGGTGGGGCAATGATGTTCATCAACCGGGCGATCTCTGCTTTGGCTGCTTCATTAGTCGAGGTTTGGTAGAGCTCAGCGGCCATCGCCGTCAGGATATAAGCGCTTTCGAATTCAACGGTCTCGCTGGCAAAACTCTCTTCCATGCTTGTTTCCCCAGCCATGATGCGTAACGCAGAGATGATCCCATCTTCAAGAGAGATCTCACCCCCTTCGACCTGGCTGAGCATTAAATCGTTGAACACTGGCTCTGGTACGGCAACCTGCACTTCCTCCCCCTCGGCATTTATAAGCGTGAGGAATTCACCTGGTGGCTCCGACGAAGGAACTTGAGCATCCGGTGATGTTTGACAGGCGGCGGTGACTAAGAATAAGAAAGACGCAATGAAAAGGCCAGTTTTGCGGGGCATTCCTCTCCCATCTAATGACGAACTTTAGTTTGTTTTTATCATAAAACCAGCGTGCGAGAATCATTTGTGATCTGCATCCGATTTTCGTCTGGTCGATGACTCATTTCGCAAATTCGCTGGCCCGCGTCTCCCGCAGCACAGTCACCTTGATCTGTCCGGGGTATTGCATTGTCTCTTCGATCTGCTTGGCGATGTCGCGCGCCATCCGCGCCGCTTCCAGGTCGTCGATGTCTTCCGGTTTGACGATGATGCGCACCTCCCGGCCGGCTTGCAGCGCGTAGCTCTGCACCACGCCCTTGTAAGAATTGGCCAAGTCCTCCAACGCTTTGATGCGCTTGACGTACTGCTCCAAACTCTCGCGGCGAGCGCCAGGGCGCGCACCCGAAATTGCATCAGCAGCCTCCACGATGACGGCTTCCACGCCTTCCTGCTCGACTTCGTGATGGTGGGAGGCGATGGCGTTGACGACCAGCGGATTAACCCCGTATCGCCGGGCGAATTCAGCGCCGATGGCAGCGTGCGTTCCTTCGGTGTTGTGATCCATGGCCTTGCCGAGATCGTGCAGCAAACCGCCGACCTTGGCGAGTTCGATGTTGGCGCCCAATTCAGCCGCCAAAACGGCTGCGATCCGCGAAGTCTCAATCGCATGATGTAATTGATTTTGACCGTACGAAGTCCGGAACTGTAGCCGCCCCAGCATTTTGACAATCTCTTTATTTAAGTTGGGCACGCCGGCATCGTACACCGCCTGTTCACCAGCTTCAACAATCGCTTTGTCTACTTCTTGCTGTTCCTTTTGAAGCGTTTTCTCAATGCTTGCGGGATGAATGCGCCCGTCCACTACCAGTTTAGCCAGCGCGCGGCGAGCAACCTCGCGCCGAACGGGGTCAAAGCTCGAAATCGTCACTGCCTCTGGCGTGTCGTCCACGACCACATCTACTCCGGCTGCTTGTTCGAAGGAACGGATATTGCGGCCATTGCGGCCGATGATGCGCCCTTTCATCTCGTCCGAAGGCAGCGGCACCACCGAAGTTGTGCTTTCAGCGACGTGTTCGGAAGCGACACGCTGGATAGCCAGTGAGATGATGTTGCGCGCTTTCTTTTCGCCTTCCTCGCGGGCCTCACCCTCGATCTGGCGCATGATGCGCGCCATATCGGAGCGCGACTCGCGTTCGACTTCGTCCATCAGTACTTTGCGTGCCTCGGCGCGCGTCATCGAAGAAACGGATTCAAGCCGAGCGACAATCTCCTTGCGCTTTTCTTCCAGTTCATTGTCTTTTTTGTCCATGGCGCTTTGGCGCTTGCTCAGACTTTGATCGCGCTCCTCAAGTCGTTCTGTGCGCTTATCAAGCTCAATGCGTCGCTGGCGCAATTGGTCGTCTTCGCGGCTGAGATCCTTGCGTTTGCGATCGATCTCGGTTTCGGCGCGCTGGCGTACTTCCAAGGCTTCGTTTTTTGCCTTCAGCTCAATGGTACTGGCTTCTTCTTTGGCCGCCTGGATAATACGGTCGGCCTCTGCCTTTTGCTGGCGCCTGGCGTTTTCCACCTGAAAATGCTTCACCGCATATCCGATACCAGCCGCCAGGATTGCGACCCCTATTAGAATAAGTTGACTGTTTTCCATTTGGCATCCTTATTAAGTTTCTTGGCGCTTATTTTGATTTCAGTTCATTCCAGGCTTCTTCACATACGTCGAAAACAATTTCATGATCGAAACCGCGGCGGGACAAGTGCGCGCCCAGCTTGTTGCGAAAATCAGGCCACTCGAGATTGCTTAACTTCGTGGCTTTTCGCCGAGCTGCCTGGCGGGCCAATTTAGTTTCGTCCAGGTGCGACAAGGCTTGATCGATAACCTCGTCTGGCACGCCTTTTTGGCGCAGCTCGGCGCGCAAAGCAAAAGCGCCTCGCGGTCGGAAGGCGGCGCGGTTTTCCACCCAGTGGTGCGCAAAATCCGCGTCGTTCAAAAGATTGCCGCGCCTCAGCCGCTCAATGACGTCGGTGATCACCGTTTCCTCAACTTCAAACTTGCGCAGATTTCGCTCGATTTCAGCTTCGGATCGGGGACGGTAACTAAGGAAGTTCAAGGCTCTCTGGAACGCTTTTTCCGCCTGATCTCGTTCCTTCAGTTGCCGTACTTTCTCGACGCTGAGCCGCTGGCCGACCTTGAGCCAAGCCGCCACTATCTTCGCAAGGGGGAAGGCAAAATTTTCATCGAGATAGATATTCACCCGCTGGGGATTCCGCTTTTGCTGCTTGATGGCGGTGATCGTCGCATCCATAGTTAAATAAAAACAGCCGTCTTCCGCCTGACGGCCACGGCTGTTGTCTGCTGCTTGAGGTATGCAAGAACCAGCGCCTGGTATGACGAAAGACTCGGCGCTACTTGTCTGTGTTGTTTTAGCGCAATTCTAGAAGCTACTATCCTGCGCTATGGTTCTGCATGTTTTCCAGCGTCCGGTAATTTAAGCCGGACCTTCCAAGTTTGTCAGCTTTCAACTACCGCGGCCACATATGAATGGCCGGGGGCCGAGTTATTCTTCCTGCCCGTCCTCATTACCGCCGAAGGTAACTATCGGCTGGGCTTGGGCGCGCACTTGTGCTTCGATCTCGGCCGCCAACTCATTATGCTCGCGCAAGAACGCCTTTGCGTTCTCGCGCCCTTGTCCCAAGCGCTCTTCTTTATACAGGTAATGAGACCCGCGCTTGGTGATGATTTCTGCCTGTGTCGCCAAATCCAGCAGGTCGCCGGATTTGGAGATGCCTTCATTATACATGATGTCGAATTCAGCCGTCCTAAAGGGGGCTGATACCTTATTTTTGACCACACGCACACGTGTACGGCTGCCTACCGTGTCCTGTCCCTCCTTGATGGTTTGAATGCGGCGAACATCCAGGCGTACGGAGGCATAAAACTTTAACGCCATGCCCCCGGAAGTGGTTTCCGGGTTACCGAACATCACCCCGATTTTTTGCCGTAGCTGGTTGGTGAAAACGACGGCCGTGTTGGTCTGCTTGATGGCCCCAGAAAGCTTGCGTAACGCCTGCGACATCAGGCGAGCTTGCATGCCCATGGTGGCGTCTCCCATATCGCCCTCGATTTCGGACCGAGGCACCAGGGCAGCTACCGAGTCAACGATAACCACATCGACGGCGCCCGAGCGCACCAGCGCTTCAGCGATCTCGAGCGCTTGCTCGCCGGTATCCGGCTGGGAGATCAGTAGCTTCTCAATGTTAACGCCGCAACGAGCGGCATAGTTTGGATCGAGGGCATGCTCCATGTCAATATAAGCCGCCGTGCCCCCCTTCTTCTGTACTTCAGCCACGATATGCTGGCAAATAGTCGTTTTGCCAGACGATTCGGGGCCAAAGATTTCAGTTACCCGGCCGCGGGGAATGCCGCCGACGCCCAGAGCCATGTCCAGGGATATCGATCCCGTAGGGATCGCTTCCACGGCCATGCTGGATGATTCGCCCAATCGCATGATGGAGCCTTCGCCCCATCGCTTTGTGATTTCATCCAGGGCATGTTCGAGAGCGTGTTTTTTTTCTTCCGCCATAGATGGTCCGATGTGTGTGTGGGAGTTTACTTTATTTACCTTTGGTAAGCAATGTAAAAGACGAAAAGTAGTCTTGGCCAGCCATGGCGCCATACTCGACCACTTCAGCCAAACGTCCCTAGATTTACGGTTCGAATCTACCTTTTGCCGCCCTCTAAGTCGGGTACCATACAGTGTGAGAGTATACCTTCGCGTCGTGCATCTATTGGCCCTGGAGGAGCATCCATGTTCGATTTGAGAAAAGAAGCGCTGGAATATCACCACCTAAACAACAAACCCGGCAAGATATCGGTTACACCTACCAAGCCATTAGACACCCAAAGGGATCTGGGTCTGGCCTACACACCAGGTGTCGCCGAGCCTGTCCTGGAGATAGAGAAGGATCCCGCCACCGCTTATTTGTACACCTCCAAAGGAAACCTGGTTGCTGTAATTTCCAATGGCACGGCCATCCTCGGGTTGGGTGATCGTGGGCCGCTCGCCTCTAAGCCAGTGATGGAGGGGAAGGGGGTTCTTTTTAAGAAGTTCGCCGATATCGATGTATTCGATATCGAGGTGAATTCCCACGACGTCGAAGAAATCATCAAAGTGGTGGCTGCTATTGCGCCCACCTTTGGCGGCATCAACCTGGAAGATATCAAAGCGCCGGAATGTTTCGAGATCGAACGTCGTCTCGAAGATATGCTGGACATCCCCGTTTTCCACGATGACCAGCACGGAACAGCGATTATTTCTGGCGCCGGCCTCCTCAACGCGCTTGAATTAGTAGGGAAGGATATTGGCAAGATCAGGATCGTGATCTCCGGTGCGGGCGCCTCAGCGATCTCTTGCGCCAAGATGGCGGTGTTGCTAGGCGCCAGGCGAGAGAACATCACACTGGTAGATAGTAAGGGCGTCGTATACGAGGGCCGCACAGGGGGGATGAACAAATACAAGCAGGAGTTCGCCCATAAGACGGAAGCCCGCGATCTGAAGGATGCAGTCAAGGGCGCCGATGTGTTTTATGGACTTTCAGTAGCAGATGTACTCAAGCCCGAAATGGTCAAGACCATGGCGAAGGATCCGCTAATTTTCGCCATGGCCAACCCGAACCCCGAAATTCCCTACGACGTCGCCAAGGCGGCACGGCCAGATGCCATCGTAGCCACCGGCCGCTCTGATACACCCAACCAGATCAACAATGTCTTGGGCTTCCCATTCATTTTCCGCGGCGCACTAGATGTGCGCGCCACCCATATCAATGACGAAATGAAAGTGGCAGCGGCACACGCCCTGGCCGATCTCACTAAAGAAGATGTTCCAGATTCAGTTCTGCGCGCCTATGGCATCGAGTCTCTGAAATTTGGCCGGGAGTACATTATTCCCAAGCCATTTGATCCGCGTGTGCTCCTGTGGGAAGCGCCTGCAGTGGCCGAGGCTGCCATGCGCACCGGTGTAGCCCGAGTGAAAGTTGACATTGAAGAATATCGGCAAGCTTTAGCCCTGCGCCAGGGCAAGGGGCAGCAAGTACGTCAGTACTTTATGAACAAGGCCAAACTCTTGCCAAAGAAGATGCGCATCGTTTTTCCGGAAGGCGAGGAGACCAAAGTTATCCGCGCCGCATTACAGATAGAAGAAGAAGGCATCGGACAGCCAATCCTGATTGGTCGTCCAGACGTGATTTCAGCAGAGATCAAGGAATTGGGCCTGCGCTATGATCCAAAGGTCATTGAACTCCAGAAATTTGACCGCCTGGAGGATTACATCGTTTCTTACTACGGACAGCGGCAACGACGCGGTGGCACACTGGCCAACGCAAAGAAGCAACTTCGAGACAGGAATGTCTTTGGCGCCATGATGGTGAAGCTGGGCGATGCCGATGCCATGGTCTCCGGGCTTACGTTTGAATATCCCGAAGTAATTCGGCCCGCTTTGCAGATCCATCACACCGCGCCCGGTGTAAAGCGCGCCTCAGGCGTGTACATCATGATTGTTGATGAGCGCGTTTACTTGTTTACCGATGCCACGGTCAATATCGATCCGAAAGCAGAAGACCTTGCAGAGATCGCCATTCTCGCCGCAGACTTTGCCAGACAACTCGGGCTGGATCCGCGTGTGGCGATGCTTTCCTTCTCTAACTTCGGTAGCACCCCGCACTTGCTTTCCGACAAGGTCCGCAAAGCTGTTGAACTGCTGCGCGAACGTGCGCCCAAGATGGTTGTCGACGGGGAAATGCAGGCTGACACTGCCGTGGTGCGCGAAATCATCGAAAAGCGTTACCCATTCAGCAAAGTTAAGGAGGCTAACGTTTTGGTCTTCCCGTCATTAGAAGCCGCCAATGTTAGCTATAAGCTGCTCAATCGCTTGGGCAACGCGCAGACGATTGGTCCCATCCTCCTTGGATTGGGTGCTCCCATTCAGGTCATGCAGACTGGTGATGAGGTGCGCGACATCGTGAACATGGCGGCCGTGGCTGCCCTCGACGCAGCCGAGCGCAGACCTGGCGGAAACAATAGGAAGCTTGCAGCGAAACCGAAGGTGTCCACGAAGGCCAGCGTGAAAACAAACGGTAGAGCAAAACGCAAGGTGCGAAATTGAAACGGAATAGGGACGGGTTTCATAACCCGTCCCTATTTTTTTGCGCATTTGAATATTCCTTTTGCCTGATTAAAATTGAAGAATTGTGATGGTGAAACATTCGCTTCGCGTTCTATTTGTGTGCCTTGGGAATATCATTCGTAGCCCCTTGGCTGCGCGACTCTTTGAGCGCGAGGTCAAGCAACGGGGATTGGACGGTAAATACGAAGCTGACGCCGCCGGGACTGCTGACTATCATGTCGGGCAGGAACCTGACCCCCGCATGCTGCGCACGGCGGCCAGGCGTGGCTTTAATTACACTCATCGAGGCCGGCAAATCGAGCCAAACGATCTCGATGAATTCGACTTGATCATTCCCATGGACCTTGAAAACAAAGCCGATGTAGAAGCCTTGGTTCGAAAGGCGGACCAGCAGGCGAAGATCCACTTATTGCGCGAATTCGATCCGGACGCGCAAGGCGCAGTTGCGGTTCCAGATCCCTGGTACGGTGGGCCGAGCGGCTTTGAAGACGTCTATGACATCATCGAACGTAGCGTGCGCAGTTTGCTCGACACACTTGAATCGGGCGACGCAGCATGATTCCGAACGCGGTAATGCGTTGGTTGGCAAAGGATGGTCATGGCAAAGTGGCCACCAGGCAACCTGTGGCTGGGGGCTGCATCAACAACGGGGCCCGACTCGAAACTGAAACCGGCTCAACCTTTTTTCTTAAGACGAACACAAACGCCCCAGAAGATATGTTTGCACGCGAAGCCGAAGGCTTGGTGGCGCTAAAAAGGGCAAATGGCCCACGGGTTCCTGGGCCGCTGTTGTGGGATGCTGAATTCATCTTGCTTGACGATTTGCGCCCGAGCGGCCGCGCGGCAAATTATTGGGAAAACCTTGGCAGACAGCTCGCGACGCTTCACCAAATGACGAACCCTCAATTTGGTTTTGAGCATGACAATTACCTGGGAACCACGCCACAGCCCAATCCATGGACTGATAATGGTTACGAATTTTTTGCTGAACACCGACTAGGCTACCAAACCCGCTTGGCTCGTGATAATGGGTTGCTAACTCGCGCAGAGTCTGCTGAAATAACCAAGCTTGCCGGCCAATTGCCGCAACTTGTTCCTCCGCAAACTGTGTCGCTGATTCACGGTGACTTGTGGGGTGGCAATGCCATCAACGATGAGCGCGGGCAGCCAGCCATCATCGACCCGGCTGCCCACTATGGATGGGCCGAAGCCGAGTTGGGAATGACGGTATTGTTCGGCGGGTTTCCAGCTGCTTTTTATGATGCGTATATGGGCACGCGACACCTTGAGGAAGGGTGGCAGGAACGGCTGCCCATCTATAATGTATATCACCTGCTCAATCATCTCAATTTGTTCGACGCCGGCTACCATTCGCAGGTAATGGGGATCGTTAGGCAATTCAGTTAGGTGGCGTATGGATGCACTTGCAGATCCCTATCTCAAAAAGGCCACGTTATGTGTCGATGCAGCTCGCCAACTTCCGCACGATGCTGCCAAAATGTTGCTTAGCAGCATCAACAATGCAGTCGGAACCAGGCTGTCGACCATTCAGGACTTCGAAGCTTGGATCAAGTCGCTGGAGCAGAAAGATATGCCGATCATCGATATGGCAGCCAAGATGCTGGGCATTGAAAGCAACCATGAAAAGCAAAACAAGTAGTTCAAATAGATCACAGATTACGATTATTGATACGTTCCCTGACTTCGAAGAATTCTGGAAGGCGTATCGCGCCAGACCGATTGAGGCTCAAATCGATAGTTGGGTTTTCGAATACATGGGGAAGTGGCCTTATTTTGCTTAGAAAACAAATCGGTCAATACGAAGGCGAAAGGACAGACTGGAGAAAGGTTGCAAAACAACGCATCTTTCCAGCGTTGCCAGGCAGAATCCGAGCCATGCGGTTGGCTAGAAAAGGGTTACTAGAGGGGATCAGGGCCGTCTTCCGCCGGGCTCAACAGCGGTTCAGCCATCCGGAGCTGCCGATTGTTGTTATCTACGTCGGCATTGGTTTGGGAGCGGGCTGAGCGACTACTTATCGTGGTTCCCCCGCCATTCTTTTTGGCTTAGAGAACATTGCCGAAGAAGGTTGGACAGATACTCCAACGCTTAGAGGATTGATAGCCCATGAGTTTAGCCATCTTCTCCATGGCTACTGGAGGCAAGAGGCTGGGAGGCGATTTAGATCGGGACCTCTATGGCAACTTTATGTCGAAGGGTTTGCCGACCGATGTGAGCGCCTGCTTAATTCGGAGGGCACAGCGCACGTCTCCCAGGGATCGGATGATTGGGAAGATTGATTCTGTGAAAACCGACGTTGGCTTGCCAGAGAATTCTTGAGGCGATCTGATAAGGGTGTCGACATCCGTCCCTTTTTTGGTTCCTGGCTTCAAATTCGAGGACGCAGTCAAACAGGTTACTTCCTGGGTAGCGAGATTGTCGCGGAGCTTGAGCAGGAACTTTCATTCGAAGAGATCGCCGCCCTAGCTGACGTGAGTAAAGTAATGACAAATTTCTTGCTAAAGTATTCCAATTCAGGGTGAATAGGCTGGTACTTGAAACCATCCATGAATTCACAAGGATATAATTTCGCTCATGAAAAGGTCAATTTTCATCCTGGCTAGTAGCCTGTTCTTGTTGGCCGCTTGCGGTGTGTCGCCAACAGCGGACTCCGAGTGCGATAAGGCTCAGTTTGTCGACCACGTCATCGTGGATGTTCCAGTTCAGCAAGGCACCACAGTAATGCCCGGGACCCTATTCACCAAGACTTGGGAAGTGGTGAACAACGGAAGCTGTAACTGGATCGCAGATTATGCATTGGTTCATTCCGAAGGGGATGCCATGGGCGTGGCGGATGGGGAGGTTGCGCTGCCGTCGGTCGTATCTCCCGGCCAAACCGTGGACATCTCGGTGCCGATGGTGGCTCCGCTTGCTGCAGGCAGCTACGCAAGCGAGTGGATGTTTCGCAATGCTGACGGCGAGATTTTTGGCGTAGGACCAGAAGGCGACCGTCCGCTGACAGCGGAAATCGTGGTTCCCGAATTACCCGAAGGGGTAATCTATGATTTCAGCCAGGTAGTCTGCCTGGCCCAGTGGCACAGCAACCGCGCCACTTTCCTGCCATGCGAAGGTGAGGACGACGAGGAAGGAATTCTAAATGGGTATGTTCGCTTGAATGCAGAACCCGCCATTGAGGGCAGCACACGCGACAACCCTCCGGTGATTGAAGTGAAACCCAACAATCAACCGAATGGCTGGTTGGCAGGTTTCTTTCCGTCAATCACAATCCGAGACGGTGACCGCTTCCTGGCCACAGTTGGCTGCCTCGAAGAGTTCCCCGATTGTTCTGTGATCTTCCGTCTGGACTACGAACTGGAAGATGGAACTCATGCAACACTTTCCGAGATCCCTCAGGTCTTTGATGACGAGCCAGGTGACCTCGATGTGGATCTGTCAGGTCTTTCCGGCCAAAACGTTACGCTGGTATTGGTGATCCTGGAAAACGGGGGTCGATCTGTCGAAGCGCGTGGCTATTGGCTGGACGCCCGAGTCGAAGGGACACGCTAGAGTCTGAGATATAAAGATCACTGAGAAGCGCCAGCAATGGCGCTTTTTTAATTTCTTTTCGATGATCTACGAACCTTAAAAGATTCATGCTCTCCCCAACATATTGCGCCTGGTCACAAGCTACCCCCAGGCCTTGTCCGTGAGTTTTCGTGGATGGGGCAAAAAGGCTTGCTTCAGTGGCAGGACTTGTACTATACTGTGGCAGATTGTGGGATGAAGTGGCAGAAAGTGGGACGCCGGAATTTTGCCGGCGTTTCTGCCATTAATCCGCAAGATAGAACTTATGTTCCTGGGCGAGTATCGTCACTCCGTAGATCAGAAAGGGCGGCTGACTCTGCCTGTCCGCTATCGCCAGCTGCTTGAAAACGGCGGTTATATCACGCAAGGTCTCGATCGAAACCTGATGGTTTGGCAATCCGACTCTTTCGAAAGACTGGGCAAGCAAGTCTCTCGCAAGAGTGTCACGGATCCAAGCGTGCGAGAATTCAGCCGCGTATTTTTCGGCGACGCGGAGCGCATCGAATGGGATGGCAGCGGTCGCATCCTGATCCCGCAATTCCTGCGCGAGCGGCATTCATTGAATGGGGAAGTGATCATCAAAGGATCTGGCGATTACTTTGAAATTTGGGAACCGGGACAATGGTCGAAACAAATGGCGAATCTAAACAAGGCGCAGGACAATGCCGGCTATTTCGCCAAGCTTGATTTGTTCTTAAACGAAACCTGATGCGCGCTGAGGAGACTGCGCCCGCACATCAGCCTGTTCTTTACCATGAAGTACTTGAAGCACTCCGCCCAAAACCTGGTGCCCATTATTTGGATGGCACTGTGGGTGTGGGCGGCCATGCCCGCGGCCTCCTCCACGCCAGCTCTCCCGATGGTGAGTTGGTGGGTCTGGATGTGGACTCGCAAGCCTTGGACTTGGCGGCCCAGCGGCTTGCGGAATTCGGGTCCCGCGTAATCCTACGCCACGGCTCCTATGGGCAGCTGTCCGAGTATTTAGCGGCTGTTGGCTGGGATAAGGTCGACGGCATACTGCTGGACCTGGGCGCGTCATCGCTCCAGTTCGACCGACCCGACCGCGGTTTCTCCTTCCAATGGGAGGGGCCGCTGGACATGCGCTTCGATCCCAATTCGCCGCTTACTGCAGACGAATTGGTCAATAAGTGGCCTGAAGCCGATTTGAAGGACATTTTGTTCCGATATGGCGAGGAGCCGAAAGCCCGGCGCATTGCCAGAGCGATCGTGAAGGCCAGGCCTCTGCTCAGCACAGCGCAGTTGGCCGATGTGGTCACCAAGGCCGTCGGAGGGCGCCGCGGCGGAATTCATCCGGCGACGCGCACCTTTCAAGCACTGCGCATCGCAGTGAACGGCGAGCTGAAAACTTTGGAAGCCGCGTTGCCGCAAGCAGTGGCATCGCTAAAACCTGGAGGAAGGTTGGCAGTAATTTCCTTTCATTCCTTGGAAGACCGGGCGGTGAAACTCTTTTTTCGCCAGGAGTCACGCGATTGCATATGCCCGCCTAGTCAATTGGTTTGTACCTGCGGTCACAAGGCGATCATCAAGGAAATGGCGCGGCGGCCAATTCGACCCACGCCAGAAGAAGTGAGCGCTAACCCACGGGCGCGCAGCGCCAAGCTGCGGGTTGCGGAGAAACTGGAAAACTGATGATGACCATGGCATACCCTTTGCACCAAGTTTGAGGCAGAGGCTACGGAGATGCTGAAGAGATCGAAGGAACTCATCCAGGCCTATAAGGAAACTCCCTGGCGGCGCCAGATGCAAATGATCAGTTTCGTTGCCGGCGTCGTGGTGGTGCTTGCCTTGATCGCGGCCGTTTACTTGAACATCACTGCCCGTTCCGCTACCACAGGCCGCCTTGTTCAGCAACTCCAATCCGAGCGCGCCGACCTCGAGCAGCACATCGAAGACATGCGGACTCAGTTGGCCTTCATTCTCTCTGTTGAGCAAATGCAAAAGCGCGCCGGTGACCTAGGTTTCAAGCCCGTAGCTCCCGCTGCCATTACGTATGTGGCCGTGGCCGAATACCGGGGTCGACCGGTTGGCGTCGAGTTGGCGCCGCGTGCTGGCCGCGAATTCGGCCCGGACGCACCTCTGCCGGCGGCCTATACCAATTCATTGTTCGATTGGCTGGCTGCGCTGTTTGCCGACCTGGGAGGTTATTAATGCCGCGCGAACATACCTGGCGTTATCTCACCATGGCAGCCGGTTTCGCCTTTGTCGCCTTGGCCATTTTGTTCCGCGCCTACTTTATTCAAGGGAGTCCTGAGGCTGCCGAATTCCTCAAGCAGAGCGAATACTACAGTCGCTTGTTTAAGACTATTTACCCGCCCCGGGGCGAGATTTACGATCGCAACGGCCATCTGCTCGCTGGCAATCGCACGGTATACGAGATCGGCGTCGAACTGGAATCCGTTCAAGATCCAGAAGCCATTGCTTTTGCACTTAGCAATATGGTAGGCACCGACTACAACGAGGTATTGCAAGATATCAAAGATTTCATTGCACTGGGGGCCGTTTATGGAATTCTGGATGATTATGTTCTACCTGAGAAGATAGACTTGTTAAGAGCCTACAACGTGAACCTGCCGCCCGAGGAAGAAGGCTCTTATCACTGTTCCAATGATCCTGTGTTAATCGCCTTGATCTGTCGACCGCACCTGGCGCGCAGCTATCCCGAACGCGATTTGGCGTCAAATGTGCTGGGTTTCGTCACTCAGGATAGTAACGGAAACTTCGGCGTAGAGCAGAAATATCAGGAATTGCTTGCCGGAATTCCCGAAGACATTTGGGTGCCCACGGACCCCAACCGCGTACAGGAACTGCCAGATGTTCCTGGTGGTGCTAGTTTAATTCTTACCATTGATCGCGAAATCCAGGCCATGGTAGAGGATGTGTTGGACGAAGCCATCGCCCGGACGGGATCTGAATCCGCTACCAGCATCGTGATGGACCCGCGCACTGGTGAGATCCTGGCGATGACCTCCACACCGCGTCTGGATCTCAATGATTATCAGCAATATGTCAAGATCTACGATGACAACAATCCCTTTAACCGCGCCACCGGGGAGATTTATGAGCCCGGTTCGATTTTCAAAGTGGTTACGATGGCTGGCGCCATCGATCTAGGGCTTGTAACTCCCGAAACGGTTTTCAACGACACAGGTATTTTCTATTACGGCGGTATTGCTATCCGTAATTGGAACGGGCAGGCTTGGGGCGAACAAACCATGCTGGGCTGCTTGCAGCATTCCCTGAATGTTTGCCTGGCATCGGTCGGCGAGAAATTAGGCGCTGAAAATTTCTATCATTACGTGCAAGCCTTTGGCTTCGGCTACCCGACGGGCGTCGACCTGTTCAATGAGGCCTCAGGTCAACTGCGCTTGCCCGGTGACCCACCGCTATTGGCATGTACTGGAGAGGATCAAGATAACTGCCGCGAAATCTACTGGACGGATTCCGATCTGGCCACCAATACCTTTGGTCAAGGCCTGGCCGTAACGCCCATGCAAATGGTCACTGCCACAACGGCTTTCATCAACGATGGCCGCATGGTGATCCCACACATGGTTAAAGGGGTGGTTCAAAATGGCATGCAATACAACATTCCCCCGCAGTACGCGGGAACTCCCATCTCTGCTAAAACCGCCCATACGATGGCGGAGATGCTGGCAGATTCGCTCGAATACGAATCTTCTCTTGCCTTGGTTCCCGGCTATCGCCTTGCAGGTAAGACGGGTACCGCGCAAATTCCAGACCCCAACACAGGTGTCTACGACCCCAACCAGACCAATACCTCCTTTGTGGGCTGGGGACCGGTTGACGATCCCAAGTTCATGGTTTTCGTGTGGCTCGAGAGGCCTGAAACATCCATTTGGGCTTCCGAAACGGCTGCCCCAGTATTTGCTGATATTGTGGAGCGCCTGGTTGTTTTGATGGATATCCCGCCTGATGACCAGCGATTGGAAATGGCGTCCCAATAAGATATGTTGACTATAGCCGATGTGGCAGAAGCGATAAGTGGCCAGCGCCCGGAGGGCGTTGAGCAGCCGATCACGGGCGCCGTCCACGACTCGCGCAACGCCCAATCCGGCATGCTTTTCGTTGCGTTGAAAGGCGAACACGCCGACGGACACGATTATGTGGCCGACGCCTTCGCCAAAGGGGCCGTATTAGCCTTGGTGCAACGCGAGATGGCTGGCGATTTTCGAATACTCGACCTTCGCTCCGGCCGCAAACCCCCCGCATTCAAGGCCCAGTATCCACTTTGCCTGCTGGTCGATGATTCTTTACTGTCTCTCCAGAAAGCGGCTTCTTTCTGGCGCCGTAAACTGAACCTGCGAGTAATTGGCATAACCGGCAGTGTAGGCAAGACAACGACGAAAGAACTTGCCGCCGACGTGCTCTCTCAGCGCTATCCGACGTTTAAATCCATCGCCAATCTCAATAACGAGATCGGTTTGCCACTCAACGTCTTGTCGATCACCGAGAATCATGAACGCGCCGTGCTGGAGATGGGCTTCTACGTCCCCGGCGAGATCGCGCTGTTAGCCGATATTTCATTGCCTGCTATTGGCATGCTTACAAATATAGGCACTGTTCATGCGGAACGAGCAGGATCCCAGGAAGCAATATACAGCGGCAAAGCCGAATTGGTGCGCGCTTTACCCAAAGAGGGCGTCGCGATC
This sequence comes from Anaerolineales bacterium, assembly GCA_035291465.1. GTDB lineage: Bacteria > Chloroflexota > Anaerolineae > Anaerolineales > UBA11579 > JAMCZK01. Next base: position 28,499 of record DATDRZ010000077.1, read on the forward strand.
CTAAATATGGATGACCCGCTGGTAAGGCGCATGGCAGGTGAGACGCAGGCACGCGTTTTCTTTTACGGATTGGATTCCCAAGCTGACTTGTGGGCTGATGAGGTCGAGGGCATGGGACTCCATGGGGTTCGCTTCCGCCTCCATTACGCAGGCGAAACCCTCCATGTCCGAATTCCACTGATTGGCAGGCACTCAGTGCACACCGCTTTACGCGCGGCCGCTGTCGGCTTGGTCGAAGGTTTAAGTTGGGGCGAGATTCTGGCTGGATTGCGCATAGGCAATCCCCAATTACGTTTGGTTGCTGTGCAAGGCAAGAACGGCTCAATCCTGCTGGACGACACCTACAACGCCTCGCCCGAATCAACAGTCGCTGCGCTGAACCTGCTCGAAGAATTAGACGGGCGAAAAGTCGCGGTCCTCGGCGATATGTTGGAACTTGGCCCTTATGAAGAGCAAGGTCATCGCGTGGTCGGTAATCTCGCGGCCAAAGTGGCCGATGCCCTCATCACCGTTGGGCCGCGGGCGCGCATTATTGCAGAAACGGCAAAGGCCGCAGGCTTAGATGAGAATGCGATCTCTCAATTCGACGATAGTCAGCAGGCGCTTGATTTCTTGAAGGGCTTATTGTCGAAAGGTGACGTGGTGCTGGTCAAAGGATCGCGCGCGGTGCAGATGGAAAAGATCGTCCCCGAACTGGAGGCGCGGCAATGACTGGCGGACCGACGGCCTTCGTATTGGCCGGCATCAGTTTCGTCCTCACGGTCATTTGGGGTGGACCGTTGATTCGCATTCTGCGCAGCTTGAAGATCGGCGACAGCATTCGCTTGGAAGCCCCGGAGCGCCACGCAATCAAGGTGGGCACGCCCACCATGGGTGGCATCATGGTTATCTTGCCCGCGCTGCTTGTCACGATCCTCATGAACGCGGTCCCCTTGATTGGCCTTAGTGGCATCGGCCGCTCGATTTTGGTCCCAATGGGCGCCATGATTGTCTTTGGAATCTTGGGCGGGGTCGACGATTTCCGCAAACTGGCGCAACGCCAAACTGGCGAAGGGATGCGTGCGCGCACCAAGTTTATTTTGCAAATATTGCTCGCAGCTATATTAGCCTACGCACTCAACGATGTATTGAGAGTGCCTGATCTGTATTTACCTGGTTTTCGAACCGAGTTCAATGTCGGGCTTTGGTTCTTACCCATTGCCATTTTCATAATCGTCGGCTCGGCCAACGCCGTAAACTTTACCGATGGTCTGGATGGTTTAGCCGGACTAATCTGTGCAACAGCTTTTGCAACTTTTGGGGTGATAGCGCTCATCCAAGGTCAGGTATTTTTGGCGCAATTCTGCTTCGTACTAGTCGGCGCGCTGTTCGGCTTCCTATGGTTCAACGTTCACCCGGCGCAATTGATCATGGGCGACACCGGTGCGATGGCATTGGGTGCTACCTTGGGCGTTGTAGCCTTGATGACTGGGCATTGGATTCTGTATCCCATTATTGCAGTGATTCCCACGGCTGAAATCGTGAGCGTCGTACTGCAAGTGGCTTCTGTCAAGCTTGCACGCGGGCGTCGCATCTTCAAGATGACGCCGATTCATTTGCATTTCGAACTTTCCGGCTGGAGCGAAACTCAGATCGTTCAGCGCTTCTGGTTGGTAAGTCTTTTGTTCGCTATGGTTGGCGTCGCTTTGGCTGTAGTTTGATGCTATGGACTGGAAAGGTAAGCGAGTGGTGATCGTTGGAGCAGCACGGCAGGGGACGGCACTGGCGGCCTATTTGGCTACCCACGGGGCGCGTGTCCTCCTCACTGACAGACGCACCCCCGATCAACTTCAAACCGCGCAAGAGGGCTTGCGTGACCTGCCAGTGGAATGGCACCTAGGCGGGCATCCCGTTGAGATTCTGCAAGGCGCGGATTTGCTCTGTCTCTCCGGCGGCGTGCCCAGCGATATCCCGCTGGTCACGGCGGCCCAGAGTGATGGCATCCCAGTGTCTAACGATTCGGAGATTTTTTTGGAATTGGCGCCATGCCCTGTTATCGGCATCACCGGTTCAGCAGGCAAGACCACAACGACGTTGCTCGTGGGTCGCATATTGAAAGCCATGGAAGGCAACGGCATCCGTCGTGCCTGGGTTGGTGGCAACATCGGCAATCCGTTAATTCGTAGCGTCGATGAAATGCAGGCGGGCGATCTTGCTGCCATAGAGCTTTCAAGTTTCCAGCTCGAATGGATGACCCGCGCCCCGCGCATTGCCGCCATCCTAAACATCGCGCCCAACCATTTGGATCGGCACCTCACTATGGAAGCTTACGTGGCCGCCAAACTGCGCATCCTGCAATTCCAAAATGCTGACGACGTCGCGATCCTCTACCGCGATGACGACGCTACTTGGGCACTCTCCGCGCATGTAAAAGGCATGTTGTCTTCATTCGGGCAGTCTCCCTTGCCGATGGGGGAAGTGGGCACATACCTGCGCAACAACGAGATCCGGTTGCGTGATCACCGGGGCGACCAGGCAGTTGTGCCCTTGTCCTTGATTGAGTTAATCGGCGCGCATAATCTGCAAAATGTTCTGGCGGCCTGTGCCATCGCTGCTGCCGCCGGCGCCTCTGCCGAAGCCATGCGCGCCGGCGTGCGCGGCTTCCGCGGCGCGCCGCACCGGCTCGAGTGGGTGCGCACAGTGAATGGCGCCGATTGGTACAACGACTCGATTGCCACTGCCCCCCAGCGTGCTGAAGCGGCCCTGCGCAGCTTCGAGCGCCCGATGGTGCTCATGCTCGGCGGGCGCGATAAGGGATTGCCCTGGGATTCCCTGGCAAAGCTGATCCGGCAGCGTGTTCATCATGTTGTCGTGTTCGGAGAAGCTGCGCCCATGATTAGTGGCGTGCTCCAGCGTGTTGCCCCACAATCGAATTTGAGCCGAGCGGCCAATTTGGCGGACGCAGTGTCTTCAGCTTCTAAAGCTGCACGGCCGGGAGATGTGGTGCTCTTGTCTCCAGGTGGCACTAGTTTCGACGAGTTCGTGGATTTTGAAGATCGTGGTGAACACTTTCGCCGGTTAGTGAACCTATTATGAGTGAACAGACATTTGACTTTGACGATATCCAGATCGAAGAACGGCCTGCGCCACGCGCCGGGCGCGCCCGCGGGCCTCGTCGCAAGCCACAGGTCTGGCCGTTTCTCGAGCTCAATCTCGACGTGCCCTTGATGTTGACCACATTTACGCTGCTAATTTTCGGCGCACTCATGGTGTATTCGGCTTCCGCAGATTTCTCATTGGTGAATTATGGCGATCCAACCTATATGTTTCTTCGCCAGTTGATGAATATCGGCATTGCGCTGGCCGCCGCTTTGGCGGTTTCGCAAATCCATTACCACTTCTATCGGAGATATGCCGTTCCGATGATGGCGCTGGCTGCAGCGGCCTTGTTGGCTGTCTTGGTTGTCGGTGAGGTTCGCTATGGCTCAACCCGCGCTTTGAGCGGCGGCTCCTATATGCCGGGCGAATTGGCCAAAGTGGTCATGATTGTTTATCTGGCTGTTTGGTTGTATTCGAAACGCACCGAGCTAACCAAACTTACTTATGGCTTGGGGCCACTTATCGGCATCGTCGGCGTCGTTGCCGCGCTGATCTACATGCAGCCCGACATCAGTGCTGCGGCCACCATTGTAGCGATGGGTGGCATTCTATTTTTCCTTGCGGGTGGCAGCGTAAAGCAGATCGCGCTGGTACTTGCCGGCGCACCCGTTGTTGTGTTTCTACTCATGCAAGTCAGTCTGACGGCCCGCGCTCGCGTCAGCGATTATCTAACGGGCTTCCAAAATCTCACGCAAGCCAACGATCACGTCTTGCGCGCATACGAAGCCTTCGTGAAAGGCGGTTGGTTCGGTGTCGGCCTGGGGCAGGCGGAAACCAAACTCACCGGGTTGCCGGTGCCGCCTACAGATTCCATTTTTGCTGTAATCGGTGAAGAGCTTGGCTTACTGGGCGCGTTATTCGTTGTGCTTCTATTCGGCTCGGTCCTGTGGCGGGGGCTCACCATTGCCCGCCGTGCGCCGGATATGTTTGGGTCGCTGTTGGCAGCTGGCCTGACGCTGTGGATCACGTTGGAAGCCCTCATCAATATGGGAGTAATGGTTGGCCTGGTTCCCTTTGCTGGCAACGCTTTGCCGCTGATCAGCTATGGGGGTTCTAGCTTACTGGCGACTATGGTTGCCTTGGGAATTTTGATGAACATTGCTCGCGTTTCGCGTACTCAGCAACAACAGGAAGAGAGGATATTGGATGCGACTGCTCGTGGCCGCCGGAGCGAGCGGGGGTGGGGTTTATCCCGCGCTCGCCGTGCTTCAAGAGTTGTTCGGTGAAAAGACATCGGGCGATGAAGACTTGGAACTGCTCTGGGTGGGTGGCGAAGGCGGCATGGAGGAAGACCTGGTGAGCCGCGCCGGTTACCAATTGCGCACGCTGCCCGCCGCGGGTCTGCATGGCGTCGGCCTGCTGCAGCTGCCTCGCAACTTCATCCAGCTCGCCCGCGGCTACCTCGCCGCCCGCCGTCTCCTGGGCGAGTTCAAGCCCGAAGTGCTCTTCTTCACCGGTGGCTTCGTCGCCGCGCCCGTGGCGATAGCTGGCTTCCGTGTGCCAACATTAGCCTTCGTGCCTGACATCCAGCCGGGCTTCACTCTCCGCCTGATCGCCCGCTTTGCTGATTTTATTGCCGTGGTGGCCGAGGAAACTCGCCAATTCTTTACCAAATCAGAACGCGTCCGAGTAACAGGATATCCGCTCCGCTCTGAGTTCACCCGTTGGAAACGAGCAGATGCAATCAAACATTTTGATCTTGAAAATGGCCTTCCGACTCTGCTGGTGTTCGGCGGTAGCAAGGGGGCACGCTCGATCAATAAAGCACTCATTGGCGGCTTGCGGACGCTGCTACAGGAAATGCAGATTATCCATGTGACCGGACTTGGAAACTGGGAAGCGGTTGAAGTCGCCATGAAATCCTTGCCGGCTGATCTGGCCGGCCGTTATCACGCCTTTTCATATTTGCACGGCGACATGGGAGCAGCTTTCGCCGCCGCAGACCTGGCTGTCTGCCGCGCAGGCGCTTCGACACTGGGCGAGCTTCCGCAATTCAGCCTCCCGGCCATTTTGGTTCCGATCCCATTCCGTGAACATTTGCAGCATGTGAACGCGGCATATCTCAAGGACCGCGGTGCTGCCGAAGTACTGCCGGACGGAGAGATGCAGGGTTCGCTGGTGGATGCCATCCTCGAACTGGTCCATGATCGCCAACGCCTGCGCAGGATGAGTACGGCAATGTCCGCGCTGGCCAAGCCTAACGCTGCGACTCACATCGCCGAATTGCTGCGTAACCTTGGCACGCCATCCGGCCGGAAGGTGGGGCGCGCATGATCGCCTTGAACACCCTGTTTTACGCGCTGGTGATCGTGTTTGCCATCATCGGTTTCCTGCGCGGCTGGTCTAAAGAATTGCTCGTGACCTTTAGCTTGGTGCTGGGCATTTTTGTGATCACGGTCGTTCTGGAATTCATCCCCTTCATGAAACCCTGGCTGGATGACGGCGGCCCGGCCCGTCATTTCACTGCCCGCGCTTTGATCATGATCTTCTTTGGCTTTTTCGGTTACCAGGTGCCTAAATGGCGCCGTTTATCGGACACGTTGATGCGCGAAAAGATCCAGGATTCGTTATTAGGCATCCTGGTCGGGGCTATCAACGGTTATTTCCTATTCGGCTCGCTCTTGTATTACTTGGATCAGTTTCAATATCCATTTCCTTGGGTCACTGCACCCGGTCCGGATTTGCTGAACATGATGGCTTACATGCCTCCCGCCTGGTTGGGCGTGCCCGCGGTTTATTTTGCAGTCGCGGTGGCATTTACTTTGGTTGTGGTCGTGGTGATATGAACGCGCGGCAGACGACTCACTTCATCGGCATTGGCGGCACCGGGCTTTCTGCCATCGCCCGCGTGCTGGTCGAACGCGGTGAGCATGTGACCGGCTCCGACCTCGAGGATTCGGTGCTGGCGAAATCACTTCGCCAAATAGGCGTGACCGTAAACATCGGGCATTCTGCATCCCACGTGAACGGCGCCACGCGCGTTATCCGTTCCTCCGCCGTGGGCGAGGATAACGTCGAAGTGCAAGCGGCTCGCCTCAAAGGTTTGCAGGTGTTCAAGCGCTCCGAATTCTTGGGAGAGTTATTGGCCGGCCAGCAAGTCATCGCAGTCGCCGGTTCGCATGGCAAGACCACCACCACGGCCATGATCGCCTGGATGCTTACTGCGTTGAACCAGAAGCCTGGTTATATCATCGGCGCAGTGGCTCAAAACCTGGGCAACAATGCCGCCGCCGGGGCAGGGCGATTATTTGTGATTGAGGCGGACGAGTATGACTATATGTTCCTTGGTTTATCGCCAAAAATCGCCTTGGTGACCAATGTTGAACATGATCACCCCGATCTGTTCCCCACAGCGGGCGATTTCCAGTCGGCCTTTGAAAAATTCGTGGACCGTCTGCAACCAGACGGTGTCCTGATCGCCTGCAGTGAAGATCCTGGTGCGTCCGAACTGCTCACCTATGCCAGGTCCATTGGCGGCCAGATTCGCATCTATTCGCAAAGCCATCCATTCTCTGATTATTGGATGAAAAACCTTAAACCTGCCGAGGCCGGCGGCTATTCATTTATCGCCATGCATGGTTCAAAGCAGTTGGCAGAGGTAAAACCGAAAGTCCCCGGTTTTCACAATGCGCTCAATGCCTTAGGGGCCATGGTTGTTGCGGATCTCCTTGGTCTTTCAGTTGCTGAAGCCGCCATGGCTCTCTCTGATTTCCGCGGCGCAGGGCGCCGTTTCGAAGAGCGCGGCGAAGCCAACGGAATCCTTATCGTGGATGATTATGCCCACCATCCTACCGAAATTCGCAGCACGCTATCCGCTGCCCGCCGGCGGTATCCCGGCCGCCGTCTCTGGGTGCTTTGGCAACCTCATACGTATAGCCGGACACTTTCCTTGCGAAAAGACTTCGAGCTGGCGTTTCAAGATGCCGATCACGTGATGGCTACTGAAGTGTATGCATCGCGCGAACAACAGCCTGCCGGATTCGATATGGCATCCATAGCTGCATCTATTCAGCATCCTTCCAGCCAATTCGTCCCGTCATTAAATGAGGCGCAGGACGCCCTCCTTCGCCAGTTGCAGTCCGGTGATGTGTTGATCGTCATGTCTGCTGGGAACGCGATCGATCTGAGCGTCGAACTTTTCGATTCGCTAAAAGAGATGGAGGAGGAACATGGCTAAGCCAGACAGTAAAAGTTTTGCAACCAATCCTTTTGTTGTTACTTCTCAACAGTCCGAGAAGGCCAACGCGCCCAAAACGACCGCGAAAAAGGTGGCTGTTCACATGAGCAAGAACATGATCACCAGAGAAGTATTGAACAAGATCATCGATCGCGTGAAAAGGATCTGAGATCCGAAGGATCTAATGCTAGTGATGGCTCCCGTTCTTCCGCTGGACGCGTTGCGCTCTGCCTTCGGCAAGCGCCTGCGCGAAAACCAGCCGCTTGCTCGCTATACTTCGGCGCGCATCGGCGGCTCCGCTGATGCGCTGGTGGACATTGCTACCAGTGATGAGTTGGCCAAGGCAGCCGGGACTTTATGGGATTTGGATTTGCCGTTTCTCGTACTGGGCGGCGGGTCTAACATGCTGGTTAGCGACGCGGGAGTACGCAAGGTCGTTCTGTTCAACCAGGCCAGTGCAGTGCATTTCGAAGAAGAGAACGATCAGCCCACCGTCTGGGCCGAATCCGGCGTCGGCTTGGGCGTCATCTCCCGCCAGGCGGCTGCCAAGGGCTTGGGCGGCCTGGAGTGGGCCGCGGGCATCCCGGGCACCATTGGAGGAGCCGTCTTCGGCAATGCCGGTGCTCATGGTGGCGATATGTCCAGCGTCTTAGAGGTGGCAACGATCTTGCATCGGAACATGGGCAAGAAGGACTGGAGCGCCCAGGATCTGGCCTATGAATACCGCGGTTCCTGGCTGAAAAAACATGCGGGCGATGCGGTTGTGCTCAGCGCCAAATTTGGGCTGGCTAAAAAACCCGAAGCCCAGATCCGGGTGCAAATGGATACCTTCCTGGCTTACCGGCGCCTGACCCAGCCGCCCGGGGCAAGTATGGGTTCGATGTTCAAGAACCCGCCCGGCGACAGCGCCGGTCGTTTGATCGAAGCGGCTGGACTGAAAGGAAAGCGAATTGGCAATGCGCAGGTCAGCCCACTGCATGCGAACTTCTTCCTCAACCTGGGAAACTCTCGGGCTGCCGATGTTTACGCACTTATCCAGGAGGCTCGGGCCGCTGTGCTCCGGGACTTCGGTGTTGATTTGGAATTGGAGATCGAACTGGTCGGCGAATGGCCGGCTGAATGAGAACAATGGCCTCGAAAAAGTTGAACGTGGCAGTGATTTTTGGCGGGCGTTCCGGCGAACATGCTGTTTCGCTGGTTTCGGCCAAGTTCGTTCTATCCATGCTAGAGCAGAAAAAGTACTCGGTGACTCAGATTGGATTAAGCAAGCGAGGCGCCTGGTGGGTGGGCGAGGATGTGCTTCAAGCGTTGGAAGCCGGAAATTTTGGCTCGCTGATGCCGGCGACTATTTTCCCCGACCCAACGCGCCCCGGTCTGAAGCGCATTGAGGAAAACAAGGGCGCCGAAATGTTGGAGACGCTGACGAACGTGGATGTGGTCTTTCCGGTGCTCCACGGCACCTACGGCGAAGATGGCACTCTTCAGGGATTGCTTGAAATGGCAGGCGTCGCCTATGTCGGCGCCGGTGTCCTTGGGTCCGCGGCTGGCATGGACAAGGCGCTGTTCGCGGATGTGATGCGTGCCAATAATATTCCCGTCGTTGACTACGTCCTGATCCGTCGCAGCCTTATGGAAACCGATATGGATACAGCGCTTCGCATAGCCGAGAGCTTGGGTGATTATCCATTATTCGTCAAACCCGCCAACCTGGGTTCTTCTGTGGGTGTAAGCAAAGTGCACAACCGCGCCGACTTGCTCGAGGGCTTGATGTACGCTGCCCAATACGACCGCCGTCTCCTGGTGCAAAAAGGCCACAATGTTCGCGAGATCGAAGTCTCCGTGCTTGGCAATGATGATCCGCAGGCTTCCGTTTGCGGCGAGATCACTTACGCTGGCGAATTTTATAGCTATGAGGCCAAATATCACGATGACGCCTCCCGCGCCACCATCCCGGCAGATATCCCGGTTGAAACGTCCGATCGCATTCGCGATCTGGCCATCCGTGCATACAAAGCCGTGGACCTTTCTGGCATGGCGCGGGTCGATTTTTTCATCGACAAAGACAGCGATGAAGTGTATTTGAACGAACTCAACACCATTCCTGGTTTTACCCAGATCAGCATGTACCCCCAGTTGTGGAAGGCAAGCGGGATCTCAGGTGAGGAACTGGTGGATCGCCTTATCGAACTTGCCCTGGAGCGCCGGGCTCAACGCGAAGCTACCAGCCATGAATATACGAGGGGAGGATAGCGATGGCAGAAGGAACTTTGAACCGCGCAGACCAGGTTCGTTCGCGCCGCCTGCAGCGCCGCGAAGGTCGCCCCATTCTTGGGCGCGCCTCTCCAAGCCAGGCGCCCGCCATCCCGCGGATGGTGGCGCGCAATCCTGAGGTGGAGCAGCGTCTTGCCGCTCTCTCCGGCCGCGAGTTGCGCCGCCAACGTTACCTCAAGCTGGCAGATGCTGGCGCCGAATTGCGCTTGCCTGCACTGCCCAATGTGCATGTGGGCTGGCGCGTCGTCTCTGGTTTGATTGTCTCGGCAACACTGGTTGCGTTGTATTTCATGTGGTCCTCTTCCGCCTTCACCGTGTCCGCCATCGATCTGCGCGGCGCCGAGCGCCTGACCTCCGACGCAGTTGATTCGGTTCTCAAAGTGGTCGGTTCATCGATCTTCAGCGTTGAAAGCGAAAAATTGTTCGGCGTTTTGCGCGATCAATTCCCTGAATTGGAAACGGTTTCCGTCAGCGTTGGCTTCCCGGCCAAAGTCGTTGTGCGCGTCGAAGAACGCGCCCCGCTATTGGTCTGGGAGCAGGCGGGTCTCACTGTCTGGGTCGACGCTGAAGGTGTGTCGTTCATTCCACAGGGCGGCGAGCAAGGATTGATCAAGGTCACCGCTCTCGAGGCGCCACCCAAGTTGGACGGCGACATCTATGCGCAGAACCAATTGATTCGATCTGAAATGGTCAGGGCCATCCAGGATTTGAGTCGGATCGCCCCGCAGGGCGCGCCTCTGATCTACGATCCACGCTTGGGCTTCGGCTGGACCGATCCGGGTGGCTGGGATGCCTTCTTTGGCCAGGATGGCCAAAACATGACTCAGCGTCTGGCTGTTTATCTTGCTATTGTGCGCGAATTGTCGTCTCGCAATTTGACGCCTACTTTGATTAGCGTTGCGCATCTTCATGCGCCATACTACCGAATGGATTATTAAGTCATGAGTTCGCCTATTGTCGTCGGTATTGATATCGGCACCACTAAGATCTGCACCATTGTCGCCCGCGTGGAGCAGGATGGTCGCGTGCGCGTGCTGGGCGTTGGCATCGAGTCTTCGCAGGGCGTTCGCAAAGGCACAGTGGTGGATATCAACGCAGCCACCCGCGCCATCGGTCTGTCGATCGATAAAGCCGAGCGCAGTTCCGGTTTGGAGATCACATCCGCGCTGGTTAGCCTGGCGGGTGCGCATATCCAATCGCAAAACAATCGCGGCGCTGTGGGTATCTCCGACCGTGTGATCGATCACAACGACGTGGCCCGCGCCATGGAAGTAGCCCGCTCCGTTCCTATTCCTCACAATCGCGAGGTCGTGCACGTGATCCAGCGCAATTTCACTGTCGATGGCCAGGAAGGCATCGCCATCCCTGTTGGCATGCACGGTTACCGCCTGGAAGTCGAAGCGCACATCATCACCGCTGCTGCATCCACCGTGGATAACCTGCGCCAGTGCGTCGCCGAATCCGGCGTTGGCGTCAGCCAGTTCGTGCTTAATCCACTGGCCTCCGCAGAAGCGGTGCTCACCCCCACCGAACGCGAAATGGGTGTGGTGATCTGCGATATTGGCGGCGGCACCACCGATATGGCTGTCCTTATCGAAGGCGAGGTCTGGCACACCATGGTGCTGCCGATTGGCGGCAACCATCTCACCTCCGATATTGCTCATGGGCTGCGGCTTCCCTTTTCGCAAGCTGAAGAGATCAAGATCCGCCACGGTCATTGTCTGCCCACCGAGATCGAGCCCGGAGAAACCTTCGCTGTGAAATCCTTCGGCGAGGAACAGAACTTGCAGATCAACCGTCGCGAAATGGCCGAGATTCTTGAAGCACGTGCCGAAGAAATCTTTAGCCTTCTATTGCAGGAGATCAAGCGTTCGGGATACGATGGCCTTTTGCCCGCCGGCTTGGTGCTCACCGGCGGCTCCAGCGCGCTGAAAGGCCTCCCAGATTTGGCTAGCCGCGTCCTGGGGATGCCTGTGCGTTTGGGCAAGCCAGAAAAATTGACCGGCATAGTCGATAAATTGCAATCGCCGGCATATTCCACCAGCGTCGGCTTGCTGCGCTGGGCCGTGCTGATGACCGAAGTGACGCCGCAAAAGCAGCAGCAAAATGGACATTCTCCGGCCGGTATCAATTGGCCGAAAGTCAAAGAAATCGCGCGCAGATTTTTGCCTTAAAACAACGGAGGAAGATATGAAATCAAGGAACCAGTTGGAATCATTTGCTCGCATCAAAGTGGTTGGTGTGGGCGGCGGTGGCTGCAACGCGGTCAACCGTATGATGGAAGTCGGCATGCCCGGAATCGAGTTCATCGCGGTGAACACCGACGGCCAGGCGCTGCTGCTCTCCAATGCACCCACCAAGGTGCGCATCGGCGATAAGCTGACCCGCGGCATGGGCTCCGGCGGCGACCCCGAGATCGGGCGCAAAGCCGCCGAGGAATCCGCACAGGAGCTGTACGAGGTGTTGAGCGGTGCCGATATGGTTTTCGTCACCGCCGGCATCGGCGGCGGTACCGGAACCGGCGCCGCGCCCATCGTGTCGCAAATCGCCCGCGAAGTGAAAGCGCTCACCATCGGCGTGGTAACGCGGCCCTTCAACTTTGAAGGCGCCCGCCGCAACCAGAATGCCGAAGCAGGTATCGCAGTGCTCAAGGACTACGTTGACACGCTCATCGTGATCCCCAACGACCGCCTGCTGCAGATCGTCGAGCGCCGTTCCAGCCTCAACGAAGCTTTCCGCGTGGCTGACGATGTGCTGCGCCAGGGCATCCAGGGAATTTCTGAGCTGATCACTATCCCCGGCCTGATCAATCTCGACTTTGCCGACGTGAAGACCATCATGTCCGAGGGTGGCGCCGCTCTGATGGCGGTCGGCGAAGCTGCCGGCGAGAACCGCGCCCAGGTGGCGGCCGAAGCAGCGATCAGCAGCAATCTGCTCGACATCACCATCGATGGCGCTCGCGGCATCTTGTTCAACGTGACTGGCGGCTCGGACCTGTCGCTATTCGAGGTCAATACCGCTGCGGCCATCATCAAAGAAACCGCGCACCCCGACGTGAACCTGATCTTCGGCGCCGTGATCGACCCCGACATGGGCGACAAGATCCGGCTCACCGTGATCGCCACGGGCTTCGACCGCAAAGGCATGCCGCGGCGCATGCTGCGCACCAACCCGCGCACCAACGTCGAAACCCACGCCCCCGTTCAGCAAGGCAAGGTGATGCAAGAAGCCGAGTTGCAGCCCGCGTCTTTCGATACCGATGATTACGATATCCCCACCTTCCTGCGCAAGCGGGTGGGCAAATAATGCGGTGTAACAACCTTGCGAAGAGCTTGCTCTGAGCATGGCGAAGGGTTGACCTCGTGGATCCAATCACGTAATCCAAACCCTCGCAAGGTTTTTTCGAGACCCGTCCCTTCCTCCACGGGTCCCATTCATAAAAGCTCCCCGTACTGTGCACGGGGAGCTTTTGTTTCCAATAGATTAAGCTAACAAAAATGAAAGATAAATGGGGGCATGGGTATAGAAGTTAGTGAAAGGGATCATGTTCCCAATTTTGCCTTTGTTGCCCCCGAATTGGACTTAACCAATTTTCTGGTACGTAGGCGGCCAGGTTAATACAATGATCTAAGCTTTCTGGTAAAGGGAGAATGATCGCCTTCCCGCGTTCCTAAGACAACCGGTGGTCTGCGGAGCTTAACAATCCAAGGGCTGCGTTGAGTGTCTAGAAGCCGCTAGCCGGCTGGGCCCCACACAGCGAGCCCTCCGAAAGGAGGTGCCTCGAGATGCTCAAGCGCATAGTTTGCCTGTGTTGCCCTGGTGATACCGGCGGCGGCAATGGGAGTGGTGGGGGTGGTTAGCATTTGAGCCCAATACAGGTGCTGGGTTTGAACCCAGCACCTGCTATTAGAGGATACAGTCCGGCATTCCCAGGCATGAAAAGTAAGCCCAATCCGAAAAACTGCTGCCGAAATCTCGAAGCTGTTGTTGTGCCCGCGCCAGGGCTTCTGCAACCGGCCGCCTGTTCCGGACCAACTGCTGATAAAACATTTTAGTTAGTCGAAGAGCAGCCTCATCGCTGATGGCCGACCAACTGCCGATCACGCTGTTAGCCCCACTTGAAAGGCATGTTAGCGGAAGGCCAATTTGCTCCCCGCCTTCATAAGCGAAACTGCTGGCGCCATTGCAAGCGGAAATGAAGACAAGCCCAGGCAGGTTACGCGAAGGAAAAAGCTCCTCTGACCAAACTCGCCTGTCGTCAAGCTGGATGTGGCAAAGAACTTTCGACCGTTCCTCGTAATGGATGTGTGTGGCAAGGTGCAAGAAATCCAATTTTTTGCCACCATCCATAGCCGGTTCGCCGAGGAATTGCAGGACATTTTCGTGTGTCGCTTGTTCATTCAGTAAGGGTTTCAATTCTATGGCCGTGTTTGATTTCAAGTACTCGAATTCTTCTAATACAAAGGGCAGATGATTCAGCTGGGCTTTGAATTTAGACAGGCCAATGAATCCCCCCTTATGCTGTGCTGGGGTTCTTTTTGGCTTCGAACGTTCCCATAACATGACTAGGCTTTCCAGAGAAGGGACCGTTGCAACGGAGAACTTATCGACCAGATTTGCGGATTGATCGCCCAGTGGTAGACCTGGCCAGGGTATGGACCAAAGCGCTTTATGCGGAGAAAGAATTAATACGTGCCTCTCCTTAATGTTCCCCATTAGCTCTATGGGAATGAGTTGTTCGGCCAATACAACCAAATCCTGCCTTGGTATTCCATAACCAGGCTGGCTGTGTTGAGAAGACGCCATTGCCATTTTGATCCGGGGAGACAGTTTCCTTGCCCGTAGGGAGAATTGATTGGGTGTCAGAAAAGCCAGAATGATTTCGTGATCCGTCACGTAATAATCGATGCTTATCCAATTCCGGCCCAGGCGCTTATTGGCCATGGCTCGGAAATGGCGAATGTCAAAGTTCGCTCGAGTTCCTTTTGTTTTCTTTCCGCCCTCACGCTGCACGTATCCATATTGCCTTTCTAAATTATCCACTAGGGGAATAAGCTTTGCATAATCTGCCTGACTTTCCGCTAACGTGGTGAGCCAATCACCGACTTTGCTTTTAGATTGAATCTCTTCCTGCACTTTCTCTATAGAAGTTCGAAGTTGATCAATCCTCTTTTGATTGATATCCGGTTGACCTGCATCTTCGAGAAGCTCTTGAATGAATGTGTGAGCTTTGATGTTTTCCAGGAGGAGGGCTGCCTCTTCCGGGTGTTCATGGGAAAGGAAAAAGCGAAGGATTTTCTCTACATTCGGTGATAGTTTTGCGATGTGCCAGCTGAAGATCGAGGGTTGCCAGAAATCCGCGGCCAGTTCGCGCACCGCTTTTGAAGCCTTTTGGTACATGTGGAACGCCCTTAGGTTCTGGCCGGCTTCATCGTAGAGAGAAGCCAGTCCGGTGAAACAACCGAGGCGAATTTCCGGGGAGCCTTCGCCCACTCGTGAGAGTGCCTTCCGCCATACCGACGAAGCCTCTTTGCTGCGTTTGGACGCGGCATAGATCTCCGCGAGCAACATCAAGCAAGAAGCTTCCTCCTCCGCCATGCCCAGGGCCTTGAACTCGGCCAAGGCTTGCTGTAAGGTCGTCTCGGCTTCCGCATCCCTTTCATGGAATTGCAAAAACCCCAAGGCCCGCCTTAGTAGTGGCAGGTCGGGTTTAGCCAGGCTATTCTGCCAGCGTTCAAGTTCCCCGAGAATTAAATTGCGGGCTTCCCCATAGTGCAGGCTGCCGATGAGGCAATAGGCCGTGGCCAGACGTGCTTCAAAAGCCAAAGCTTTCAATTCGCCCGGCGCCTCCTGCTGGATCGCGTCAAGCAATCTCAGGGCTTCGGCATGTTGTCCAAGGTGCGCCCAAACGTTAGCCAAATACAAGCGGCAGTCGCCTAGTCGTCCCGGGTTCTCCATGTCCTCCAGATCTCTGCAGACCTCTTCGAGCTGCACCAGCGCAGTTTGGTAATGGCCCATTTTGGCGTGGGTGTGCCCCAGATTGGTTTTGGCAATGGCCGCCTGTAAGGGTGAGCTTATCCTTTGGTTGATTTCAAGTGCGCGTTGAAATCTGTTCAGCGCCAAAGCATAGTCCCCGGCAACGACGGCAAGGCGGCCACTATCACCGAGATTGTCTGCCAGCAGCCCGGGTATCTGATAGCGTTCGAATATTTTGCGAGCTTCCGCTAAGTTTTGTTCGGCGTCTTCAAAGGCCCCTTGTCGCGTAAAAAGTATCCCCAGTCCGCTCAAACATTCTGCTCCCATTAAGGACAGTTCGGTTGTTCGATAGGTTTCAAGCGCTTGCTGATACAAGGACAGGGCCTCATCGATCGGTGCGCCCATCGTTGAATAATTCACGGCCAATTGGAAATTGACTCTGGCTAAATCGATGGGTGCATCCAGTTCAGCGAAGGTTTTCCTGAGTTCTTGCAAAATGGCAACGGCCTCGGCGCGATTGCTTCTGCGGGTTAGCAACGCTGCACGTTGCCGCTGCGCCCTGGCTCTCCCCAAGGCATCTCCCGACAAGTTAAACGCTTCCTCCGCGGCTTCAATGAGCTGTTCGGCCAGGCGCAGGGTCTCCGGTGTATTAAGCAACAGGTTTGCAAACGCTAAGGATTGCCGGCAGCGTGGAATGAAGGCTTCCATCCCATTGTGCAATCCGGCTAATGCGTCTTCAAGCGCCTGTTTCGTGGCCTTGAAGTCCGTCTTGGTCCAGGGAAGCGCATTCAGCTGCCAATCACAGGCCGCCACCCAGCCCCGGTTGCCGATTTGCTCGAATAAGCGCTTTGCCACCGACAGTGCCTGCTCCGCCAACCGCGGTTCGGCCCATTCATTGGCCGACCATCCGAGATTCCAGGCTGCCCTGGCCTCCAGAACTTTTTCCACCTTCTGCCGCTTGGCGGCCAGGGTTACAACATAACTAATTGCCCAGGAGAGTTTTGGGTTTGACAGACTGTGTTGCTGGGCCAGGTTAAAGGAATCTTCCAGGAGGATTGCGGTGATGGTGGGGAGTGTATCGAGGTCCGATCTCGCTAACCCTGCCAGCCACTTTCCCTTTATAGGCCGGCTGGCCAGTCTTACCAACTCATCCAGATCGTCTGGAGAATCCCCGGATTTCATTCCTTGTTGCGCTGCTTAAAATTCAGCGAGATCTCCAAATCTTGGTTAAGGTCAATGCCCTCTTCTATCAAGCCAATGGGCAGAGAAGGCAACTGCGCTCGATAGTTTTCGCCCAACGCGATGGTTTGCTTGTAGCTTCCCCAGGTTACATGCAAGTCAAACAGATATTCGATGGAAGTCTTTTCCTCCGGCGCAGATTGCAGTGCTATGCTGGCAAAAAGCCCTAGCTCATCCGGGCTTGATGTGCGAGTTAATTCCAAACTAAAGGCAAGCGAAGTGTCCTGGTTAAGATCAATGTCTTCCCTCACCAAGCTCAGCCAATTGGCTTCGCCAACGCCCGCTGCTGATCGATAGGCCAGTTCCCTCGGCCGATAGAGCTTTCTTAGTTCTTCCGCGGTCCGCCGCAGAAAAACCTGCCAGCTGCCGGGTCCGGTTTGTTCCACCGATCGGCTCGGCGCTTTAAGGAATTCAAGATCGATCTTGTCCAATGGAGGCAATTCGGGTAAATCGCCGGCCTTTTCGGCTTCTATCGCTTCGACCAGATCGATGAAGGCTTCGCGCAATGCTGCGTCTTTCAGAAGCAATTGATAGGCTTCGGGATAAGCGTTGCTCAGGTCAATGCCCGCGGTTGCCTGATCGACTAAGAAGTCCAGCAGTTGGCTCTGACCCTGCTTCCACTTGTCGTTTACCGGTTGGTCCAACAGGTCCTTGGCAAGTCTGCTGAGCGCCATCCGGCCTTCCGGCGACAAAGCACCGGTTTCAGGTGGGTTCTTTTTTCCCTTATTCATATTCAACACGTTCCAATTCGAGTTGTGCCCGCAGGTCGTTCAAAGCGTGAAAATGCAGACTGTGAATGGCTGCAACGGACTTGCCTAATTCTTTTGCCAGAGCCCTAAAATCCTTCCCATGAAAATAGTATCCCTGCACCACGTGCATGCGCGCTGGAGCCAGATTAGTCAGGGCGCTGTTCAGGCGCAGGTGAAAGGCTTCCGTTTCGACCTGAAGCTCTGGATTCTCGGGGCTCTTGATCGCTTCTGCAAAATCCTCAAACGGTTGGGACAGGGTAGGCAAATGACTTGCCCTGCGCCCTTGGCTGCGCAGGAATTTGGCGCAGGTATTAATCACAAGCCTGTGACACCAGAGGTCGAAGGCCACATCGTAGGGAAAATGGGAATTCAGGAGCTGGATGGAAGCCTCCGTCGCCTGGCCAATGGCTATCTCAAGGGTGTTCGGTCCGAACTGAAAGCCTTTTCGGATTAGATAGGCATAAGTCCATTTGGCCAATTGTTGAAATAATTCCTTCCAAAGGGTTTCATCCTTTTCGATTTGCAGCGCCTGGATATATCCCGAAAGTTCTTTGTAGTTAGCTGCAAGTCTGCTCACATACTGGTCAAGCCGAGTGCTGGAGCTCAGCGCCAGGGTATCTATTCGCCCCCGCTCCAGATTAATAGCCAAAATGGGCTTTATTTTTTCTACCAGCCAGCCACCCTCCTTCTTGGCCAGGTCGTCGAGCACATTTTCCAGAATGTCGCTGGCAATGGTTACATCGGTTTCCACGTCCAGGCCTATTTTTCCTTTGGATATTCGGCGATTATAAGGCAGGCAAGGGACTTAAGCGGAAAAAAATGAAAGAAAACGGCCGGCCTGGGTATAAGCACAGTGAAGAGTTACGCAGGTCCCAGCCGTCAACCGAGGGGAAAGTTGGCGGCTTTTTTACGTTGAGGTTTCGTTCGCAGATGAGGGAGTCGGGGATGGGGCCTGATAAACAGCTACTTGAACAACACTACCGCTTGTTGCACCGTAGACCACAAACCGAAGGCGAGCGGAATCCCGACCGCCGTCCACGCCGCGGTGACGCCAACAGCACTCCCTTTTGGCGTTGCTTTTTCTCCCCTGCGCCCATGCTCCCTTGCACCTCTGCCCCCCTTCACGCCAGCACCCAGGCTCCCTGGCTCATCCTTCATAAAATGCTTCTCAGCAACAGGTCTTACCAGCGAATTGCAGATCAAACCCACAGCCAGCAATCCCGCCAGGATGTACATGGTTGCATCATAAGCCTGCGCGCTGGGGACGCCGCGCGACAATTGATACTCCCGCAAATAGTTGACCAAAACCGGACCAAGCACCCCCGCAGTGGACCAGGCGGTCAACAGCCGCCCATGGATGGCGCTCACCATTTTGGTGCCGAACATGTCTGCCAGATACGCAGGGATGGTGGCAAAACCGCCGCCGTACATCGATACGATGATGCACAGAAATGCCGCGAACAGAATCAAGTTGCCTGCGTGCGCAATTGTTGGAATCGATGCATAGAGAACCAGGCCGAGAACGAAGAACACCGCATAAGTAGCCTTGCGACCGATGTAATCTGAAAGCGATGCCCAGGCGAAGCGTCCGCCGATATTGAATAGTGATAGCAATCCGGTGAAGCCGGCTGCAATCGCCGCGATCTGCGCTTTTTGGGCGACATCCAGTTCGTTGAAGGCGGCCACGATGCCGATCAATTTTCCGCCAAAGACCTCTTGCAATAGCGGGGAGGCCATTCCGATTAAGCCAATTCCCGCGGATACATTCAAGCACAATACTCCCCAGATCAGCCAGAACTGCGGCGTCCTGATTGCCTGGTCGACATGTACGTTGCGTGTAGTGATCATCTTGTTGCCGTTGGTCGCCGGAGGATTCCAGCCAGCGGGTTTCCAGTCTGCAGGCGGCACGCGGTAACCGAATGCACCGCCCATCATGAATACAAAATAGAGGGCTGCCAAAGTTAGAAACGTTGCCCAGACGCCGACGTCGGTCGGCGTCTCGAAGAACTTCATCAGCCGGTCGGCCAGCGGCGCGCCGATCATGGCGCCTCCGCCAAAACCCATGATGGCCATTCCGGTGGCCATGCCGCGCCGGTCGGGGAACCACTTGATCAGCGTGGACACCGGTGAGATGTATCCCAAGCCCAGACCGATGCCCCCGATGACTCCTGAGCCCAGCCACAGCATCCAGATTTGGTGGGTGAGCACGCCAATCGTAGAAATCACCAGGCCGCCGGCCCAGCAGAATGCAGCAGCCACGCCCGCCTTGCGCGGCCCCGAGCGCTCGGCCCAGCTGCCGAATACGGCCGCCGAGCTCCCCAGGAAGACGAAGAACAGCGTGTACATCCATCCGAGCATGGAGATCGGCCAATCGCAGGTCGTGGTGAACACCTTGGCCCAAAAACTCATGTCGGCAGGGCAGGCGACCGGCGCCGATATGCCAACGGCTTTTGAAAGGGGTAGCCAGAATACCGAGAAGCCGTAAGCCATGCCAATGCTTAGATGAATCGCCAGGGCAGCCGGGGGCACCAGCCAGCGGTTGAAGCCGGGGGGCGCAACGGTTTGTTCTTTGTCAAGAAACCTCAATCTGAGCATAACGAAGACGCTCCTTTGCCGGAAGGGATGGCCAGCGCAGATGAGCATAAGCCGCCTACATTCTTGGCAATAGTGACAAATGCCACGGGGCCAAGGATGAAGTGCAATAATCGCGAAAGACTTCTCCTTACAACGCCCCCAGATATTTTTCCGCGGGAAGTGTGGTGGGGTGGTCATCAATACCCTTCGTCGCCGCTGAGCTGTTCCTCAAGGCGGTGCTTGACTTGACGAGATCTTCCTTCCGTTCCTTTGAGTAATAACAATTAACTCGGATTCAGGAATCTGCGGGGAAATAAGTCAAGAAATCAACTTACTGGGAAAGGCCTTGTCCGGACAATTCCCGATTCCTTTTGATTCGGAATTCGCATCACGGTCCCTTCAGAGTAAAATCCACCCCGTTCCCCTGACCCACATTGATGAACAGACTTTCCTCCGTCATCCGAAACGAAAACATAACCGTCCCGGCGCTGGTCCTGTTTCTGATCCTGTTGGCTTATGGGATCTTCATTCCCTGGATGGGCTATTACTGGGACGATTGGCCTTTTGCCTGGCTGCTGAAGTACCTAAGTTTCTACGAATTCATCCCGGCCTTTAGTTGGTCCCGCCCGCTGCTGGGTCCGATCTTTGCGGCCACGACGGCGTTGTTCGGCGGCCATCCACTGACCTGGCAAATCATTGGGTTGATAACCCGCTTCCTCTTATCACTGGAGGTCTGGTTCCTGCTGCGCTGGGTCTTCCCTGAAGCCAAATCAAAAGTGCTGTGGGTCGTGTTTCTCTTCGCCGTCTACCCTGGCTATGGACAACAGTGGGTGGCGTTTACTCATGTAAACCAGGAACTGTTTCCCCTCCTTTTCCTTCTCGGTTCGTTTTTGGTTACCGTCTGGGCGCTGAGGAAGCGCCAATCCTCGCACTCACTGACCGCACTGGCCCTTGTCCTGCAGGCTTTTGGACTTTTCGCCACTGAGTATTTCTTTGGGTTGGAGTTCTTGCGCTTCCTTTTCATCCTCAAAATCCTTTCCGAAAAGGCCAAAGACAGAAGAGTGCTGTTGGGGCGAGCGCTCAAATCCTGGTCGCCCTACCTGATCGTGTGGGCGATCAATGCAGCCTGGATCTTTATTTACCACCGCTCCTCCGCTTACGCCTCTTACGACATAGACTTTTCTGGGCCGGCCTTGTCGCCGTTATCGCTGGTCAACGAGTTCATCAATACGTTTTCGCTATCCGCATTTGTTTCCTGGCTGCGGGCCTTTGATCTGTTTGCAGTCGTAGCAAGGTCTGCCCTCCAGGCGGGTCACCTCGCGGTGCTGGTTGCGGCCACAGCCGCCGTCTTCTTTTTGATGCAATTCTCCAATCGAGAAGAGCCACAGAAAGAATCCGGTGCCTTCGCTTGGTGGGCCATGGCCATCGGATTTATAGGCATCTTTGCCGGCCGACTTCCATCCTGGGCGGCAGGTTTCGAACTGCGGCTTGAGTTTGATGTGGACCGCCTCTTTGTTTCGATCATGCTGGGCGCCAGCCTGTTCATCATCGGCTTGGCAGACCTGATCTTGAAACCTGGTAAAAGCAAGGCGGTTATGCTGAGCCTCTTGATTGGCCTGAGTGTCTCGCAGCTATTCGGGACTGCCTACACCTATAAGCAGGATTGGGCCGACCAACGCGAGTTTTATTGGGAACTGGCCTGGCGCATGCCTGGCTTGAAAGAAGACACTACCCTGGTGACCTACGAACTCCCCCTTGCCTATGTCTCCGATCTTCAAGTCACTGCGCCACTCACTTGGATTTACGCGCCCGATCTGGATGAGCGTAGGCTGCCCTATGTCCTGCTCTATATTAGGTCCAGGCAGAATTCCTTCTTGAGTTCACTGGAACCGGGTACGCCCATCAACGTGCAATACCGAACGGCCAATTTCGCCGGCAATGCCAGCGACATTGTAGTGATCTATAAGGAGCCCGAAGGGTGCCTGCGAGTCTTAGACCCGGTGTATGGCAATGCTGAAACGATTTCGAACTGGCGAAGATCCCTGGAGGGCGCCATTCCGCTTTCCAATCTGGACCTGATCGATGCGGATGCTCCCACTCCAAATCTGGACCAGACCTTATTCGGCCCGGAACCAAGCCATGGTTGGTGCTACTACTACGCCAAAGCAGAGCTCGCCCGCCAGGTGGGCGACTGGGCCCTGGTCGTTGATCTTTATGGACGGTCTCAGCGTGACGGATTGAAGGTTTCTATGCCAGTTGAGTATTTACCTTTCATCGAGGCGTTTGCTCTGACCGGTGACACAGAAACCGCCGTCGACCTCAGCCAGCGAACGGTTAACGCCCAGCAGAATCTGTGCACGGCCGTGACCATTTTGTGGGGGCGTGTTTCCCAGGGCGCTGAGCCAGCCTTTACGTGTAAATAGCCTGCAATTGGGAACTCACCGGCTTTAGCCGGAGTTGGCCCGGCATCGCTGCCTGGGGATTGCCACGGGTTCCGATTGCTACCATGGGAACCCTGTGATTATCGGAAGGACTGATAACTCTGGTCGTGAGTAGAGGTACTGGTCCCATAGGACTGCTTACCTATTGCTGTTAGAGGCGCCAACCTGATAATCTCATTAGGCACTCATGTGCGGCTTTATCCGAGCCGAAGAGGAGGAAGAACGTGAAAAAGAAAGTCATCTTGGGTCTGCTTATGTTGGCATTGGCAGGTATCCTAACCACAAGCGCCCTTGCCGCCCCGCAAAACAACCTATTTATAGATGTGGAGAACTTCATCGATAAATCGTTGGGCGAGACGTTTGACGCTTTCGGGCCAGCCGTAACTTCTGGCCGCGTGTGCGCCAAGGGCACGGTAGACGAAGTTTCCATTCGGACTTCCGGCCCTCCAAACGGCGATTTTGAAAAATGGCATGTCACCAATAGGTTCACTTGCGAAGATGGGAGTGGCACCTTCGATGTGCGGGTGCAGATTACCTTTAATTTGATCGACTCCACCACGAAAGGTCGCTGGATGATCGTTGAGGGAACAGGTAACTATGCCGATTTGAGTGGAAAAGGGTCCGTTGACGGTACTCCTATTAATATAGGGTTGATCATCTCAGATAACTACGTCGGAATTGTAAACTGAGAGCTCAAAGAAATCGGAAACGAATAAAGGGACGGCCTTTTGGCCGTCCCTTTCATTTTTCGCCCAAGCCAACGTTCCTTCCACGCCAACCTTAAAGCTTGTCCCGCGTCAGCGGTGACGAGGGCTCCCCAATGATTGCTGCACGGGAACCTTAAAGTTTTCGCGAATCGTCCCGATTCGCCCACAAACTACTTGCGCGCAAAAAGCCTTGCATGCTAGAATGGCGAACTTTTCACCCTAGATATTGGGCTATTAATCGTTCTCGCCCCATATATAGGCCTGGCTAACCGGTAAACAAGAAACTAGGAAACTAGGAAACTAGGAAACTAACTAACTAAACATGCAGTGCCCGCATTGCAAGGACCCCAACCAGGAAGGCAGCAAGGTGATCGACACCACGCACGACCTGCGCGGGGGCATCCGGCGGCGGCGGGAATGCAAGAATTGTGGCAAGCGCTACTCCACCTATGAGCGCCCGGTAATGACCGCTCCGCTCATCATCAAGAAAGACGGCACTCGCGAAGAGTTCGACCACGAAAAATTGGCGCGCAGCGTGCAGTTGGCCTGCGTCAAGCTGCCCGTCTCGGCGGCGGAGATCGATCACCTGGTCGGCCAGATCGAAAGCAAGCTGATGCGGCTGGAGAAACCCGAGGTCCCATCCCGCGTGGTCGGTGACATGGTCATCGCCGGCCTCAAAGAACTCAACGAGATCGCCTATATTCGTTTCGCCCTGGTCTATCTCGGTCTGAATGACCTGAAGACCATCCGCAAGGAAGTCGACAGTCTGATCGCAAGCTAAGAGGGGGATCGTCGCCGCTCTCTTCCCCCAGAGAGTGGTGTCGTCGCCTCTATAAAAATACTTGTCTGAACATTGAGGAGAGCCGTTATGTTGAAAGAAGCCAAGCCCAAGAAAACCCAGCAATCCGAAGGATTGCGTGGTTTGACGCCCACGCCGGCGCTGCCAAAAACGCTGCGCCACGTCACGCTGGGCGAGAACGCGCTGAAAGTTTTCCAGCGCCGATATATGCGGCGGGGCAACGACGGCCAGCCCATTGAGACGGTAGAGCAGACCTATTGGCGCGTGGCTTACCATGTGGGCAAGGCGGAAGAGAAATGGGGCGGGGACGCGACAAAAACGGCAGGGGAATTTTATTATTTGCTGGGCGAGCAGCGCTTCACGCCGAATTCGCCCACCTTCACCGGCGCGGGCACTCCCATCGGCCAGCTGGCCGCCTGCTTCGTGTTGCCCATTAGCGATGACATGGGCCGCGCCTCCTCCGGCATTTTCCAGACGCTGCGCGACGCGGCGCTCATCCAGCAGACCGGCGGTGGCAACGGCTTCGCCTTCTCCCGCCT